>NZ_FZMO01000145.1 GCF_900197875.1 Frankia canadensis | reverse complement strand
TACCAGGGCACTCCGGGCGTGTGAGGGACTCGCCGCGCCCCCGCCCGGTGCACCCGGCGGGTCCGCCGCGAGTCCCTCACACGCCCGGAGTGCCCTGGTAACGTCGCTGGGACCGCTCCTTTAAGGACCGTCCCGTGAGGCGGGGAAGGAGGGATGCCGCGTGGCGCCTGCCGCCGCGAGCGACCCCGCATCGCGCCGTCCCGGCGTAGCCCGGACAGTACTGTCCGCCGACGACATCACCCGGATCGTCAGCCGGATGGCGCACCAGATCCTCGAGAAGACCTCCGGTGGTGCCGGTGTCGTCCTGCTCGGTATACCCACCCGTGGGGTACCTCTCGCGCACCGTCTGGCACGGCGCGTACACGCCGTGGAGGGTGTGGATCTTCCAGTCGGGTCCCTCGACCCGACCATGTATCGCGACGATCTGCGACTGCGCGGGGTCCGCCCCCTCGAGGTGACCGAGATCCCCGACGGCGGCGTCGACGGCCGGGTGGTGATCCTCGTCGACGACGTCCTCTATTCCGGGCGCACGGTGCGCGCCGCCCTCGACGCGCTGGCCGCCTACGGGCGCCCGCGGTCCGTGCAGCTCGCCGTCCTCGTCGACCGGGGCCACCGCGAGCTGCCGATCCGCGCCGACTACGTGGGCAAGAACATGCCGACCTCGCGCCGCGAGTCGGTGGCCGTCCGGCTGCGGGAGATCGACGGCGCCGACGGCGTGCTCATCGTGTCGCCCGAGGGCGCGGCCGATCCCGGCGAGCAGGCATGACCCGGCGAGCAGGCATGACGGCGGGGAACGGAGAGCGGACGTGAAGGGACACCTGCTGTCGACCGAGGACCTCAGCCGCGAGGACGCGCTGCTGGTACTCGACACGGCCGAGCGGATGGCGCGGGTCGCCGAGGCGTCGGTGCGCAAGCTGCCGACCCTGCGCGGGCGCACCGTGGTCAACCTGTTCTTCGAGGATTCCACCCGTACCCGCACGTCCTTCGAGGTAGCCGCCAAGAGACTGTCGGCCGATGTGATCAATTTTTCGGCGCGCGGGTCAAGCGTGTCGAAGGGTGAAAGCCTGAAGGACACCGCGCAGACCCTGGAGGCGATGGGCGCCGACGCGGTGGTCTGCCGGCATGGCGCCAGCGGCGCGTCGCACCGGCTGGCGACCTGGGTGCGGGGCAGCGTCGTCAACGCGGGCGACGGTACTCACGAGCACCCCACCCAGGCCCTGCTCGACGCGTTCACGATGCGCCGCCGGCTGGGCCGGGTGGACGGGCTCAGTGTCACCATCGTCGGCGACGTGCTGCATTCCCGGGTGGCCCGGTCCAACGTCTGGCTGCTGACCACCCTGGGTGCCAGTGTGACGGTGGTCGCTCCGCCGACGCTGTTGCCTCTCGGTGTCTCGTCGTGGCCGGTGCAGGTGTCGTACGACCTCGACGCGGTGCTGCCGAAGAGTGACGTGGTCATGATGCTGCGGGTCCAGCGGGAGCGGATGTCGGCGGCGTTCTTCCCGACCGAGCGGGAGTACAGCCGCCGCTACGGCCTGGACGTCGACCGCGCGGCGACCCTGCCCGAGCACGCGCTGGTCATGCACCCGGGCCCGATGGTGCGCGGGATGGAGATCGCCTCGCAGGTCGCCGACTCGGCGCGGTCGACGATCGTGGAACAGGTCGCGAACGGGGTGAGCGTACGGATGGCCGTGTTGTACCTGCTGCTCGGCGGCGGGTCCGGGGAGGTCGCGTGATGGCTGGGGATGCTGGTACCGCATGGGTACTGCGGCGCGTTCGCCCGTTGGGGGGCGAGCCCGTGGATGTGCTGCTCGCGGACGGCGTGGTGGCCGCCTGGCGGCCGGCCGGGTCGACCGGACCGGATTCGGACGGGCTGCCGCCGGGCACCGCGTTCCTCGACGCGGACGGGCTGATCCTGCTGCCCGGGCTCGTCGACCTGCACACCCATCTGCGTGAGCCGGGCCGCGAGGACGCCGAGACGGTCGAGTCCGGCACCCGCGCCGCCGCGCTCGGCGGCTACACCACCGTGTTCGCGATGGCGAACACCAACCCGGTCGCCGACACCGCCGGCGTCGTCGAGCAGGTGTGGCGCCTGGGCCTGGACGCCGGGCACTGCGACGTGCGGCCGGTCGGCGCGGTCACCGTCGGGCTCGCCGGCCAGCGCCTCGCCGAGCTCGGCGCGATGGCGACCTCCGCCGCCGGGGTGCGGGTGTTCTCCGACGACGGGCACTGCGTGTCCGACGCGCTGCTCATGCGCCGGGCGCTGGAGTATGTCAAGGCGTTCGACGGCGTGGTCGCCCAGCACGCCGAGGAGCCGCGGCTGACCGTGGGCGCCCAGATGAACGAGGGCGTCGTCGCCGCCCGGCTCGGGCTGCCCGGCTGGCCGGCGGTCGCCGAGGAGGCGATCATCGCCCGGGACGCGCTGCTGGCCGGGCACGTCGGCTCCCGCCTGCACGTCTGCCACGTCTCGACCGCCGGCTCGGTGGAGATCATCCGGTGGGCGAAGGCGAAGGGCTGGCAGGTCACCGCCGAGGTCACCCCGCACCACCTGCTGCTCACCGACGACCTGGTCGAGTCCTACGACCCGGTGTTCAAGGTCAACCCGCCGCTGCGCACCGCCGAGGACGTCGCCGCGCTGCGCGCCGGCCTCGCCGACGGGACCATCGACTGTGTGGCCACCGACCACGCCCCCCACGCGCTGGAGGACAAGGAGACCGAGTGGGCCGCGGCCCGTCCCGGCATGCTCGGCCTGCAGACCGCGCTGTCGGTGGTGATGGAGACGATGGTCATCGCCGGGCGCCTCGACTGGGCCGGCGTCGCCGAGCGGATGGCGCTCGCCCCGGCCCGCATCGGAGGGCTGCCGAGCCCCGCCGCGGACGCGGGGAGTTCCATAGCGGTGGGCGCGCCCGCGACCGTCACACTCCTCGACCCGTCACCATGGCGGGTGGTCGAGGCGGACGCGCTCGCCAGCCGCAGCCGCAACACACCCTATGCGGGGCGGTCCCTGCCGGGAACGATCCGCGCCACGTTCCTGCGGGGCCGGCCCACCGTGCTCGACGGGAAGATCGTATGACTGTTTCGCTGTCCGCCTCCGCGGCGGTCCCCCTCGCCGCTGGTGGCGGGTCGAGTCGCCTGGGCCTGCACGCGCTGCTCGTTATCGGGTTGCTGTTGCTGCTGGTGGCGGTGGTCGGGGTGATGCGCCGGGCCTGGCGCAGCCGGGCCGAGCGCCAGGAGGAGGACCTGCCCGAGCTGCCCGAGCCGCCGGCGGAGCCCGGCACGGTGCTCGCCGCGCCGCTGCGCGGGATGTACCTCGGGACCGTCGACGCCGGCCACTGGCTCGAGTGGATCGCCGCGCGCGGTCTCGGTGGGCGTGACGGCGGCTATGTCAGCGTCTACGAGACGGGCGTGCGGATCGACCGCGGCAATGACGCCTTCTGGATCCCGCGGGAGGCCGTGCGCGGCGCGCGTCTCGAGCGGGCGCACGCCGGCAAGGTGTCGGCGCCTGGCCGGCTGATCGTCATCGCCTGGTCGTACGTCGGGCACGAGCTGGAGACGGGCTTTCGCGGCGAGGACCGGGCCCGCCAGCCCAAGGTCGTGCGCGCCGTGCACGACCTGATCGGCCCGCCGCCGGCACACCTGGCCAAGGGCGACATCACCTCCCCGCACGCCGTGCCGCGGATCCGCCCGCCCCGGCTGCGGCCGCCGCGGCCGGGCTCCGGCCAGCCCACCCAGGAGATGCCGGCCATCCGGTCCGCGCCCCGGTTGCGCCGCGGCGAGCGCCGTGCCGAGCCGCGCCGCGCCGATGACAGGCGCCAGGACGAGCGCTATCCGGGGGAGCGCCGCCACGGCGGTGCTCGCCCCGCCGATCCGCGCTACCCCGACCCCGACCCCGGCCGGTCACCGGTCGACCCGTTGACCTCGCCGCTCGGTGAGGTACGCAGGCTGAAGGAGGATCGGTGAGCACCCTCACCTCGACCCGCGCCGTGCTCATGCTCGAGGACGGCCGCAGCTTCACCGGCGAGGCGTACGGCGCGCTCGGCGAGACGTTCGGCGAGGCCGTGTTCTCCACCGGCATGACCGGCTACCAGGAGACGATCTCCGACCCGTCGTTCCACGGCCAGATCGTCATCATGACCGCGCCGCACATCGGCAACACCGGCGTCAACGACGAGGACTACGAGTCCGAGCGGATCCAGGTCGCCGGGTTCGTGGTGCGCGACCCGGCGCGCCGGCCGTCGAACTGGCGCTCGCGCGGGCGCCTCGACGACGAGCTCGCCGCCGCCGGGATCGTCGGCATCAGCGGCATCGACACCCGGGCGCTGACCCGGCACCTGCGCGAGCGCGGCGCGATGCGCTGCGGCATCAGCAGTGTGCTGGGTGAGGAGGAGCCCGCTGGGCTGCTGGAGCGGGTGCGCAGGTCGCCGGAGATGGTGGGCGCGGACCTCGCGCCGCTGGTCTCGACGACGGAGCCGTACGTGGTGCCCGCGGCCGGGGACGCGGCGCTGTTCACCGTCGCCGCGCTGGACCTCGGCATCAAGCGGGCCACCCCGGCGGCGCTGGCCGCGCTCGGCTGCGAGGTGCGGGTGCTGCCGGCCCGCACCACCGGCGAGGAACTGCTGGCGCTGAACCCGGACGGGGTGTTCCTGTCCAACGGGCCGGGCGACCCGGCGACCGCCGACTACGCCGTCGACGCGCTGCGCACGGTGCTGCGCGCGGGCGTGCCGGTGTTCGGGATCTGCTTCGGCCACCAGGTGCTGGCCCGGGCGCTGGGCTTCGACACCTACAAGCTGACCTACGGCCATCGCGGGGTGAACCAGCCGGTCGGCGACGTTGCCACCGGCCGTATCGCGGTCACCAGCCAGAACCACGGCTTCGCCGTGCGGGTGCCCCGTGACGGGGCCGCGGACACCGAGTTCGGCCGGGTCGTGGCCAGCCACATCGGCCTCAACGACGACGTCGTCGAGGGACTGGAGTGCCTGGACGTGCCGGCCTTCAGCGTGCAGTTCCATCCGGAGGCGGCGCCGGGGCCGCACGACGCGGCGCCGCTGTTCGAGCGGTTCCGTGACCTGATGGCCGACACCCGCCGCGCCCGCGCCGCGGCCAGCGGAGGGGAGTCCTGATGCCGCGGCGCGACGACCTCGCCAGCGTCCTGGTGATCGGCTCCGGGCCGATCGTCATCGGGCAGGCGTGCGAGTTCGACTACTCCGGCACCCAGGCGTGCCGGGTCCTGCGGGCCGAGGGTCTGCGGGTCATCCTGGTCAACAGCAACCCGGCCACGATCATGACAGACCCGGAGCTGGCCGACGCGACCTACATCGAGCCGATCACCCCGGAGATCGTGACGAAGATCATCGACCGGGAGCGCCCGGACGCGATCCTCGCCACCATGGGCGGCCAGACGGCGCTGAACACCGCCGTCGCCCTGCACGACGCCGGCGTGCTGGAGCGCTTCGGGGTGCGGCTGATCGGCGCGAACATCGACGCGATCCGGGCCGGTGAGGACCGCCAGGCGTTCAAGGACGTCGTCGCCTCGGTCGGCGGCGAGACCGCGCGCAGCGCCATCTGCCACACCGTCGAGGAGTGTCTGGCCGCGGGGGACGAGTTCTCCTACCCGGTGGTCGTGCGGCCGAGCTTCACCCTCGGCGGCGCGGGCAGCGGCTTCGCCCACGACGTCGCCGAGCTCACCCGGATGGCCGCCGACGGGCTGTCGGCGAGCCCGTCCACCGAGGTGCTCGTCGAGGAGTCGGTACTCGGCTGGAAGGAGTTCGAGCTGGAGCTGATGCGCGACCGCGCCGACAACGTGGTCGTCGTCTGCTCCATCGAGAACGTCGACCCGATGGGCGTGCACACCGGTGACTCGATCACCGTCGCCCCGGCGATGACGCTGACCGACCGTGAGTACCAGCGGATGCGGGACATGTCGATCGCGGTGATGCGGGCGGTCGGCGTCGACGCCGGAGGCTGCAACATCCAGTTCGCCGTGAACCCGGCGACGGGCCGTCAGATCGTCATCGAGATGAACCCGCGGGTCTCGCGCTCGTCGGCGCTGGCGTCGAAGGCCACCGGCTTCCCGATCGCCAAGATCTCGGCGAAGCTGGCGCTTGGCTACACCCTCGACGAGATCCCCAACGACATCACCCGCACCACGCCCGCCGCCTTCGAGCCGACGCTCGACTACGTCGTGGTGAAGGTGCCGCGGTTCGCGTTCGAGAAGTTCCCCGGCGCCGACCCGACGCTCACGACGACGATGAAGTCGGTCGGCGAGGCGATGGGGGTGGGGCGCAGCTTCGCCGAGGCGCTGCAGAAGGCGCTGCGCTCGATGGAGTCCGCGGGCTCGGTGTTCGGCTTCACCGCGCCGGACGAGGACGCGGCCACACTGCTGGAGTCGGCGCGGGTGCCGCACGACGGGCGGTTGCGGCTCGTCCAGCAGGCGCTGCTCGCCGGCGCCGAGCCGGACGAGGTCAGCCGGGTCACCGGCATCGACCCGTGGTTCGTCGACCAGCTCGTCTACCTCAACGAGATCGCGGCCACGGTGAGTCGCGACCCGGACGGCATCCGCCGGGCCAAGCGCGCCGGCTTCTCCGACGCGCAGCTCGCCGAGATCCTCGAAACCAAGGAGGACGTCGTCCGGGCGTTCCGGCACCGCGCCGGCATCCGCCCGGTGTTCAAGACCGTCGACACCTGTGCCGCCGAGTTCGCCTCCGAGACGCCGTACCACTACTCGGCCTACGACGAGGAGTCCGAGGTCGCGCCCAGCGGGCGGCAGCGGGTGATCGTGCTCGGCTCCGGGCCGAACCGCATCGGCCAGGGCATCGAGTTCGACTACGCCTGCTGCCACGCGGTGATGGCGCTGTCCGACGCCGGGTTCGAGACCGTCATGGTCAACTGCAACCCGGAGACGGTGTCCACCGACTACGACACCGCCGACCGGCTCTACGTCGAGCCGCTGACGGTCGAGGACGTGCTCGAGGTCGTGCACGCCGAGTCCGAGGCCGGGCCGCTCGCCGGGGTGATCGTGCAGCTCGGTGGGCAGACGCCGCTGGGGATCGCCGCGGCGCTGGCCGACGCCGGCGTGCCGATCGTCGGCACCCCGCCCTCGGCGATCCATCTCGCCGAGGACCGCGGCCTGTTCGGCCGGGTGCTCGCCGCCGCCGACCTGCCCTCCCCGCCGCACGGGGTGGCTACGTCGTTCGCCGAGGCGCGCACGGTCGCGGAGCGGGTCGGCTATCCGGTGCTGGTACGCCCGTCCTACGTGCTCGGCGGACGCGGCATGGAGATCGTCTACGACGACGGCATGCTGCGCGACTACATCGAGCGGGCCACCGCCATCTCGCCGGAGCACCCGGTGCTCGTCGACCGGTTCCTCGACGACGCCGTCGAGATCGACGTCGACGCCCTCTACGACGGCGAGACGCTCTACCTCGCCGGGGTGATGGAGCACATCGAGGAGGCCGGGGTGCACTCGGGCGATTCGGCCTGCGCGCTGCCGCCGATCACGCTCGGTCGCTCGGAGCTCGAGCGGATCCGGGTGTCCACCGAGGCGATCGCGCGCGGGGTCGGCGTGCGGGGGCTGCTCAACGTGCAGTACGCGCTGCAGTCCGACGTGCTGTACGTGCTGGAGGCCAACCCACGGGCGTCGCGGACGGTGCCGTTCGTGTCGAAGGCGACGACCGTGCCGCTGGCGAAGGCCGCCGCCCGGGTGATGCTCGGGGCGACCATCGGCGAGCTGCGCGTCGAGGGGCTGCTGCCGGCCGTCGGGGACGGCGCCAGCCTGCCGCTGGACTCGCACATCGCGGTCAAGGAGGCGGTGCTGCCGTTCGGCCGGTTCCGGGACGCGGGCGGGCGCGGGGTCGACACCGTCCTCGGCCCGGAGATGAAGTCCACCGGCGAGGTGATGGGCATCGACGACGGCTTCGGCACCGCCTACGCCAAGTCGCAGGCCGCCGCGTACGCCTCGCTGCCCACCTACGGCCGGGTGTTCGTGTCGGTGGCGAACCGGGACAAGCGGGCGATGATCTTCCCGATCAAGCGGCTCGCCGACCTCGGGTTCGTCGTCTACGCCACCGAGGGGACCGCCGAGGTGCTGCGGCGCAACGGGGTCAAGGCCGTCGTCCTCGGCAAGCACCGCTCGCCCACCGAGGGGCTGCTTGACTGTGTGGAGATGATCACCTCCGGGCAGATCGACCTGGTCATCAACACGCCGTGGGGGGTCGGGCCGCGGCTGGACGGCTACGAGATCCGCACCGCCTGCGTGGCCGCCGGGGTGCCGTGCATCACCACCATCCAGGGCGCGGCCGCCTGCGTGCAGGGGATCGAGGCGCTGGTGCGCGGCGAGCTCGGGGTCCGGCCGCTGCAGGAGTACCACACTGCCCTGCGTGAGGCGTGGGACGACGGCGGTGGGCTCGCCGCGCCGTCCGCGCCGTCCGCGCCGTCCGCGCCGGCCGCCGAAGTGCCGGCGGAGCCGGTCCGGTGAGCGGCGCGGCACGCTACCTGCCACCCGCCGGTCGGGCGCCGCTGGCGGTCGCGCTGGACGCGCCGGACGGGGCGACGGCGCTGCGCTGGGCCGCGGCGGTGGCGCCGTCGGCGGCGGTGCTCAAGATCGGGCTGGAGCTGTTCTACCGGGCGGGCCCGGGGATCGTGGCGGACCTGCGGGAGGCGGGCCTGCTCGACGATCTGGACCTGTTCCTCGATCTGAAGCTGCATGACATTCCGGCAACGGTCGCCGGTGGCATGCGGTCGGTCGCCACGTTGCTTCCTCGCTTCGTCACGGTCCACGCGTCCGGGGGGGCGGCGATGATACGTGCGGCGATCGAGGCCGCCCCCGACGTCGAGGTGGCCGTTGTGACCGTCCTCACCTCGCTGGACGCCGCCGCGCTGGCGGCCGTCGGGCTCGCCGGGCCGCCGGACGACGCCGTGCGGCGCCTCGCGGTGCTCGCCGTCGAGGCCGGCGCGCGGACCCTTGTGTGCAGCCCGCGGGAGGTACGAATGGTCCGTTCGGAGCTCGGTGGCAACGTGACTCTCATCACGCCGGGTGTGCGTCCGGTGGGTGCGGAGGCCGCCGATCAGGCCCGGATCGCGACCCCGGGCGAGGCCCTGGAAGCGGGTGCCGACCTGGTCGTGGTGGGCCGTCCGATCACCCGGGCCCCCGATCTGGGCATGGCCGCTCGGGCGGTCGCGGACAGTATTTCCGCAGGTAGGGGGCCTGATCCGGGCTGACGGCCGAGGTCGGGGCAGGGTGTGTTCGTCCTGGTGCGGTACGAAGCGGTACGGTGGGGCCGTCGTAGACCGAAAGGGTGCGGCACGAGCGGGCCACCCCTTTCGTCCCGTCAAAGCCTTCTCTTGTGCGGACAATATGTCCGCATCAGAGTGTTGTGGCCAAGGCTCAATGCCACTTCCGCTAAGTTGATCAAGCTGCTATCTGGGGTTTCACGGGGTTGGCGAGCCTGATCGTGGGCGGGGCGTGGTGGCGGAGGCCGCGCTGGCCGGGTTTCTTGACCGGGTACTGGTTGTGGCGGGCGCGGCGGACGACGTGGGGGTAGGTGCGTTCGCGGCGGGTGTTGAGCCGGGTCGGTCGGGTGATGTCGGTGGCGATCTCGCCCTGGGTGTGTGCCCGCTGGTCAGGGGGAAAAAGCCGGGTCGGTGGCGACCCGGTCCCGGATGATCCTGACAGTGCGCTTGAACTTGATCCGGTCGGGGTCGATCCCCGCGGCGGTCGCGGCGTGGCAGGTCAGCGCGCTGATC
>NZ_FZMO01000177.1 GCF_900197875.1 Frankia canadensis | reverse complement strand
GGGTTGGGCCCGGGGTCGGGGTTGGGCACGGCGTCCAGGTCGGGCTCGGTCGTCGTCGCAGCGGCCCCAGCGCTCAGGACGCCGGTGGCGTGGTGCCGCCACGCCGCCCCCGGTTCGTCGGCCGGGCGCGCGTACACCTCGATCGCCCGGCGTCCCGCCGGGTCGGCCGCGGCGACGGTGACCTCGACGGCGACCGCCTCCCGCGCGGCCAGGGACAGCGGTTCGCGCAGGACCAGCTCCTCGAGCCGGTCGCAGGCCAGGTGCCGCCCGGCGGCCAGCGCCATCTCGACGAACGCCGAGCCGGGCAGCAGGGTCGCGGACCCGACGGCGTGGTCGGCCAGCCAGGGCTGCGCGGGCAGCGACAGGCGCCCGGTGAGGACCGCGCCGCCGTCGTCGGCCCGGTCGAGGGCGGCGCCGAGCAACGGATGCCCGGTCGCCGCCAGGCCCACGCCGGCCACGTCGCTCGCCTGGGGCGCCGCGTCGAGCCAGTACCGCGTGCGGGTGAACGCGTAGGTCGGCAGGTCGGCATGCACCGCCGGTCCGCGGGCGCGTGAGCCGGGCCAGGTGACCCGGTCGGCGCCGATCCGCACCCGGGCGATGGCCCGCGCCACGGCGTCGTCCTCGGTGACGCCGGACGCCAGGGTGGCCACGAAGTCGGGGCCGGTGCCATCCGGGTGGTGGTCGTGGCCGGCGGCCATCGCGCTGAGCGTCGCCCCGGGGCCGATCTCAAGGCAGGTCGACACTCCCTGGGCACGCAGCCAGGTCACGCCGTCATGGAAGCGGACGGCCTCGCGGACCTGGCGGACCCAGTAGTCGGGCGAGCCCAGCTGATCGGCCGTCGCGAGGGTGCCGGTCAGCGTCGAGACGATCGGCACGTTCGGTGCCCGGTAGGTCAGCTCGGCGGCCACCTGGCCGTACCGCGCCAGCATGGCGTCCATGTGCGGGGAGTGGAAGGCGTGGCTGACCCGCAGCCGGGTCGCCCGCCGGCCCCGCTCCCGCCAGAGCGCCGCCACCCGGTCGACGGCGGGGGCGTCCCCGGAGACCACGGTGGCGGCGGGGCCGTTCACCGCGGCGATCGTCACCGTCGCGCGCGTGTCCCCGGCGAGGTCGTCGGTGAGGCCGTCGAGGGAGGCGGCGACCTCGTGTTCCGGGGCGTCGATGGCCGCCATCGCGCCGGTGGCCGGCAGCGCCTGCATGAGCCGTCCGCGGGCCGCCACCAGCGTGCAGGCGTCGGCGAGCGACAGCACCCCGGCTATGTGCGCGGCGGCGAGCTCGCCGATCGAGTGCCCGAGCAGGTAGTCCGCGGTGATCCCGGCGTCCGCGAGATGGCGGGCCAGCGCCACCTGCAGGGCGAACAGGGCGCTCTGGGTGTAGGCGGTCTGGTCGAGCAGCCGCGCGTGCGGCGAGTCGTCGGCCGCGGCGACGACGACGACGGACAGCGGACGGTCGAGGTGCGCGTCGAGGTGGCCGCACGCCTCGTCCCAGGCGGCGGCGAACACCGGTGCGCGGGCATACAGCTGCCGGCCCATCCCGGCACGCTGGCTGCCCTGCCCGGAGAAGACCAGGGCGGTGCGCCCCGCGGCGCGCCGCGCGCCGAGCACCACGGCCGGGTGCGGGCGATCCGCGGCCAGCGCCGCCAGGCCCGCGCGCAGATCGTCGCGATCGCGGGCACTGACGATCGCGCGGCGATCCAGCTGGGCGCGGGTGGTGAGCAGGGCGTGCCCGACGTCCGCGAGATCGGCGCCGGGGTGGTCGTCGAGCCAGGAGCGCAGGCGGGCGGCCTGGCCGCGCAGTGCCGGCGCGGAGTGGGCCGAGAGCAGGAACGGATGGGGCCCGGGATCCGGCTGGCCGCTCGGGTCCGGCGCGCCCTGCGCGCTGTCGACGCCGTGCGCCCCCTCCGCGCGGTGCGCCCCCTCCGCGCCGTGCGCGCTGTCCGCGCCGTCGATGCCCTGCGTGCCGGCGGCGTCGTCGTTCTCGATCCCGGCGGGCTCCTCGATGATGACGTGCGCGTTCGTGCCGCTGATGCCGAAGGACGACACACCGGCGCGGCGCGGGCCGTCCCGCCGCGGCCAGGGGCGGCGCTCGCGCAGCAGCTCGACACCTCCCGCCGACCAGTCCACATGCGGCGTCGGCTGGTCGATGTGCAGCGAGGCGGGCAGCGTGGCGTGCCGCATCGCCATCACCATCTTGATCACACCGGCGACACCGGCGGCGGCCTGGGTGTGCCCGATGTTCGACTTCACCGAGCCGAGCCACAGCGGCTGCCCGGCGGGCCGGTGCGGCCCGTAGACGCCGAGCAGCGCCTGTGCCTCGATCGGGTCGCCCAGTACCGTGCCGGTGCCGTGGGCCTCGACCGCGTCGACCTGGTCGGGCCGCAGGCGCGCGTCGGCCAGCGCCCGGCGGACCACCCGCTGTTGGGAGGGCCCGTTCGGCGCGGTCAGCTGGCTGCTCGTACCGTCCTGGTTGACCGCGCTGCCGCGCAGCACGGCGAGCACCCGATGGCCGTGGCGGCGTGCGTCGGCGAGGCGTTCGAGCAGGAGCAGCCCCACCCCCTCGGAGCATCCGGTGCCGTCCGCGGCGGCGGCGAACGGCTTGCAGCGCCCGTTGGCGGCCAGGCCGTGCTGGCGGCTGAACTCGACGAAGACGGCGGGCGTGGCCATCACGGACACACCGCCGGCGAGCGCGAGGGCGCATTCCCGCCGCCGCAGTGACGCAGCCGCCAGGTGCATCGCCACCAGCGACGACGAGCAGGCCGTGTCGATCGTGACGGCCGGGCCCTCGAGGCCGAGGGTGTAGGAGATCCGGCCGGACGCCACGCTCGGGGCACTGCCGTTGACCAGGTAGCCCTCGTATCCCGGCGGCGCCGGGCGCAGCCGCGAGGCGTAGTCGTCGTACATCACCCCGACGAACACGCCGGTGTCGCTTCCGCGCAGGTCGGCGGGGTCGATGCCGGCCCGCTCCAGGGCCTCCCAGCTGGTCTCGAGCAGCAGTCTCTGCTGGGGGTCGGTGGCCCGCGCCTCGCGGGGCGTGATGCCGAAGAACTCGGCGTCGAAGTCCGCGGCGTCCGCGAGGAAGCCTCCCTCGTGGGCGTGGGAGGTGCCCGGGTGCTCGGGGTCCGGGTGCGCGAGGGCGTCGAGGTCCCAGCCGCGGTCGGTGGGGAAGTCGGAGATGGCGTCGCGGCCGTCCGCGACGAGTGTCCACAGATCCTCCGGCGAGTGGACGCCGCCGGGGTAGCGGCAGCTCATCGCGATGATCGCCACCGGCTCGTGGTCGCGCTCCTCGGCCTCCCGCAGGCGCCGGCGCACCTCGCGCAGGTCCGTGGTCGCCCGGCGCAGGTAGTCCCGTAGCCGGCCCTCGACGCCACCGCCGCCGGCGGCGGCCGCGGTGGCGGGCTGGGCCGTCCCGCTCGCCGGGGCCGTCTCCGCCGCGTCCTCGCTGCGCACCACCGTCATCCCTCCCAGGCCAGTTGGGACGCGTCCGGGCCGCCGTCGGTGGACAGCTCGCGGTCGAGCGCGTCGAACAGTTCGTCGTCGGTCGCCGTGGCGAGATCGTTGTTCGGGTCGGGTGGGGCGGGTTCCCGCCGGTCGTTCCAGGCCCGCAGGAGATCGGCGAGGCGGGTGGCGACCCGCGCGTGCCGCTCGTCGTCGGGATCTCCACCGGCGCTCAGGGCGGCCTCGAGCCGGTCCAGTTCGCTCAGCGGGTCGCCGGGAGTCGGCGGATCAGGGGTCAGCTCGGCGAGCAGGTGCCGCGCGATCGCCGCCGGCGTCGGATAATCGAAGACCAGCGTGGTCGGCAGCCGCAGACCCGTCGTGGCACCGAGCCGGTTGCGCAGTTCCACCGCGGTGAGCGAGTCGAACCCGAGGTCGAGCAGGCCGCGGTCGGCCGCCACGGCGGCCGCGTCCACGTCGTCATGGCCCAGGACCGTGGCGATGTGCCGGCTGACCAGCTCCAGCAGCAGGGCGGCCCGCCCGGCCGGGTCGAGCGCCGCGAGGCGTGCGGCGAGTCCACCGGCGCCGCCCGGGTCGGCGTCCGGCGCCGGGCGGGAGGCGTGCGCGGCCCGCGCCCGCCGCCGTGTGGCCGTGACCAGCCCGCGGTGGAGCGGATGGACCTCGCCCTGCTCGGCCTGGCGGCGCAGCCGCGCCAGGTCCAGCCGGGCGGCCAGCACCGCCGGCTCGGTCCCGTCGAGGGCGGCGTCGAACAGGGCCAGCGCCTGGGCGGGTGCCATCGGCGCCATGCCGAGCCGGCCCAGGCGCGCCCGGTCCACCGTGGTCAGCTCGGCGGTCAGCCCGCTCGCCGGCGCCCACAGGCCCCACGCGAGGGACACCGCCGGTCGGCCCGCGGCGCGGCGGCGTGCGGCGAGCGCGTCCAACGCCGCGTTCGCGGCCGCGTACCCGGCCTGCCCGGGGCTGCCGAGCGTGCCGGCGGCGGAGGAGAACAGCACGAACGCGGTGAGGTCGAGGTCGCGGGTCAGCTCGTCGAGATGGCGGGCGGCGGCCAGCTTGGGCCGCAGCACCCCGTCGAGGCGCGGCGGCGTCAGCGCGGACAGCAGGCCGTCGTCGAGCACCCCGGCGGCGTGGATGACGGCGCCGAGCGGGTGCGTCGGGTCGACCGAGGCGAGCAGGCTCGCGGTCGCCGCCCGGTCGCCGACATCGCAGGCGGCCACCCGGACGTCGGCGCCGCGCGCGGTCAGCTCGGCCACGAGGGCCGCCGCCGACGGGCTGGCGTCACCCTGCCGGCTGGCCAGCAGGAGATGGCGGACACCGTGGGCGCCGACCAGGTGGCGGGCGACCTCGGCGCCCAGCGTCCCGGTGCCGCCGGTCAGCAGGACCGTGCGATCGCGGGGGAAGGCGGCGTCGCGGGCGGGCGCCGCCGCGACGCGGGCCAGCCGGGGCAGAAGGGCGCGGCCGGCCCTGATGGCCGCCTGCGCGGCCCCGCCGGCGAGCACCCGGGGGATCGCCGCCGCCGAGTCCGGGTGACCGTCGACGTCGAGCAGGGCGAAGCGGTCCGGCTCCTCCAGCTGGGCGGTGCGCACGAGTCCCCAGACGGCGGCCGCGGCCGGATCGGGGGCGTCGTCGTCGGGAGGGACGGCGAGCGCCCCGCGGGTCACGAACGCCAGGCGGCCGCCGGCCGCCGGCGCGCGGACGGGTGCGCCCTCGTCGTCGTTCGGGTGATCGCCGGCGGGCGGCGAGTCGTGCGCGGCCGTGGACGCGCCGGGAGGTGTGGAGTCGGCGGCGAGCCACGCCTGTGCCAGGGCCAGCGTGCGGTGCAGGAGGGCACGGGTGCCGTCGTCGGTGGCGGGCGCCGACGCGGCCGCCGTGAGGTCGACCAGGACCCAGGGTGGTTCGGGTGCTCCGGCACCGACCGCGGACCACAGCTCGCCGAGGCCGGGGTGGACCTGGGCCTCGACTCCGGCGGCGCGCAGGTTCGCCGCCAGCGGGCCGTGGTCGTCACTCACGACCGCCACCGGTCCCGCGGGGGCGGCGGCCTCGTCCGGTCCGGCGGGGGTGAACACGACGCGGTGCAGCGTGTCGCCGCTGCCCGCGAGACGGTCGAGGTCGGTCGGGCGGGTGATGAGGGCGCCGGCGTGTGCGACGACGGCGCCCGTCGCGTCGGCGACGGTGAGCTCGACCGTGTCCGGTCCGGCGGGGGTGAGCCGGACCCGGACGTGGGTCGGTGCCTGGCCGGAGATCCGCACGTCCCGCCAGGAGAAGGGCAGCTGGATCCGCCGGTCCGTCGCGTTCCCGTCGTCCGTGCCGGCGCGCCGTGGGAGCTGACGCAGGACCATCGGGTGCAGCGCCGCGTCGAGCAGGGCGGGGTGCAGCAGGTAGGCCGAGGCGTTGGACCGCTCCGGCTCGGGCAGCCGGACGTCGGCGAACAGGTCGTCGCCGAGCCGCCACGCGGCGTGCAGACCCTGGAACGCCGGACCGTAGTGGTATCCGTGGTCGGCCAGCAGCGCGTACGGGTCGCCGTCGGTCAACGCGACGGCCGCCGGTGGCGGCCAGGCCCCGTCCGGCTCGGCGCCGGCCCAGTCGGCCGCCACCGGGGCGTCGGGTGCGGAGGGGTCCTCGGCCAGCAGGCCGCTGGCGTGCAGGGTCCAGGGCGCGCCGGTCGCCAGCGTGTCGTCCTCCTCCCGCCGAGCGTGGATGCTCACCGCCCGCCGACCGTCCTCGCCCGGCGGGTCGAGGACGACCTGCACCCGGACGTCGGCGTCGTCCGGGATCACCAGGGGTGCGTGCAGGGTCAGCTCCACCAGCTGCCGCAGGCCGGCCCGCTCGCCCACGTACCCGGCGAGTTCGAGGAATCCGGTGGCGGGCAGCAGCACGGTGTCGCCCACGCCGTGATCGACGAGCCAGGGCAGGGTGCGCGGTGAGAGCCGGCCGGTGGCGACCAGGCCCCGTTCGCCCGCCACCTCCACCACCGCGCCGAGCAGCGGATGATCGGCGTCGCCCACGCCGATCGCGGCCGCGTCGACGCTCGCGGGCGGGGTGTCAATCCAGTAGCGGCGGCGCTGGAACGGATAGGTGGGCAGGTCGACCGGCGCCGGGGTGACCGGCGGGAAGGCCGGGCGCCAGTCGACGGCCAGCCCGTGCAGGTGGGCCTCGGCCAGGCAGGTGAGGAAGCGGTCCCAGTCGCCCGCCTCCCGGCGCAGGGTGGTCAGGACCGTGCCGCCGACAGGCTCACGGCCGGTGGCCGCTGTCACGGTGGGCCGGCCGGCCGCCCCGGGCCGGCGGACCTCCTCGAGGCTGTCGAACGTCTCGACGAGCCCCGGGGCGAGGACCGGGTGCGGGCTGATCTCGATGACGAGCCGGTGGCCGTCGTCGTGCAGGGCCTTGACGGTCTCCGTCAACCGGACCGGTTCCCGCAGGTTGCGGAACCAGTAGTCACCGTCGAGCCCGGGCGGGTCGAACAACCCCGCCGTGACGGTGGAGTAGAACGCGACCTCGCCCGAACGCGGGCGGACGTCGGCCAGCTCCCGGGCCAGCCGGTCCCGCAGCAGGTCGACCTGCGGGGAGTGGGACGCGTAGTCCACCGCGATGGCCCGTGCCCGGATCCCGTCGGCGGCGCAGCGGGCGAGCAGCGCGTCGACGGCCGCGGGGTCGCCGGACACCACCGTCGCGCCGGGACCGTTGACCGCGGCCACCGCGAGGGACCCGGGCATGTCCGCCAGAAGCGGGGCGACGTCGGCGGCGGGCAGCGCCACCGAGGCCATCGCGCCCGCGCCGGCCAGCTCGACCAGCGCGCGGCTGCGCAGGGCGACGATGCGCGCGGCGTCGGCGAGACTCAGCGCGCCGGCCACGTGGGCGGCGGCGATCTCGCCCTGCGAATGACCGATGACCGCGTCCGGGCGGACGCCGGCCGACCGCCACAGGGCGGCCAGCGACGTCATCACGGCGAACAGCGCCGGCTGTACGACGTCGACCCGGTCCAGCGAGGCGGCGCCGGGCAGGTCGCGCACCACGTCCACCAGCGACCAGTCGGTGTGCGGGGCCAGCGCGTCCGCGCAGGCGTGGATGTGGTCGCGGAAGACCGTGCTCTGTGCGTACAGCGCCGCCGCCATGCCCGGCCACTGCGAGCCCTGGCCCGGAAAGGCGAACACCACCCGGACCGGTGCGGTCGTCGTCGCCCGGGAGGTGAGATCGGCGGCCAGGCCATGCTCGGCGAGCTCCGACAGCCCGGCGCGCAGCTCGGCCCGGTCCGCCGCGAGGACCACGGCTCGGCTGTCGAACCGGGCCCGGGTGGTCGCCAGCGCGAGCCCGGTACGGGCCAGGTCGAGCGACTCGTCGGCCACGGCGTCGTGCAGGCGACGGGCCAGCTCTCGCAGCGCCGGCTCGGTGCGCGCCGAGAGCACCCAGGGCAGGCGCCGCGCGCCGCCGTCGGCGACGTCCTCACCGGTCCCGGTTTCGTTCTCGTCGTCGGTCTGGTTGTCGGTGCTGGTGGTGGGTGTGCTGGTGCTGGTGGGGGGTTCTTCGATGATGAGGTGGGCGTTGGTGCCGCTGATGCCGAAGGCGCTGATGGCGGCGCGGCGGGGGGTGTGGGTG
>NZ_FZMO01000333.1 GCF_900197875.1 Frankia canadensis | reverse complement strand
CCCCCACCCACCTCCACACCACCCTCAACCCCAAAACCCACGCCGCCTGGAACCTCCACCACCAAACCCGCCACCTCCCCCTCCAACACTTCATCCTCTTCTCCTCCATCGCCGCCACCCTCGGCACACCCGGCCAAGCCAACTACGCCACCGCCAACACCTTCCTCGACACCCTCGCCCACCACCGCCACACCCACAACCTCCCCGCCACCAGCCTCGCCTGGGGCTACTGGCAACAAACCAGCACCATGACCGAACAGATGGGCGAGGTCGACCGGTCTCGGCTGGCTCGGATCGGTGTGGGTGCACTTTCGACCGAGAAGGGGCTGGCGCTCTTCGACGCCGCGCTCGAGCGGAGCGAAGCGCATCTCGTCCCGATGACGCTGGCCGCCGCCGGGACCAGTCCGTCCGCCGCTGTGCCGCCGATCGCGCGCAGCCTGTTCGCGACTCCGGCACGCAAGGCCGATGAGCGGGACGGACCCGCTCCCTCGACGCTGTCGGACCGGCTCGTGGCGCTGGCGCCCGCCGATCGCAGGCGGACGGTCCTCGACGCGGTACGGGCCCAGACGGCCCAGATCCTGGGGCATTCCGGGGCTTCGGCGGTTCCCCCTGGCGCGGCGTTCAAGGAGCTGGGTTTCGACTCGCTCACGAGCCTGGAACTGCGCAACCGGCTCGACGGGATCGTCCGGCACCGGCTGCCGGTGACCCTGGTCTTCGACCATCCCACGCCGGAGGCGATCGCCTCCTATCTGCTCGACGAGCTGTTTCCCCAGGACGAGGAGCCCGCCGGTGCTCCGGACAGCACGGACGGCACCAGCGACGCGGAGCTCAGAAGAATCCTGGCGACGATACCGATCGACCGTCTGCGCGCGAGCGGACTAGCGCAGCTCCTCCTTGATGTCACCCAGAGCACCGACGCGCCGGATCAGCCGGAGAGCGCCGAAACCATCGACGAGCTGGATACCGAACGGCTGATTCTCATGGCGTTCGAGGAAACCGACTGAACCCCGATTCTGGCTGGAGTTCGTAGACTATGAGCGAGACATCCACCGAGAAGGTGGTAGCAGCCCTGCGGAAGTCTCTCAAGGAGAACGACCGCCTGCGCCAGCAGAACCGGAAGTTCACCGCGGCCGCACGTGAGCCGATCGCGGTGGTGGGGATCGCGTGCCGTTTCCCGGGGGGTATCGCCTCGCCGGAGGATCTGTGGCGGCTGGTCGAGGCCGGCGGCGAGGCGATCGGTGACTTTCCGACCGACCGGGGCTGGGATCTGGACAGCCTGTTCGACCCCGACCCGGACCATCCCGGCACCTCCTACTCACGCAGCGGCGGGTTCCTCACCGACGTCGGCGGCTTCGACGCCGAGTTCTTCGGCATCAGCCCACGCGAGGCACTCGCCATGGACCCCCAGCAGCGGCTCCTGCTCGAAACCAGCTGGGAAGCCATCGAACACGCCGGGATCAACCCCGACACGCTGCGCGGAACATCCACCGGCGTCTTCAGCGGAATGATGTACCACGACTACGGGACGGGCGACGGGCCGACACCGGAGTCGCTGGAGGGGCACCGCATCACGGGTAGCGCGGGCAGTGTGGCGTCGGGCCGGGTGTCGTATGTGTTCGGGTTCGAGGGGCCGGCGGTCACCATCGACACCGCCTGCTCCTCCTCCCTCGTCGCCGTCCACCTCGCCGTCCAGTCCCTGCGCTCCGGCGAAAGCTCGCTCGCCCTGGCCGGTGGTGTGGCGGTGATGGCCACGCCGGAGACCTTCGTGGAGTTCAGCCGCCAGCGCGGCCTGTCCCCCGACGGCCGCTGCCGTTCGTTCTCCGCCGACGCCAACGGCACCGGCTGGTCCGAAGGCGTCGGCGTCCTCCTCCTCGAACGCCTCACCGACGCGGTCGCCAACAACCACCCCGTCCACGCCGTCATCCGCGGCACGGCCATCAACCAGGACGGCACCTCGAACGGCCTCACCGCGCCCAACGGTCCCTCCCAGCAGCGCGTCATCCGCGCCGCGCTCGCCAACGCCCAGCTGAGCCCCGCCGACGTCGACGCCGTCGAAGCCCACGGCACCGGAACGCCGCTCGGCGACCCCATCGAGGCCCACGCCCTGCTCGCCACCTACGGCCGCAGCCGCCCTGACGACCGGCCGCTCTGGCTTGGCAGTCTCAAATCCAACATCGGCCATACCCAGGCCGCCGCCGGCGTCGCCGGCATCATCAAAATCATCGGGGCGCTCCACCGCAACGAACTCCCCCGTACCCTGCATGCCGACGAACCCACCCCCCACGTCGACTGGGACAGCGGACGCCTCCGACTCCTCGCCACTCCCCAGCCCTGGGACCGGCACGAGCGACCTCGCCGTGCCGGTATCTCCTCCTTCGGCATCAGCGGCACCAACACCCACATCATTCTCGAAGAACCCCCCGCCACCGCTGACGCCACGACGGTGGAAAGCGCCGAACCCGCCGCAACGCAATTCGCGGAGAACGCGGCGAGCACGGAGAACGCGGCGACAGAAGATGAACCAGCACCGTTCTTCTTTCCGCTTTCGGCGCGCACTCCTGACGCGCTACGCGAACACGCCGGCCGCGTTCACCAGCATCTCACCACGCACCCGGACCTGCCGTTGACCGGCGTCAGCCACACTCTGCGCCAGCGGCACGCGTTCGATCACCGAGCGGTCGTTCTCGCCGGCACCCGCACGGGCCTGCTCGAAGGCCTCTCCGCCCTCAGCACACCCAGCGCACCAGGAAGCGCTGGAACTGCTGGAACTGCTGGAACTGCTGGCGTTCTCCACCTCGCCCGCAGCGTCCTGACCACCGGTCATGTTCACCCCGGCAGCGAACAACCCGTGTTCATCTTCCCCGGCCAAGGCTCCCAATGGGCAGGCATGGCCACCCACCTCCTCGCCACCAGCCCCACCTTCACCGAACACTGGCACGCCGCCACCGACGCCCTCACCCCCCACATCGACTGGAACCCCCTCACCGCCCTCACCAACCCCGACCAACTCGCCCGCGTCGACATCGTCCAACCCCTCCTCTGGGCCGTCCTCACCAGCCTCGCCCACCTCTGGAAAACCCACGGCATCACCCCCGCCGCCGTCATCGGCCACAGCCAAGGCGAAATCGCCGCCGCCACCACCGCCGGCATCCTCACCCTCCACGACGCCGCCCACATCATCACCCACCGCGCCCACCTCATCACCACCCTCACCACCCCCGGCGCCATGCCGGGGGTGGTGAGGGTGGTGATGAGGTGGGCGCGGTGGGTGATGATG
>NZ_FZMO01000181.1 GCF_900197875.1 Frankia canadensis | reverse complement strand
CCCCCGGCTACTACCTACCCACCCGCACCGGCAACATCCTGCGCGCCGCCGAACGCCGACCAGCCGACAAATACGGCCTCGACACCATCATCTGCTGGCCCCGCCTCTGGCCCGCACTCCCCGACACCCACCGCACCGACCTACTCGCCGCCCGCACCAGCCTCGACACCGCCGCCACCACCACCCTCTGGGCCCTCCTCTTCAGCGCCTACACCCCCTACACCCTGCTCGCCATCCCCCTCGCACTGGCCATCGCCACCCTCACCGTCACCCTTGTTATCCCATCCCGCGCACAGGCCTTCGGCGACCTCATCGAAGCCGCCTACGACACCCACCGCACCACCCTCTACACCCAACTCCGCTGGCCACTACCTTCCACCCCCGCCGACGAAAAAGCCGCCGGCCAAGCCCTCACCGCCTACCTCTGGCGCGGCTCCGACCACACCACCCCCACCTTCACTCAGCCCAACCCCTAGTAGGACTTCGTTAGGTGACTCCGGATAGGTGTTGTGTGACGTTGGGTGTGTGGGTGAAGGGTTGCTGGCAGGTGGGGCAGGCGCCGGTCCAGACGGCGAGCAGGGTCTGGAGGGTGCGGAGGACTCCGTAGAGGGTCAGGCCGGCGCAGGGGCTTTTGGGTCGAGGCGGAGCTGGGTGCAGACGGCTTGGGCGATGCTGACGAGGGTGACGTGGTGGTGCCAGCCGGTGAAGGTGCGTCCTTCGAAGTGGTCGAGGCCGAGGCCGTCTTTCAACTCGCGGTAGTCGTGTTCGATCCGCCAGCGGATCTTCGCGAGGCGGACGAGGTGTCGCGGTGGGGTGCCCTCGGGCAGGGTGGACAGCCAGTAGTCGGTGGGTTCGGGTTGGCCAGGGGGCCATTCGGCGAGTAGCCAGCAGGCGGGCAGGCCGCGGTCGGGGTTGCGGGTGAGGTTCCGGCCCGCGGGGCGGACCCGGAGCGCGAGGAAGCGGGAACGCATTCCCGCGGTGGGGTTGGCCGGGGTTTTGTGGGTGCCGTGCCGCCAGGTCACGTACCGGCCGGCGGACCGTCCGGCTGCTGTCACCAGGGTCTTCAGATCGCGGGGCGGGTCGGGGTAGGTCGACGCGGGTGGCCGGCCGTTGCCCGCATAGGCCACGGTGACCGGCGCCGCGTCGGCGGGGTAGGCGGTCGCGGTCGGCTTCACCGCCAGCACGTAGGGGATGTTCCGGTCGGTCAGGCCCTGGCGGAAGGCGGCGGCGTCGCCGTAGCCGGCGTCCGCCACCACCGGCCGGCTCGGCAGTCCCCACCCGGCCAGCTCGTCGATCATGTCCAGCGCGAGGCGCCATTTCTCCTGGTGCCGCGCCGCGTCCGGGATCCCGGCGCGGGCCCGCCGGGCCCGCGCGGCGGCGCTGTCCTGAGGGTCGGGCAGGGCAGTGTCGTCCCACGACCGCGGGAGGAACAGCCGCCAGTCCACCGCGGCCGACGCCCAGTCGGTGACCGCATGGACGGACACCCCGATCTGACAGTTCCCGACCTTCCCCAGGGTGCCGGAGTACATCCGGGCCACCCCGGGCGACGCCGGCCCGTCCTTCGGGAAGCCGGTGTCGTCCACCACCAACGCGACCGGGTCGAGGAAGGCGGCCGCC
Source organism: Frankia canadensis (assembly GCF_900197875.1). Lineage (GTDB taxonomy): Bacteria > Actinomycetota > Actinomycetes > Frankiales > Frankiaceae > Frankia > Frankia canadensis. Next base: position 6,382 of record NZ_FZMO01000181.1, on the reverse strand, counting down.
CAGCCGGCGAGGCGCCGACGGACCTGGGTGTAGTCCCACGTCGAGCTGGTCACGAACTGCTGCAACTGCTGATGGTCCACCCCGAGGCGTGCGGCCATCGGAACCATGCTCTTGCGTTTGCCGTCGGTCAGCAGCCCCCGCACATACAGCTCACCCTTGCCCCGCTGATCCCGCCGCGGCAGGTCCGCGAACATCTCACCCGCGAACCGTTCGATCACTGGCCGCACCCGGTCCATCTCACCCAGTTCCATACCAACCACCGCCACACAGCTGAAGACGACAGTCAGTACAACCACTGACAGACCCAATCAAGTCCTACTAGCTGTGACACGAGCGAATCCGAGTAATCGGCATCGTGATCGCCAGCCGAGCCCGGGAACTCGCGCGCCAGCCAAGGGGCCGACCGCGGATCGCGCTGGGCGACGAGGCAGGCCGCAGATGGTCCTGCCTATCACCGGTTCCGTCGCTGTGGTCAGGCCGTGAGTCGTTGCCAGAGCTGTCGGTCTGACATGGCACATGCTCCGCCAGCGCCACTACGTCGGCCTCGGGCATGCGACGCCCAGGCTGTCACGGCGGACTCGCGTGAGCACGCGTCCGAGACGGTCAGGTGACCAGAGGTGTCTACCAACACATCCAAAAGATTTTTGCTGCCCAGCAGGAAAGTGCGACGTGGGCTGCGCGTGAACTAGACAAACAGCAAGTGTCCTGACCTGCGGAAACGCCTCTATGTGCTGCGAGGAACTCGATCCAGCGCAAGACACGTAACTTGTCGTACTTGACACGCTCCATGTCTGCCGGCACATATAGGTGTGGCATTCGGGGGAAGCGGGGGGTACAGTCATGCCAGGACTACGTAGAGAAAGCTGCTCAGACTGCAGCCGCATCGTCTACGAACGGGGGCCGCTGCGTATGATCGAAGCAGCCAGGGCGCCCAGCGGTGGCGTCGAGGAGTTTCTCCGGTCGCTGGAGGGCAGCCCTGCCGGCCTACGGGATCTCGCTGACATCGCTGTTCGCTTTGAAGCATACGCACATGATGAGATCCTCTCCTTTCCCCGTCAGATCAATGATCTGGCGGATGGCCTGCGCGAGCTGAAGGTCGGCAAGATACGGCTGCCGTTTTTCGAGACGGAACATCTTGGCATGACTGCGGCGCGGCTCACTCACGGCTTCAGGAAGAATACGGACTATACGCCGAGGGGAGAGATCGATCGCGCCAAGCGGGTACGGGGGGAGGACGTCGGCCTGTGAGTATCTCTTTCTACGAATGGGTGGCGGGACTGCAAGGTGGTGAGCGGAGCCTCGCCGAGGCGAGGCTCAAGTACGATTTGCTGCGCTGTCTTAATGCTGCGCAGCTGGCCTCGGGGAAGACTGACGCCGACCTCGCTATTGAATTAGGCGTCTCGCCTGCTGAGATAAGTCACGTGCTGGACGGCGATGGCGACTTGCAGGTCTCGACCGCAGCCGACTATTTTCACGCAATGGGCTTCGAGCTCGGGCTCGAGCTATATGACGTGGGCGAACAGCGGAAGGCCCGAGTGGATAGCAGGGATCCCCGCCCTGTTGCTCTAGCCCCTCAGACTCTCGAAGGGCTCGGCCGCCAGCACGGTCAGCAGTCGTCATCTACAGGCACTGGCGCCTCGGAGGAGTTGACACCGATTCCTTCGGGGCAGGGAAAATGGAGCATACGAGAGAGAATTAGGCCGGCGACTGCGGCATTCAAGGCGATGATGTCGGGAGTTGAAGGAGACCCTGGTAAGTTCGAGCCAGGACAGCAGCACGGGTGAGTGCTGAGGGCATCTCCAGCGTCCCCGTAACGGATCTGATCCAGGCCGCGGACCTTTATGACATCAGCACCTTGGCCTGCCACGCGACGAGGCATGGGCATGCATATCCAGCCTCGATCAACATCGAACTCGGCGCCAGTAGCACAGTCGACGGCGACAAGGTAGACCTCACCATCGCCTGTGTCTGCGTCCTTGAAGGTGAAGATGATTCCGTCGTTGCCGAGATCGATCTCACTGTTCTAGTTCGCCTTGCCCTCGCAGATGGCGTTGCGCGGACAGGATATGTGGCCAGCCAGGCGCAGGAGTTACACATCCTTCGAGCGTCTTTTCCCTATATCCGGGAAGGGATTCAGTCGCTTGCTGCGCGCCTCGGTATCCCGGGGATTGCGCTCGGACCTATCGCGGCAAATATTCCCGGCCCGAAGGTCTGAACTGCAATTGTAGGACGCTGGTCCATCCAGCCCCTCACTCCGGCGAATAGTGCCCGGCTCCAAATCTAGCTAGCGTTGATCAATAAAAGTGCTTTAAGGTAAGGTTCGCCAATTGGCCAAGAAGACTGTTCCCGACGGCGTGTTCGGCATCCCGACGTCGCGGACTGGGCCTGACACCTATTGGGCCGCGCGAAGAGACGTGCTGCCCGGTTGGGCGTGCGGGCAGCGGAACGCTCGCTTGTCGGGGTGTCACTGATACGGAGTACCGCCGTGTGGCGTGCGAGCTGGAGGACGCGGTTGGCCACGGCTGGCCGGACGGCCGTCGACTGTGCGGGCGCACTTGCGGTCTCTTATATCCGCGGAGAACCTCGCCAGCTGAATCTGGGCCTGCCGTACGCCTTCGGAACGGCACCCAGACCTGGCCGAACGTGTAAGTCGCGATCCCTGCCTGAGCTGCGGTGGCGCCGCAGCAGCGACGCCGCAGACCCGCTGCCTGCAGGCTCTCGGCCTGGTTCGATGCCTGGCCTTCGTCCCCGGTGACGGCGACCAGTTGCTCGTCGTGAGGATACGTGGGCGACGATCGCACCTTGACGGCGTGCGCCTCGCTCGGTCTGCCGGCGAGCCACTCGGGGCCCGATTGGCTCTGCGTGCGTCACCGACCGAAACGGGCTCCGAGAGGGCAACGGTCGTCGGCCCGACACGGCCCCGGTCACGTGACCCTACCGGAACGTCAGACCCTCGCAACCTCCGTAGGGGTTGCCTAACGGCGCTGCAACCTCGGATCGACCAAGAAGCGGCGAGGGGAAGCGCGGGCAACACGCTACCTGTGTTCGGCATGACGCTGCCCGCGCCTCGACCTCAGGTGATCATGACAATTTTCTGTACGGTCTCACCGTCGGAGACCTGAAGATCCTTCCCCGCGGTCGTCTGATCGTCGACGAACTTGAGGAGAGCGATCGCACGCCTGACAGCCTCGGTGTAGGAGATCCCACGCTTCGACGTATAGGCACGCAAAGCGTCGGCAGCCTCTTGGTTCAGATTGATGCTGAGACGCGTGAGGCCGCTGGGCTTCGCTTCGACATGTGACGCTTCGGTCTCGGCTGGATTTACGGCATGTGCATTTGACGGGCTCATAATCTACCTCCGACCCCCCCGTAAGGACTTGGAGCCCTGACCTATATTCCTCTCGTTTCAGAAAGCTTAGGCTGCATCCACTAAGATATGCGCCCCTAATTCCCACCGGCATGGCAGCAGTAGCTCGGTTGCAGGACTCCGGCCGCAGGATTTTCCGCGCGACCGACCTGCGCATTGAATCGTCAGGATCAACACTCGTCTGTAAACGAGGAGAAGCTGCCGTGGATCGGCGCGGGTCTTCCGGCAATGCATGTCACTGGGCGCGCCCGGCGGGAAACGTGGAAAGATTCACCGGGTGGTGGGCGGCAGCGAGGTGACACCTCGGCCACTCGCAGCCACAAAGAGCGCTTGATACCCACGCCGGCAAGGGACCTCAAGGCATGTTGCGGGTTGGCGAAGTCCGGCGCCACCAACCTGTGTGGGGAGCGCCCCCGCCCATCGATGGTTACAAGAAGTGTTCGCCTCGTGCCGGTGCGTGCGGAATAAATAATCATGGCTCCGCCCGCCCTTCTCCCCCGCACCCTCGCAGTGTGCCCCACCCTCTCCTGTGCTGTCAACATCGGATGCACACTCTATGTGGACATCATGCTGACATCAGGTGGACAGGGCGCGCATGGGTTGCGTAGAACCAGCGCAGAACATGTGTGTAGCCTGATCTCAGCGTGGTTGTCTCGCTCCGAGCGCTGTGTCCCACCCGTCGTTCGCCGGCAGGCGAACCTAGACCTGGAGCTGGTGGTGGCGCCAAGACCTGCCAAACAGCCCATCGACCTGACCGTGGCCCGTCAGGCACGGTCGCTCACGCCGTTGAAGGACACCAAGGAGGACGAGGAGATCGTCGAAAACGAGCCGATGGAACCACTGCACGGAGTGGTCGAGCTGGAGCCGAGCCGGTGGAGTCGCGGTGCCTGAGGACAGCAGTCCGATCGACGAGACCAGCACCGCGCCTGCCCCGGGCCTGCCGACCATCGAGGCGGCGCCCTACGACCCGCAAGAGCGCCTGGACTCGGTGCGGTCCTACATCGCCTTCAGCCTCATCGGCCTGCTCGCCCTGGTAGTCCTCTGCTCCTTCGCCCTGCTCGCGACCGCACACTGGACCCATCTCACCCTGCAGGAGGTCCGCCCCCTCATCGAAGTGATCTTCTCCTCGGTCACGACACTGGTCAGCGCCGCCACCGGCTTCTACTTCGGCGTCCAGCACGCCCAAACGAAGATCAGCCACGGTCGCCGTCCAGCAGCCCGCAGCAGGCAATAGCCCAGCTACGGCGCCGCTCCTTCAGCGAGGCCGACCATCGGTAACCGATTACGACCGAGCGGTTGCCGATGGTGGACCTCGTCTGCGACCCCCAGGACGAGGCCGGACCAGTAACGCCCCGGTGGTGCTTGGTCCGCCGTTGCCGCATGTCGAGTCGTGGGCGCGCCGGTGGGCGGTCGAGGAGATGTTCGACATCGCGCCTGACGCGTTGAACGACGACCGGGTCGGTCGGGCGCTTGATGCGCTCGCCCCGGTCTGCGACGAGGTCGCCGGTTCGGTCGGCGCGGCGGCGATCGCCGCGTTCGGCGTCGACATCTCCCGTGTCCACTCGGATATAACGACGATCTTGCTGCACGGCGCCTACCGGGAGGCCGACGGTGACTACGCGGCGCCGCGTCACGGCCACCCGAAGGACCGGCGTGCCGATCTCAAGCAGGTCCAGACGGGCCTGGCGACGACCGGCGACGGCGGGATCCCGCTGCTCCCGCGTGCCTACGACGGCGGCGCCGGTGAGGTGTCCCAGGTCCCCGGGGCGCTGCGCGCCCTGGTCGCTCTCGCGGGTCCCCGCGAGTTCCTGCTGGTCGGGGACACCAAGCTCGTCTCCTACGCCAACCTGACCGCGTTGACCTTCACCCCCGGGGTCACATTCCTTGCCCCGGCGGCGGTGTGTCGGGCGGTCGGGGTGTGGACTGCGGCCCGGGCCAGCACGAGGAACATCCGTACGGCCCGATCCACGTCGACGCTCAGGCTGCTCATGTGGTCGAAACCCCGGTCAGCACCGCCACGCCACGGCGGGAACACCAAGGCCCCGTCGCAACCCGCATCCACAATGGATAAGGTTGTGCTGTGGCGGTAGTTGACAACAGCACAGCTGGGTGGGACTTCTTCATCTCTTACACCTCTGCTGATCAGTCGTGGGCGGAATGGGTGGCCTGGCACCTGGAGGACGCCGACTACCAGGTCCTGATTCAATGCTGGGATTTCGTGCCAGGATCAGACTGGCGACTCAAGATGGAACAAGGAATAACGCAGGCCGTACGAACAATAGCCATACTCTCAAGATCATACCTCTCGTCGGTATACGGAGGCGAGGAGTGGCGGGCCGCGCGAGCGGCCGATCCCGAGGGGCTCGCCCGCAAGCTCCTTCCGATCCGAATTGAAAGCTGCGAGCGGCCGGGAATTCTCCGTACTCTTGTCACGATCGACCTGTTCGATATGGCCGCCGGCGCGGCGCGACAACGCCTTCTCGAGGAGATACAAAGCGCACTTAAGGGTCGAGCAAAGCCCGACATTGAGCCAAACTTTCCGGTCTATCCCGGTCGGCGGCCGCCAATAATCCCTGCCACATTTCCCGGCAACACCGAGTACAGCGACTACAATCCATCAGATACCGAGCGCTTGCTGCTGCGACTACTCGGCCTTGGAGTGAAGGATGAGGCCGTCTCCCGTCACCTCGGCGTTTCCGTCAGCACGGTCCGTCGCATGATTTCAGATCTGATGACGGTCTTAGACGCACGCAGCCGATTTCAAGCAGGCGCCCGCGCTGCCCAACGCGGATGGCTCGAGTAGTAGGACTAACCCGGATCTTTCGCCGCTTGACTTGGTGTGATCGCGGGCTGGCCTCCTACCCTGTTGATGTTGAGTTTTGCCGCTCGGTCTGGGTGTGGCCGTGGTGGAATGCCCTGGCTGTCGCGAGGGGTGGGCGCCCGGTCCACGTCCGGGGGTGGTGTTTCCTTCTGGTCGGTGGGGTGGGAGGTCTGTGGTCGCGGGTTACCCGGGGG
>NZ_FZMO01000034.1 GCF_900197875.1 Frankia canadensis | reverse complement strand
CAGCCATTACAGTCGACCCCGAGAAGATCACCGCATTCATCGGTGCATCCAGGCTGAGGCCACGACCCGCGGCGACGTAATACGTCGTGGAACGCGGAGGGCGGGTGGCCCGTTCCTGGGTCCGCGCGCCTGATCCGGCGGGCCGGTCCATCCGGCCGCGTCGTACTCATCCCGGGCCGGCGACTCGCGCGCCTGCGGCACGTTCATAGGCGCGCAGCGTGCTGGTTATTTATCTTTGTGGGTCCTCCGGCTCAGCCGATGTCGATCTGGAAGAGGAAATGGCCGTCCTGGGCGTACACCTGTCCATGTCGACTGGTTGGAACGCGGCTCGGGCGCCGATCGAGGAGATGGTGATGACGACGCCCTGCCGTTCCAGGAGACTCGGCAGGAGCGCCCGGCCCGCGGGCATCTTCAATACCATGCGCATCACGGGCGTCCGAGATCGGGGGACGGCCGGGTGAGTTTCTAGTCGCCGTCTGGCGGTATGACCCCGTCATCGGCGGCGAGCCGGCAGGATGTCAGAAAACCAAACATGCCCGTACCGTCCTTGCGCCGGAAGAAGTCCACCATCTCGGTGTTGAACTCGTGGCGGCGTGCGGCCGGGACGCTGATGGCGTCCATCCCGTGGGACATGAGATGACCATTCATCAGGTAGCGGGCGGTGCGTTTGTTGCCGTCGTAGTAGAACTGCTGAAGCGAGCAGAAGAGAAAATAGGCGATCGCCTGCTCGAACTCGGCGTCGATCTCGGCGGCCAGGAATTCCAGCCCCTGAGAGAGGATGCGACGCAGGTTCTCGCCACCGCGCTCGGTAGCGGGTGGCAGGTAGCGACCATGCTGTCCGAGGCTGACGCCCGGGGTGAGAGTCTCCTTGCCCTCGCCGCGGAAGTGGCCTGACTCCAGTGCCTCGTCCCGGGCGAGGAGGAACTGGAGCCTGTCGGAGATCTCTTTGGAGAGCCGGAACTCGCCCGTCCTGACGAGCCGGGCGAGTTCGTTCGCCGCCTCGGCGAGGTTCAGGATCTGACGTTCGTCGCTGACCTTCCGTCCGCCAACGGTGATCCCGTCCAGGAGTGTCTGGACTTCGGGGTAGGTGAACGGGTTGCCCTCGAGCACTGCGGCGTCCCACACGTACTCCGGCAGCGACTGGCGAAACCGCCAGACGGCGCGCTCGACCGAGAACCGTGGAATGTCCCGCCGTACGGCGGACCGGTCCCAGGTGAACCCCATCGCAGCCAGCATCGCCTCGATCGTCGCCATGATCGCACCTCCTCGGAGCCGCGCGCGACCGGCATATGTCGCCAGCCATGTCTGTGATCCAACGATACGGGGACCGCGGCATGCCAGGTCGGGAACGGTACTGGCCGAAGCGCGTGTTAGACCAACTTGTTGATCAGGTGATGCGGGCGGGCTCTCCGCCCGGACTGGCCGCGTGGGCGGCTCGCGCGAGTGCCGCGACGGCTGGTGACGTGCTGTGAGCGGGCCAGGCGAGCAGCTGTCGGCGGCCGGGCGCGGTTCACCGTGTGGTCAGCGCGAGGTACCCGTCCTCGAGGGCGGGCTCCACCGGCCGGGCCCGCGGGTCCGGCGCCGCGGGTGCCACGACCCGGTACCGCGTGCCGCCCTCGTGCGGCAGCGCGGACACGACCGTGCCCTCGGCTGGCGGCGGCCCGTCGGTGACGATCGACCACACCTGGCCCCGCGCGCGGTGAGTCAGCTCGTCCACCGTGCCGCGGAAGGCGAGCCGGCCCCTGGCGAGCACCGCCACGTCGCGGCAGGTCTGCGCGATGTCGTCGACGATGTGGGTGCTCAGCAGCACGGTGCGCTGGCCGGCGAACTGGGACAGCAGGGTGCGGAAGCGGATCCGCTCCTGTGGGTCGAGTCCCGCGGTCGGCTCGTCCACGATCAGCAGCCGTGGGTCGGCGAGCAGTGCCTGCGCGATGCCGACCCGTTGCCGCATCCCGCCGGAGAAGCCGCGCAGCCGGCGGTCGGCGTCCCCGGTCAGGGCGACCACCTCGAGCAGTTCCCCGACGCGCCGGCGGCGCGCCATGCGGTCGTCCACGCCCTTGAGCAGCGCGACGTAGTCGAGGAACTGGCGCGCCGTCAGGTCGGGATAGACACCGAGGTCCTGCGGCAGGTAGCCGAGGCCGCGCTGCACGGCGGTGCGCCCCGCGCCCGTGCTCATGTCGTGCCCGCCCACGGTGACCTGGCCGGACGTCGGCCGTACCAGGCCGGCGAGGATGCGCATCAGCGTGGTCTTGCCTGCGCCGTTCGCGCCGAGCAGCCCGAACATGCCGGTGGGCACGGTCAGGTCCAGGCCGTCGAGGGCGGCCACCCCGCCGCGGTACGTCTTCGTCAGGCCGGAGATCTCGATCCGCATGGGGTTTCCTCGGTTCGTCGGTTCGTCGTCGTTCAGCGGGTGTCAGGCTCGGCGGGCGCGCACCGCGTGGCCTCCGGCGAGTGCGGCGGCCGCGAGCACCAGCAGCACCGTGATGGACAGCCAGGCGGTCGTGGGTGTCGGGTCCGGCCGCAGGAAGTTCAGCGTGGCGCTGGGTACCGGGCCGGCCCAGGTGTCGTCGCCGTCGATGCCGTGGAAGTCGAGCAGCGCGTCGAGCGGGTAGCCGCCGAGAGGGTGGATGAGGGTCCGCGCGAGCGTCGGCATCATGTCCGGCGCGGCGACGTTGCCCCAGAGCCAGTAGCCGACGAAGATCACGCGAAACAGCGGCGCCGGCATGATCAGGGGTACCGTCAGCGCGAGGGCGGCCACGAACAGCAGGCCCGGCGCGATCACTACGGCGCAGGTGGCCAGCGCCCAGCCGAGCGCGTGCGGGGCGCCGGTGTGTACCGCGTACACCGCGGCGAGGCCGAGGTACACCGCCAGGATCGGTACGGCTGTCGCGGCGGCCGTGCCGAGGTACTTGCCGACGAGCCGGGCACCCGGCCGGGCGGGCGTGGCGTCCAGGACCGGGGCCACCCGCAGCCGGTCGTCGCGGATGAGCCGGTCGGCGAGCAGGCAGCCGTACCCGATCGACAGCAGCGCGAGCACCTGGACCGCCAGGCCGACGACGGCGGTCCGAGCTTCGGCCGGTCGCTCGCCCTTGTCGAACAGGTCACGCAGCAGACTGCCGCCGATCAGCAGGAACAGCGCGACGGTCAGCGCGGGCACGATCCACACCGCCCGTTTGCGGATCTGCATGCGGAACTCGTATCTCAGGCTCGCGCCGAGCGTGCGCGCCGTCTGGCTGGTCATTCGTCCTCCTCGCCGATGAGCCGTTCGGAGCGGGCCAGCACGACCAGGGCCAGCGCGACGAGCGTGGCCGCCGCGCCGAGCAGCGCCAGCCGGTTCTCGGCCCAGTCGCCGGGCACCGCGCCGCGGGTCGTGGCGAACAGGTAGAGCAGCCGCCCCGGCAGGTGACGCTGCGCCAGGTCGGCGAAGAGTTGCTGGAGCGTCCAGAGCGTGGTGACCAGTGCGCCGGCCGCCGCCGGGGCGCGGAACACGGCGCCCGCCGCGAAGCCCACGGCTCCCAGGCCCGCGGTCGGCGCCACCCAGGTGAGCTGCCCGGCGAACGGCCCATGACTGGCCGGCCAGCGCGCCCACCAGCCGGTCGCGACCAGCAGGGCCGCCGTCAGCCCGGCGACCACAGCGGCCCAGCCCAGCGTCATCGCCATGCGCCGCAGCAGCGTGACGCGGTAGGGCGTAGGCGCGGCGAGCTGCAGCTCCACGGCCGGGTCCCGCCCGACCAGCGAGGCGCAGGCGACACCGGCGGCGAGCGGCACGGCCATCTCGCACGCGCCGAGCAGGATGCGGGCGGTCGTCGCTTCGCCCGGCCGGGGGTTCGCGAGCGCGGCCGAGACACCCACCGCGACGGCGATCGGCGGACCGAGCAGGGCCGCCCATCCCGCCCGGCGTGCCTCGTACCGCCAGAGCGTCAGTGGTCTCACATCGGGTGAGTAGCGCGCCAGCCACCGTTCGGTTCACCGTCGTACGGACCGAGGCGCCCGGCCATCATCACCGCGGCGATCCCGAACACGGCGCTCACGCCGAGGACCGCCGCGTTCGTCGACCAGGCGTCCACGATGAACCTCGCCAACCAGGCGTCGCCGGCGAACACGCCGCCCGCCAGCACCCGGACCACCCACAGCCCGATGGCTGCGCCGAGCGCGACGTCCGGACCGAACCGGACGGCGACGAGCAGGCTGACAGAGGACAGCAGCGCCATCGGCCCGAGCCAGGCGGCGATCAGCGCGTGCAGGCTCGCCGCCCCGCTCGCCGCCCCGCCCGCCCCGGAAGCGGTCAGCGCGACGGAGGCCGCCACCGCGAGCGCCAGGTCGTACCCGAACACCAGCGCGAGACGTACCAGCAACAACAGCGGGCCGGCCGTCGGGGTGGCGGCGACCAGTTCGGCGGCCGGGTCCCGTCGTGACCGGTACGTGCCGGCGACACCCGCCGCGGCCACGATCGGGGCGACCAGCGCGAGCACTATGTCGGCGCCGGTCGCGGGCCGCGTAACGCCCACCGCCTGAAACAGGACGACGGCCACACCGAGCGCCATCACCAGTGCCGAGGCGACGGGCACGGCCAGCCGGATCAGCCGGGCCTCGGCAACGACCAGCGCGGCGGCGTACCGCGGGCGTCTCGCCCAGGGACCGTCGCCCGGTGGGTCGGCGGGCCCCTCGATCGCGCTCCGGGTCAGCGCGGCCCGCACCAACGACGCGGTGTCCGGTGCCGCGTCGCCCGGCGCCGAGGCATCCGCGATCGCCCGCCAGGCGGCGAGGTCCGCGCGGCAGCGCGCACAGCCCGCCAGGTGCGCGCGGACTCGGTCGCGGTCCGCGCCGCGCAGCGAGCCGGCGGCGTACGCGGGCAGCATCTCGTTCATTCGGGCACCTCCTGGGCGGTGAGCGCGGCGGCGACGGCGGCCCGGGCGTGATGCAGCCGGCTCTTCACCGTGCCGACGGGGATAGCGAGCACCTCGGCGACGTCGGCGAGCGGCAGACCGGCCACGAACACCAGGGCGATCACGTCGCGGTGGTGTTCGGGCAGCCGGTCGATGGCCGCGGCCACCGGCGTGCCGCCCGCCGCCGCGATCGCCAACTCGTCGGGGCCGGCGCCCTGGTCGGGCCGCTCGGGCAGGGGGACGCCGATGGTCTCCGGGCCGGACCGGCCGCGTAACCGGTTGTGCGCCTGGCGGCGGGCGACCCCGAACAGCCATGTGGTCGCCTTCGAGCGGCCCTCGAACGCGGCGGCCGACCGCCAGACCGCCAGCATCGTGTCCTGGAGGATCTCCTCGGCGGTCATCCGGTCGCCGGCCAGCCGGTGGAGGTAGCCGAACAGCGTGCGGGCGTGCCGCTCGTAAAGCCGGGCCAGCGCGCCGGCGTCGCCGGCGGCGACCGCGCGCAACAGCGCCTCGTCGCTGCCCGGCTCGGGCCGCGCCATCCGCTCACCTCCTCCGCCTGAAGGTAGGTAGCGAGCGGAGGGGCGAACGGTTCACCACCGGGCGGAGCGGACGATCTGCCCGGCACTCGGGTAGCCGGAGCCGAGCAGATGCTCGGCGAGCAGCAGCCCCCGCCGCTGCGGCCCGGCGTGGATCTCCTCGAGCGCGGGCCCACAGCCGGGCGGTGAAACGGGCGATGTGTTGCGCGACGACCTCGGCGTGGTCCTCCAGGGCGAAGCGCCCGGTGTCCAGAATGTTGATTTCGGCGTCGGGCAGGTCGTCACGGTAGGCGTGCGCGCCCGCCTCCGGGAAGATCTCATCGTTGGCGCCCACAGGTGCGCGAACGATGCCGAGGGTGCGCGATCGAACCGCGACAGGCTTTAGGTCGTGCTCATTCCTCCGTCGGCGATCATGTTGGCGCCGGTGATGTAACTGGCGTCCGGGGAGGCCAGGAAGGCGACGAGGCGGCCGACTTCCTCCGCGGTGCCGATACGCCCGAGGGGCAGCTTGGCGGCCATGGTGTTCCTGAAGTCGTCTAGCGCTTCGGCGTGGATGCCGCTCTTGTCGAGAGCGGGTGTCTGGATCATGCCGGGGCTGACCGCATTGACACGAATGCCGTGCGGCGCCAGGTCCGCGGCGAGAGTGCGTACCAGCGCAAGCTGGGCGCCCTTGGTCGCGGCGTAGACCGCCATGCCGGGCTGGGCCTTGTCGGAGACCACCGAGCTGGTGAAGATCACCGAGCTACCTGTCCCGAGCAGCGGCAGAATTCTCTGCAGTGTGAAAAGTTGCCCCTTGACGTTGATGTCGAAGTGCTGGTCGTAGCTTTCCTCGTCGAGGGTTTCCAGCGGTGTGAGCCGCGCGATTCCGGCGTTGAGGAAGGCAAGCCGAAGGGTGCCGAACCGCTGCCGTAGTTCGGTGGCGAGCGCCTCGGCGTCGGCGATTGAGCGGGCGTCGGCGCGGAACACGGTGACCTCCCCTGGCAGAGTGCGTCTGGCTTCCGCGAGGGTGTCGGGATTGCGGCCGGTCACCAGAACGGCGTAGCCGTGCTCGTGGAGCACGCGGGCGGTGGCGAGGCCGATGCCGGTGGTGCCTCCGGTGATCAGCGCTGCCGGGGCCGGGCTGGGCTGGATCATGCTCTGCTTCTCCAGGGTGGGGTAAGGAAGACCGACGTACGGGCGTGCTGCTCAGGGAATCCAGGCGCCGGCCGCGTCGGCCGCAAACTCGGCGAACGACGTCGCGGGCCGGCCGGTTGCGGCGCTGACGTCGCCGGTGACCGCCTTCATGACGCCGGAGGTGATGGCGAACCGGAACGTCTCGCTCACGTACGCGGCGAATTCGGCCGGCGCCCCGGAGCCGAGCAGGGCGTCGCGGATCGCGTCCGGGCCGGGGTCGACGTAGCGCACGTGTCTGCCCGCGGCCGCTGAGATGTGCGCGGCCGCCTCGGCGAAGGTGATCGCTTCTGGCCCGGTCAGGGTGTAGCCCTTGCCTTCGTGACCGTCTTCGGTCAAGGCCGCCGCGGCCACTTCGGCGATGTCGCGGGCCGACACATGACTCACGGGGTAGTCGCCGAACGGCATGGCGAGCTCGCCCCGTTCCCTGATCGAGCGGGCGAGCCCTGACCAGTGGTTTTCCGAGAAGTTCTGCATGAACGCGGCGGGCCGCAAGATCGTGGCGGGCAGCTCCGAACCCTCCACCAGCAATTCGGCACGGCGCAGCGGATCGTCGGGAGGCGCCTGGTCCACCCCGAACGAGGACAGGTGTACCAGCCGCCGGACGCCGCTGGCCGCCGCGGCGTGGACGAACTTCTCCATCTGCGCCGACGCGTCAGCCACGGTGCCGGTCAGGTGAGGGCTGACAACGTAGACGGCCTGCACACCGGCCAGCGCCGCTCGATAGGTGCTCTCGTCGAACCAGTCGAAGCGCACCGGCTCGACGCCACCGCGGGCCGGCGCGGGAGTGCGGCTCGCCGCCCGCACGGCACTCCCACGCCGTCGCAGCATGGGTATCAGGCGGCGGCCGGTCTTCCCGGTCCCTCCGGTCACCAGAACAGTCGTGGCCACATGAGCCTCCGTGGTCGGTTCTCGCTGGGTCCGTGCCACGCTATAGCTCGTCATTGAGTTATCCAATGACAGATCACGCCAAGAAAATATCTGTGAAGCTCACTTCGATATCCTTATGGGCATGGACACCCAGATTTTGGCGCCACCCAACACGCGTGCTCGTTCGGCTGACGTGGTCGCCGACATCGCGGCCGACGTCGTGGCCGCGACCCGGCGCGGCAGCGCGCTGTACTCCCGGAACCGGTTCTGCGCGCCGTGGGGCATCCGCATCCCGGCCGGTGCGCTGGCCAGCGTCCACGTCGTCACCGCCGGAGCCTGCTGGCTGACGCCGGATGACGGCGAGCCCGTGCACCTCGCCCGGGGCGATGTGGTTCTGGTCCCGGCCGGACTGGGTCACTGCCTCGTCGACAGCCCCGGGCGGCCCGCGCTCGCGATAGAAGACCTGATCGGCGGACCCCTGGGCGAAATGGCCCCCAGGGACCTGGCGATCGCGGGTGACGGCCCGGTAACCGGCCTGCTCTGCGGTGGATACCTGCTCGAGGCCGACCTCCGCCACCCGCTCACCACCCTGCTGCCGCCGATGCTGCACATAACCGCCGGGCGGGCACGGGGAACCGGCCTCCCCGCCGCGGTCGACCTGCTTTCCGCCGAGTCAGAGCGAGCCGGCCCCGGGACGGCGGCGGTCATCGCATCCCTCATCGACCTGCTCTTCGTCTACGTCCTGCGCGCGTGGCTCGCTGACCGGGGCGAAGCCGAAGCCGGCTGGGCAGCCGCGCTCCATGACCCGGCGGTCGGCGAGGCGTTGGCGATGATCCACATCAGCCCGGGTCGGCCTTGGACCGTGGACATGCTGGCCCGCGCCGTGCGTGTGCCGCGGGCGACATTCGCGCGCCGCTTCACCATCCTGACCGGCCAGTCCCCCATGGCCTACGTGACCATGTGGCGCATGACCACGGCCGCCCAGCTGCTCCGCGACGACCGGACTCTGCCGCTGCGTGAGGTCGCGCGACGCGTCGGGTACGACTCCGAATTCGCGTTCGCCCGCGCCTTCAAGCGGATCACTGGCGACGCCCCCGGCCGCTACCGCGCAGCTCAGAGGGCGCCAGGACCGGCCGGGCGATAGCGGCGGTGCCCGGAGAGCTATCGGGCCAGCGAGAGTCGCCCGTCTGATCTCCGTCCCCGTCGTCGGCGGACCGTCAAGCCGCCCGTCTGGCATCGGAGCATCTCTTGGCGTTTACGCATCCAGCTCGTCCGAGTGCGCCGAAAGCTCCTGACAAAGGACCCCTCGAGATCAGCCCTTCAACGCGGTGACGACGGCCCGGGCCGTTTCGGCGAGCAGGGAATCGGCGGCGGTGGCGGTCTCCTCAGGCCTGTCGGACAGCACCGCCATCACCAAAGGCCCGCCGGCGTCCGGCCAGGTGATCGCGACGTCGTTCAGGGTGGCGAATCGTCCGGCCCCGGTCTTGTCTCCCGTCGTCCAGCTCGAAGGTAGGCCAGCGCGGAGTCGGGTCGTGCCGGTAGTGTTCGCGATCAACCAGGTCTTCAGCTGTGCCCGTTCCGGGGCCGGCAGGGCGTCCCCGAGGAGGAGGGCCCGGTATCCGGTGGCAATGGCCAACGGTGTCGTGGTGTCGCGGGGGTCACCACGCGTCGCGCTGTTCAGGTCGGGTTCCCATCGGTCCAGTCGCGTGGACTGATCGCCGAGCGACCGGGCGAACCGGGTGATCGCGGCCGGACCGCCGAGGAGTTTCAGGAGTTGGTTGCCGGCAGTGTTGTCGCTATGAGTGATGGCTGCGTCGCAAAGTTCGGCGACGGTCATTCCAGTAGCAACTCTGGTGCTCGTCACCGGAGAGTTCGCCACGATGTCGGCGGCGGAGAAGTGGATGGTGCGAGACAGGTCCCCGCCGCGTAGCGGGTGCGCTCGCAGCACCGCAGCGACCGCATACGTCTTGAAGGTCGAGCACAGCGCGAAGGACTCGTTCTCGCGATGGCGAACCGACCGTCCGGAGGCGGTATCGATCGCGAAGACGCCCAGGCGCGCCCCGTAGCGGCGTTCCAGGTCGACCAGCGGCGCGTCGTCGGCGACGTCCCGCGGGGTGGGCGTCGCCGGACGCCGTGGCGAGGACACGCCGGCAGAACCGGTGGAACACGCGTCTACCAGGAGGCCCGCGAGGCTCGCGAAGGACGCGGCCAGGAGCTGCCTTCTCTCCAGATGGGACATAAGATCGGGACCTTCTCTGCGTTGCCTGGCGGATGGGATCACGATGGCGACGGCCGGGTCCTGGAGGCCTTTCGGGCCGCTGAACGGACAATGCCGTGCCGCGAGGGCTCACCGGGCGGTGACGGTGAGGGGCACAGCTGTCCCGGCGGGCTTCACCTCGGGACCGCCCAGCCGCCAGGAGACGCTGAGGTCGCGGCCCCGGGTGACGGCGGCGGGCAGGGTGACTCGGAAACGGAAGTCCTGGCTGGCCTTCGCTTTCAGAACGGGCACGGGCCGGGTGTTGAGGCGATAGGCGGACGTGGTGTTCACCGCCTCCCGGGTGGCGTCACCCAGGGAGAACAGTTCCTGGGTGTAGACGACGCCGTCGAGGTCCATCGGTGCGCCGGTCGGGTTCGTCAGCCGGATCACGTAGTCGATCGTCGCGTCGACCGGAGCCGTCATCGCGGCGGGACTCACCAGGGCCGCGGTCAGCCCGGCGAGCGCGTAGTGGGGCGCGGTGACCGGATTGAGCTCATCCCATGCTCCGACCGACAGGAAGGTGCGCAGTCCGGGGTGGATCTCGCTGGAGGAACACTGCGGCGTGGTGGCCCGGGTGACGGGAGCCGTCAGGATTCCGCCGCCGTGCGGCAGGGCCAGCCGTAGGGTCTGCCGCCCCCGTGAGCCGCAGTAGGGGACCGACCAGTCGAGGCGCAGTCCCGCGCGCTCGCCCGGATTGACCTGGGTGATCTGTCGTTCACCCTGCTCGTTGATGTTGTTACTCATCTCGACCCGGGCCGGCTGGTCGTCGACCAGCAGTTCGGCGTTGCTACGCCCGGACAGCGTGCAGGGTCGCGTGGAGACGTTCGTGGCCTCGACCATGCCCATCAGGCCGTATGGACCGGCCCGTCGGATGGCGCGCGACTCCTGGTCGTCGGCGCTCGGGTCGACGTGTGGGGTCCGGTCCTGCCAGGCGGGCAGGACGGCGGCAAGGTCGGAGGCCTGGCAGCGATGGTCCGTCGTGATCGTCCGGCGGGGGTGGGCCGGCCGGGTGAACTCCGAGTCACCCGCCCGCTCGTCCACCCACGGGACCGTGGCGTCAGCCGCGAGGGTGGCCGGCGCGGACACCCTCGGCGGCAGCGGGGTGACGCTCGTGTCCGGGCCGCGGCCGCATCCGGCGAGCAGCCCACACGCCGTCAGGGCCACCGCCATGGTCAGCGGTGCGATACCTGCGCATATGCCCTCCATGCGGTCGAGTACATCCCGTGACTCCCGGGTAGTCATGAGTACAAGCACTCATAGCGCGGCGTGACGACGTGCGAATGCCTGCTGAGCCGTGGTGGCCTGCAGGACGATGTTGCGGTTGCCGACGCCGAACGTCGGCTTCTGGTAGATGCCCCACGTAGCGAATGACGTGCGGGTCGCGCATCCGAGGGCGGCGGCTGACATTGTCCCCGAGGCGGCCGATCTGCTGGCGAACGACCTTGGGCGCCGTCGCCGACATGCGCGCCAATGGGTCCTACGCCTGGTGACCGGGAACCACGGTGCCCGTCTCGTAGGCGACGACAACGAGTTGCGCCCTGTCCCGGGCACCCAGTTTGGTCAGCAGGCGACTGACGTGCGTCTTGACGGTAGCCAGGCTGACGAACAGGGCAGCGGCGATCTCGGTGTTGGACCGTCCCGAAGCGACCTGGATGAGGACTTCCAGCTCGCGTTCGGTGAGCGAGGCGCGCAGTCCATCTGGGAGATCGCGGGGCGCGGCTGGCGCCCGAACTCGGCGATGAGCCGCCGGGTGACAGCGGGCGCCAGCAGGGCGTCCCCCCGGGCCACGATCCTGACTGCCTCGAGAAGGTCCTCCGGCCGGGTGTCCTTGAGCACGAAGCCGCTGGCACCACCGCGTAGAGCCGCGAAGACGTGCTCGTCCTGGTCAAAGGTCGTCACTACCAGGACGCGCGGAGCGGCCGTGCCGCTATCGGCCGCGATGACCCGCGTGGCCGGCCCGACGAGCGATCTCCACCAGGGACGCCTCGGGTCCGGCTTCCTCGAACGCCTCTCGCGCGACGGCGAGCAGGTGGTCCCGATTGCGTCGGGCGTCGGCGCGGAGGGGGCGCTCCGGGGAAGTTCGCCCAGCCCCCATCGTGGCTCCTCCCTCCACCCGCCGCGGCCAACCGGACAGGATGTCCGTAATGTAGCGCAGCGGAAACGGATAGGCTGTCCGGTTAAGGATGGGGGATTGCGGTGGAACAGGATCTGCGGCACACGCTCGGCAACGTCGGCGTCTGGACGATGGCGTTCGACGTGATTCAGGACCGAGTACGGCAACACCTGGATGCGGGCGCGGATCACGTCTGCGTCCAGGTCCTCACCGCGGACCCCGCCGCGCTTCCGGTCCGTGAATGGCGTGAACTCGCCCCGGTTGTGCGCGGTGTCGCGCCCGGAGCGTAGGCCACACCCGTGAACCGCGCCCGGAGCGCACCGAAACGGCGACCGGGAACACAGGTCTGACCCGCAGCATCATGGGCCCGATCGGTACTGTCATGTCGTTGGGGGTCGGTGGCGAGTGACAGCTCAGGTCGTGGTCTGGCCGTCCATCGTCTCGCGAAGGATGTCGGCGTGGCCGGCATGCTGATTGATCTCGGCGATGATGTGGATCAAAACACGGCGGACGCTGTGGCGCGTGCCCGGCTCGTGCCACGGCGCCGCCGGCAGCGGCTGGGTCGCCGACAGATCGGGAGTGGTCGTGACGATCTCGTCGGTCCGTGCGGCGATCCTCGTGTAGTCCGCGATCACTCCGGCCAGAGTCTCGCCCGGCTGCATCTGGAAGTCGTTCTGGCGCCGCAGGGCCCACGCCGGGTACTCCCGCGCGGTGCCGGTCATGAAATCCTCCCAGGCGACGCCGTCCGGCAGCGTGTAGTCCATCGCCGACGGCCCCTCGAGGACGAAGCGCATCCAGCCCTCCTCGCCGGCGGCGACATGCTTGATCAGTCCTCCCAGACACAGGGCACTGACCGTCGGGTGCTCGCCGGCCTGCTCGTCACTGATCCCGCGGGCCGTGTTGAGTAGATTGGTTCGTGCCACGGCGAGCTCGGCCAGCAGATCGGCGCGCTCGGCGTCGAGGACAGTGGCGGGTGTGGTCGTCATGGTGATCGTCCCTTCCAAGTGGTCGCCGTTGTCGGCTCTGACACCACTGTCGGCGGAGAAGCGGTCAGTTTCGGTCCGCTTCTCCGGGCAATCTCATGGGCATGTCGACGACGTCCGGGCGCCTGCTCGCCCTGCTCTCGTTGTTGCAGGCGCGTCCGGACTGGCCGGGGGCGCTGCTGGCCGCGCGGCTCGAGGTCAGCCCGCGTACGGTGCGCCGCGACGTCGACCGCCTTCGTGAGCTGGGCTATCCGATCCGAGCCAGCAAGGGCCCCGCCGGCGGCTACCGACTGGACGCCGGGGCGGAACTACCTCCGCTGCTGTTCGACGACGAACAGGCCGTCGCCCTGGCCGTCGCGCTCCAGCTCGCCGCCACGTCCGGTGCCGGCATCGAGGAGGCGGCGGCCCGCGCGCTCAGCACCGTCCGGCAGGTCATGCCGGCACGGCTGCGCCACCGGGTCGACGCGCTGCGAATCACCGCCGTCGAACGCGGCGGAGCCCGGCCGAATCCGCGAGTCGAGCCGACCGTGCTGGTGACGCTCGGCGCCGCCGTCCATGCCCGGGAGGAGCTGCGCTTCGACTACGCCGTGCCGGCACGGTCGGAGTCGGAATCGGAATCGGAATCGGCCGACGTCGTCCCACCGCGACGGGTGCAGCCACATCATCTTGTCACCTGGCGCGGACTTTGGTATCTCGTCGCCTGGGACCTGGACCGCGACGACTGGCGCACCTTCCGCGCCGACCGGATCAGCCCACGCACGTCGACCGGGCCACGGTTCACCCCACGGCAGCTGCCTGGCGGGGACGTCACGGCTTACGTCGCCGCTCGATTCCAGGGCCCGTTCGGCCCGGAGCGTTGGCCATGCCGGGGCGAGATGATCGTCGAGCTGCCCGCCGCCTTCGTGTCCCAGTACTCCCAGGACGGGATCGTCGAGGAGCTCGGCCCGAACCGCTGCCGGCTCGTCGTCGGCTCCTGGTCGTGGCCCAGCCTGGCCGCCGCCGTCGGCCGGTTCGACGCCGACATCCAGGTGGTCGGGCCGCCCGAGCTCACGGACGCCTTCGCCGCCCTGGCCCGCCGTTACGCCCGCGCCGCCGCCGGCTGACGGCGCCGGGCGCCGCGGGGATGCTGCTGCCTCGCTCTGGCCGGCTCGCGGGCGTTGACCCGGCGCGGAGGACTGGCGACGATCACCGTATGGCGAAGTCCTCGGTAGCTGATTGGCTGCCCGTCATCCTGGCCGACTTCGCTGGCACGCCTGTGGCGGACTTCGATGTGCGGCTGATCGACTTCGACCCGGCGCGGCCCGGCGACCTCGCGGCGCTCATCCCGGACATCCAGACCTGGGCCATCCCCTCCGACCCCACCGCCCACCGGCTGCTGTTGAAGGTGGCCATGAAGGCGCCCGACTGGTTTCCCGAGGGTCGGGTGCCCACCAGGCTGATGACCCTCGACTGGCCCGCGGGTGACCCGGAGGAGCTCACCGTCGAGATCGCCTCAACGCTCCAGGACCACGTCATGGATGAGCTCAACACCACCTGGCCCGAGGTGGCCGTCGACGGGCGGACGGTCGTTCTCGAGCCTCGGCTCGGCCCCGACGGGACGCCACGATGGGAGGGCCGCGGTGTTGAACCCTGCCCGTTCGGCCGACTCGCCGACCGTCTCGCGTAGGCGGCACTGGCGCTGGTAGGCGGGGTGCGGTAGGACGAAATAGTGATGGTGACGCGGTAATTGCGCTTCGCAATGAGCGAAGACGCGGGCCATTATGCGCTCAGCCCCGCGATCACCACATCGATTGCTCTGCTTATGGTCTGCGGTGTCGTCGGAGTGGTGGCGGCTGCCTGGGCTAGTCCTCGGACCAGGAGATAGACCTCGTCGGCCCCGACGTCCCTGCGGATCGCCCCTGACCGCGCCGCGCGGTCCAGGAGATCCTCGACGGTCGCGCGTAGCTTGTCCGCCGACTGGCGGACACTCGGCGGGAACTGTCCGTCCGGCATCTGGGACGCGAGGGTTAGTTTCGTCGATCCGCCCTCGACCATGGTTCGCAGCAGGTCTCGGAACGCCTGTCCGGAGTCGGCTCGGTCAGCCAGGGTGGATGCCCGCTCGTTGAGCAGGTCAAAGTGGCGGATCAGGGCTGCCTCCACCAGCGCGGCCTTCGTCGGAAAGTGGCGGAACACGGTCGCGATGCCGACCTCGGCGCGGCGCGCGACGTCCTCGGTGGAGCCGGCCGCGCCGTGCTCGCCGAACACCGCTTCGGCGGCGGCCAGGATGCGCTCCCGGTTGGCGACGGCGTTCCTCCGCACGACTCACCTACCTCCTGTAACGGCCGCCCGTCCTGTCAGGGCCACCCGTCCTTGTCAGGCCACCCGTCCTGTAGCGGAGTCTAGGCTTCGCTAAGGTAGCGGAGTCACGACTTCGTTTTGGAGGTTCGATGGTACCGAGGCCTGCACCAGCCGACATCGTTCGCCTGGTCACCGCCGGCGTGAGTCGGCTGGTTTCCGGTGACCTCGCGCCGGACGAACGGGAGCGCCAACTCGACGCGCTCGCCGGCCTGTACGGGGAACGGACGGACGTCCGGCACCCGTTCGCGCCGTCTGGTGATCAACCGCTGCGCACTCGCGCCGAGTTGCGCCAGCACTTCGCAGGGTCAGCCGAGCGAGCAGCCGGCGTCTGGTCGTTCGCACCTACGGACATGGTCGTGCATCAGACGGCAGATCCCGAGGTGGTCGTAGCGGAGTTCGCCTACGTCGGGACGGCTGACCGGGGCGAGTTCGCTGTGCCGTGCGTGTTCGTGGTCCGGGTCCGTGACGGACAGATCGTCGAATCCCGCGACTATGGTGACCACGTCGGCTTCGCCCGAGCATTCGGCCGGCTCGAGCCTTTGGCGCGGGCGCTCCTTGACGATGCCGGTCCCGCGCCCGTCAGGCCGACGAAGGCCCAGTTGAGCCGGGGCCTCGCGCTTCGCATGCATGCGGCGTTCAACGCGCTCGACCTACCGGCGGTCGACGAGATCTTCGCCGCCGACTTCTACAGCCACCCGCTCCAGTCCCGCGGGCCCGGCATGGTCAAGGAACGGTGGCTCGCCATGCGCGCAGCCGCACCGGAGCTGCGCACGAAGGTTGTTGGCCTGATCGCCGAGGACGACCGCGCGGTGATCCGGTCCCTGCTGACCGACAAGACCGGAGAACTCATCGAAATTATCCGCGTCGCTGACGGACGGATCGCGGAACTATGGGGCGCTCGTACCGGTCCCGTCGTGCCATGACCCTGCGTCGGGACCGGACGGCCGGCGCGGATATGAAGGATCGGCTTACGCCGCCTGCATTCGGTGATCGGCACCGGCATCGATCTTCGTTGCCGACCACGGGCCGAGCTGAGGTTGACCTCAACGGCTCTTGAGGTTCGACACTGGCGGGCATGACCTTCTCCGGTGGCACCGCGGTTGTCCTGGGTCCTGGCGGGCTCGTCGGCACGGCCTGGCTGCTCGGGTTGGCAGCCGGGCTGCGCCGCAACGGTGTGGACCTTGCCGACGCCGATCTGATCGTGGGGACCTCGGCGGGTGCGATCGCCGGGGCGATTCTGGCCACCGGCGGCGACCCCCACCGCCTCGCGACCCCGTTCGGCCCGTCCGGACTGCCCGGCTCGCAGCCGCGCCCGGACCCGCGGCTGATCGCCGAGGTGTTTACCACCCTCGGCGATCGTGGGCTCGACCCGGCCGAAGCCCGCAGCCGAGTGGGCCGAATCGCGCTCACCGCCCCGACCGTTCCCGAGAACGTGCACGTCGCCAGCATGAGGTCCCTGATCGGCCCAGTTGACTGGCCGCAACGGCGGCTGCTGATCACCGCAGTGGATCTGGAGACCGGTCAGCCCGTCGTCTGGGACCACACCAGCGGCGTTCCGTTGCCCGTAGCCGTCGCGGCGAGCTGCGCCACGCCAGCCGCCTACCCACCGGTCACGATCGGCGGCCGCCGGTATATCGACGGCGCTCTGGGCGGCGGTTCCCATGTCCACCTCGCCGCCGACGCCGACACGATCGTGATCATCGAACCGCTGGCGCACTGGTTCGGTTCCTCCGCGGTGCCGGACGGCGCCGCCCTCGCCGCGCGGGTTGTCCCTGACGAGGCGGCGCAGAACGCCTTTGGCCCCGACCTGGGTGACCGGACCCGCTGGCAGCCCGCCTACCAGGCCGGTATGAACCAGGCTCCCGACGCCGTCACCCGCATCCGGCTGACCGTGTAGATCGCTGCTAGCCGCGCGGCGAGCGGTGTCGCGCACGGCTGAGAGTGAGCCGGCCACGCAACCGGATGCCCTCGTTGTGATCACAGCTCATGACGGTTAGACGGTATCGGTGCATGCCCAGGGCGTCCCGGGGCCGCGCAGCGCGGCCCGACTGTCTAGATCGTTATGATGTCGATGAGGTCTTCGAGGCCGGTGAGGCCGGCGGCGTTGCGGGTGTAGATGCTGGCTTCGTGGGCGTGCGCGGTCGCCGCGATCAGCAGGTCCATTGTTCGGGCGCGCGGCTGGCGTCCGACTTCGACGACGCGGGCGGCGAGTCGTCCATAACTGTCGGCGACGGCGTCGTCGACAGGTAGCGGGTCGAACCGTCGTTGCAGTGCGCTGAGGCGGGCCAGTCGGTTCGCGCGGGCCTCGGAGGTCTTCGCGACAAGGACGCCGAACTGGAGTTCGGCGATGCTGATGACACTGACCGCGAGTTCGCCGGGGATCGGCGCCACGTCGGTGGCGACCAGCACGCTGGTGTCGAGGACGCCGCGACTCATCGACCCTCCCAGGGGTCCGAGACGGCACCGTCGACGAGATCACGATCCGCGGGCCAGTCCGCGTCGGTGGGGAGGGTGAAAAGATCCGCGAGGTCGTCCCAACGCCGCCACGCGCGCGGGGCCACCGGGCCAAGGAGTGCCGCCGGCCGGCCGGAAACGGTGATCGTCATCCGTTCGCCGGCCTCGGCGCGCCGCACCAGCTCGCTGGCGTTCTGCCGCACCTCACGAAGTCCTATCTCGTTCACCTCCTCAACGTAGCACATGTGCTATGAATGCTGCCGCTCCGAGCCGTGAAGGACTTGGTCCGCGGTCGCGGTGCTCGATGCGTTCGGCCCGTCCCCGATATCGCGAGTTCGTGACTGAGTGGGCGGACGGTGGCCTCCAGCCCGACGCCACCAGCCCGTGCGTCGGTGCGGCACATCGGGCAGCGTCGTGAACACCTGGCTGGAGGCCGTGCCGGTCACGCGCGTAGGACCGGCAAATCGGACAAACAGGGAATGGCGGCTCGGCGTGGGGCGCGGCGGTGTGCCTCCGAGCAGGGTGTCGGTGGCGGCCGAGCGCAGCCGGCACCGTCCACGAGCCACGGCGAGACGACATACCACGGTAGTTACTACTCCGGTATTCTGGCGTGGTGAAGGTCGACAAGATGAGCGTCTCGTTCGACGGCGAGCTGGGTGACGCGGTTCGGGACGCCGCTCGGCGCGCTGGCGTCGGGCTGTCGGCCTGGCTCGCGGTCGCGGCTGCCGCGAAGCTTCGAGCCGATGCCCTCGCGGAGTTCCTCGACTCGTGGGAGACGGCGAACCCGGCGTTGACGCCGGAGGAACTGGCGCGGGCCGAGCGGGAGCTGGGCCTGCGCGCGGATCAGCCGGCGGCGTGAGCGCCCTCGTTCTCGACGCGGGCGCGTTTCTGGCTGTCGAGCGCGGCGATCGGGAGATGGTGGCCCGACTCCGGATCGCGCAGCAGCGGGACATCGGCCTGCGGAGCAACGCCGTCGTCGTCGCCCAGGTCTGGCGGGATCGCGCCGGGCGGCAGGCCGCGCTGGCCCGCCTCCTCCGCGCAGTGGAGGTGTGTGCCGTTGATGAACGGACCGGCCGCGAGGCCGGTGTGCTGCTTGGCCGAGCCGGTACGTCTGATGTGGTTGACGCGACGGTGGCCCTGCTCGCCCGTCCGGGTGACCGCATCCTGACCAGCGACCCCGAGGACATCACCCGCCTTGTGCAGGCAGGCGGGGTACCAGCTGCGGTGGTGCGCTGCTAACGACACGAACGGAATAGCGTGTGCGGTGACGTGATCACCCGGCGCGGCGACGTGACAGCAGACAGCCAGCCACGCGGCGATCACCATGGCGGTATGCCGACCGCGCTATCCGATCTGGAGGGGACCGGACGCTCGCCCGCGCGCGGCGGAGGTCGCTGCGGCTCGCAGACCCTCGATGAGGAGGTCGAGCTCGTGGGCGAACTCGACCCGGCAACCTATGTTGATGAGCGCTGGCAGCGTCCGGTGCAGATTCGGCAGGGCATCGGCGGTGACATGCCGGGTGAACCAGTCGGTGATCGGCTCGGATCGTTCGCTGGAGGCACCCGGGTCCGTCGAGTCGACCAGGACGGATCCGAACACGAGGCCGAGTAGCCCCCGGTACCGGCGCACGGCCTCCTGCTCGGTGAGGCCGGCATCCAGAAGCGCGCCGAGCATCGCGTCGATCACCCGCAATGACCCCAGCGACCGTGGGTTGGCCTGCTCGGACGCCAGGGCGCGCACGACGACGGGATGCGCGCCGAACGCCTCGTAGGCGGCGGCGGTGAGCAGGCGGATCCGCTCGTCCCACGGCAGGCCTGGATCCGGCAGCGCGATCGACTCGAAGACCCGGCTTGCCAGGCCGTCAAGGATGTCCCCCTTGTTGGCCACGTGGTTGTAGAGCGACATCGCCTCCACGCCGAGCCGGGCGGCAAGCCGGCGCATCGACAGCCCCGCGAGCCCCTCGGCCTCAGCGAGTTCGATCGCGGCGTCGAGGATCCGCTGCCGTGACAGTCCCTCACCTCGTAGCGGTCCCATCAAATACCTCCGGAGGGGACTGCTGCCTTTGGGCGGCAGGGGAATCCGGTA
>NZ_FZMO01000050.1 GCF_900197875.1 Frankia canadensis | reverse complement strand
GCAACACAAACCCCAAGGTCAGCGGGCTACCCCTGCGCACCCGTGAATGGACACCTTTCGACGCCTTCGTGGTCCGGATGGCGATCACCCCCGCGGTACTGGCCCTGCTCGGTCAGCGTGCCTGGAGGCTGCCACGTAG
Source organism: Frankia canadensis (assembly GCF_900197875.1). Taxonomy (GTDB): domain Bacteria; phylum Actinomycetota; class Actinomycetes; order Frankiales; family Frankiaceae; genus Frankia; species Frankia canadensis. The sequence continues at coordinate 17,528 of NZ_FZMO01000050.1, read as the reverse complement.
CCTCGATCGCATGCTGCCGAACGTGGATGTCGAGGGCCAGGCGCTGAACAGGTCCCCCGAAGCGTCCCCGGGCGAGCGGGTCGACCGGCTTCCGCAGCCCCAGTCCACCGGGCGGTGACCCATCCCGCAGACGCCGTGAGCCGTTCGCGACGTCCGCGGGATGGGCGCACGCGGCGGCGGGAGGCGGCGACCGTCGCGGTCGCGCTGCTACTGTTCTTGGTCGGCGTAATGCTCCGAGACGACGACCAGCCGGTCTCCGCGCCGCCGGCCGCCGCCTATCTGCTCGCCGCGATCTCCTGCGCGATCCTGCCGGCCCGGCACCGCGCACCAGGAACCGCCGTGGCGGTGACGGTCGGCTGCGCAGCGCTCGTCCCGCCGTTCGGGCTCTTCCTCAACCCGCTGGTGCTCGCCCCGGTCATGATCGCAGCCTTCTCCCTGGAAGCGGGATCCGAACGGCGAGGGCACAACGCCACGATGGCGACATCCGCGCTCCTCCTGGCCACGTCGCTCCTGGTGTTTGACATCGACTCGTGGCAGGCCGCCACGAGGACCGGAGTCGTGGCCTTCCCACTGCTGGCCGGCGCGCTCGGCCGTTCGCTCCGAGATCGGCGGGCCTACCTGGCGGCAGTAGAGGACAGAGCGCGGCGGGCCGAGGAGAGCCGGGAGAGCGAGGCACGTCGACGGGTGGCCGAGGAACGGATGCGCATCGCCCGCGAGCTGCACGATATCGTCGCCCACCACATTGCCCTGGCCAACGCTCAGGCCGCGGTCGCCACCCAGGTTTTTGACAGCCACCCGGAGCGATCCCGCGCGTCCCTACGCCAGTTGTCCGAGACCACTGCCGACGCCCTTCACGAACTGCGCGCGACGGTCGGCCTGCTGCGCCAGTCCGGTGGGTCATCGACGCCCCTGGAGCCTGCCCCTGGGCTATCCCGGCTACCCGCGCTTGTCGAGTCCTTCCGCCGCACCGGACTGGACGTGACGGTACGCCAGACCGGCCCGGCCCGACCGCTGTCTCCCGGGGCCGACCTCACCGCCTACCGCATCGTCCAGGAGGCGCTGACGAACGTCACCAAGCACGCCGCGATCGACAGGGCCCAGGTGAACCTCACCTACGACGACGCCCGCCTGACCATCGCCATCGCCGACGACGGACGGTCCCCGGCCGCACCGGCAGACCGAGCACCGGGCTACGGGCTGATCGGCATGCGCGAACGCGCGGCGGCCGCCGGCGGCCGGCTGACCGTGGGCCGCCGGCCGCAGGGAGGATTTCTCGTGACCTTGGAGCTGCCCTTGGCGCCGCCCAGAGACGCCGCGCGGCTGGACCTGGGCGAAGACGGCCAGTCAGGAGACGGGCACGCATCGGGACCAGATGCCAAGACGGACAAGGGGACCGGATCGTGACCATCCGTGTGCTGCTCGCTGATGACCAGGCCCTGCTGCGCGAGGCGTTCGCGCTCCTTCTCGACGCCGCCGACGATATCGCGGTGGTCGGCGAGGCAGCCGATGGACGCGCGGCGGTCGAACGCGCCCGGGAGCTCAAGCCCGACGTGGTGATCATGGACATCCGCATGCCGGAGATGGACGGCCTTGCCGCCACGGAGGCCATCTGCGCGGATCAGGACCTGGCCGCCAGCCGCATCCTGATTCTGACCACCTTCGAGATCGACGAGTACGTCGCCAGAGCGCTGCGCGCCGGAGCCAGCGGCTTCATCGGCAAGGGGATCGCGGCCGAGGACCTACGGGACGCGGTCCGCACGGTGGTGGCCGGTGACACCCTCCTGTCTCCTACCGCGATCCGTTTCCTGGTCAGCCGCTTTCTGGCCACTCCGGACGACGTCCTCGCCCTTGGATCCCGGCGGCTGGACGCGCTGACCGCCCGCGAACGCGAGATGGTGGCTCTGGCCGCGACCGGCCTGTCCAACCAGGAGATCGCCGACCGGATGGTGCTCAGCCCATTTACGGTCCGCACCCATGTGTACCGGGCCATGGCCAAGCTGGGAGCCCGTGACCGGGCGCAGCTCGTGGTCATCGCCTACCAGACGGGCCTGGTGCGTGCCGAGCCCGCCCCTGACGATTCCGGCCGGCTGTGAGACCCGCGTGGGTCATGCAAGGGAATTCGGGTTTGATCAACCCGGGTCCAGGGGTTTGTGGGCGCGGACCTGGCGGCCCCGCCGCTCGTCTTCCACGGCAGCGCATTCCGCCACCTGGCCACGGTGTGAGCCCTCCAGGATCGGGCGGACGCGGACGTCGAATTCGACTCGCGGCAACATCAGCTCTCAACGCTTCGCCGAGCTGTGCGCGCCGATCTGAATGAACTGTTTCTATCGCTGGCTTGGACCTGGAACGACCTTAGCGGATCAAGGTGAGATCGAAAAGGTGAGATCGCAAAGGTTCCCTGGTCGTGGGTGCGCGCCGACGTCGCGGCCAGTCGCGAGCTCGCTCGGCGCGGTCTGGCCGACCAGTTCGGCCGCCCGGCCCGCCGGGCAACGGCTCGCCAGCGGGCGGCCATGCCGTTCGTGCATCTGCGTGCGACTCGCACCCCGGTGACGTTCTGGACCCGTCGCCCGCGGTGTACGGGTCGCCTCGTCCCCCGCGAGCAGGGGCCCCGGGTCGTCGTCTCGGCCGGTGACCACGTCGCCGGCCCAGCCGGCTGGGGCCCACCAGTGGTGCGGCCACCAGCGACGGCCCGCTGTCCGCCGACAACCTCACCTCGCGGGTCGGCTCCATGCGGCGCGCGGACCAGCTATGCTGCTCGCATCACCTCGTCGGGCTCCTGCCGCGAGTTGTCCGCGCGTCGTAGCACCCGCTCCTCTCGATCGGGCCTCCGCTCCGCGCGTAACCGGTCGAGATCCTCACTCCCCGGTTGTCGGCGGGACATCCACACAGATAGCGATTTTCCTTGTCTTCGTTCACCGATCTTGGTGTGCCCGCGCGCCTCACCGACGTTCTCACCCGTCACGCCATCGAGACCCCCACCCCGATCCAGCGGGCGACGCTGCCGGACGCGCTCGCTGGACGTGACGTCCTCGGCCGCGGCCGCACGGGGTCCGGCAAGACGCTCGCGTTCCTCCTGCCCGTGGTCGCGCGGCTGTCCGGCGGGCCCCGGGCCCGAGCCGGGGCTCCGCGCGCGCTGATCCTGGCGCCCACCCGCGAGCTCGTCGCGCAGATCGACACGGCTCTGCGGCCGCTCGCCGCCGCGGCCGGCCTCACCTCGTGCACCGTGTTCGGTGGCGTCGGTCAGAACCCGCAGGTGGTCGCGATCCGGCGGGGCGCCGACATCGTCGTGGCCTGCCCAGGCCGGCTCGAGGATCTCCTCGCGCGGGGGCACTGCTCGCTGGCCCAGGTAAAGGTCACCGTGCTCGACGAGGCCGACCACATGGCCGATCTGGGGTTCCTTCCCGCCGTACGCCGGCTGATCGGCCAGACCCCGGCCGGCGGGCAGCGAATGCTGTTCTCGGCCACCCTGGACAGGGCCGTCGACACCCTGGTGCGCCAGTACCTCAGCGAGCCCGCGGTGCACGAGGCCGACTCCGCCCAGTCCCCCGTGGGCACCATGGCGCACCATCTGCTGCACGTCGAGCGGGACAACCGGCTCCCCGTGCTCGTTGACCTGTCCAGCGCACCGGGCCGCACGGTCGTGTTCACCCGCACGAAGCACGGCGCCAAGGCTCTGGCCCGCCACCTCAACCGCGCCGGCGTGCCCACGGTCGAGCTGCACGGCAACCTGAGCCAGAACGCCCGTACCCGCAACCTCGACGACTTTCACACAGGCCGGGCCTCGGCGCTGGTCGCCACGGACATCGCCGCCCGCGGCATCCATGTCGACAACGTGGCTCTCGTGATCCACGCCGACCCACCGGCCGACCACAAGGCATATCTGCACCGTTCCGGGCGCACCGCGCGCGCCGGCAACAGCGGCACTGTCATCACCCTCGCGACCACGGAGCAGATCCGTGAGGTCACGCAGCTCGCCCGCGCCGCCGGCATCAAGGCGACGACGACACGGGTCGCATCCGCCGATCATCCGATACTCACCACGCTCGCCCCCGGCGCTCGGTCGCTCACCAGCCCCACGGCCGCGATCCCGGCGGAGACCAGGACCAGTCCAGCCCGACGCACGCCGGTCGGCGGAAACCACGGCGCCGAGCCGACACCTCGAACAGGCAGACGGCGTGGACGCCGCCCCGCCGGCAACCACAACCATCGCGCCGGGCGGGCCACGGCGTCTCGACCACCCACAGCCACGGCTCTTACCAGCTCACCCGATCACGAGGCCGGCCCGTCGCCCGCGGAGCGATCCAGGTCGCGACCGAGCCACAGCGCCGCGATGTTCAGCGCCCGCCGCGCCCGCTGACCAGACTCACAGGTCACCGCCGGACCCCACCACCGGTAACCCGCATCAACGGCCAAGTCGGACGATATGTTGATCACGGGATCGGCAGCCATCGCCCACCCCGCCCGTCGGCATTCCGGTTCGGAGTCGGCGGTCGGTGCGGTTTTGCCTGCGGCGACGCGGTAAAAGAAGGGTCATGGCTGCGAGCCGGCGACGTCGGCGACCGGAGCGGAAGCGGGCGGCGGCGGGCACCGGACCGCAGGATCTCACCCTCCACACGGCGCCGCCGGCGTCCGGCGAAGCCGCCCCGCCAGTAGGCAACGACGCGGCGGCCCTCGCATGGGTCGGGCCGGCCGGGTGCATCACGTGAGTCGCATGGGTCGCACAGGTCAGGCGGCGGGGTCGAGGACGACCTTGGTCCAGCCTGTCTCGCGGCGGTCGAAGGCCTGGTAGGCGTCGAGCGCGGAGGAGACGGGCTCGTGCTGGGTTATGATCGTCGCCGGGTCGACCGTGCCCGCCTCCACCATCGCCAGCAGCTCGGGGATGTACCGGCGGTGGTGGCAGATGCCCAGCTTGATCGTCAGGTTGCGGTTGAGGGCCGTACCGATCGGATAGGCGTTCAGGGTCGGCGGGTAGAGGCCGACGATGCCGATCGAGCCCGCCTTGGCCACCGCCTCCGCCGACCAGCGTGTCACCTGGGACGGGGCATCACCGGGAACCCAGGTGTCCCCGGCCGGGCGGGCGCCGCCCGCGGTGGCCGCGTCCCGTTCGGCCGCGAACTCCTCGGCGGCCTCGTCACCCGGCACGGCGGGCCCGGACGACGGATGCTGGGCGTCGACACCGACGGCGTCGATCGCCCGGTCGACACCGATGCCCCGGGTCATCTCGAGGATGATCTCGACGGGATCCTCCTCGTTGAAGTCGACGGTCTCGGCGTGCAGCGCGCGGGCACCGGCCAGCCGGGACGCGATGCCGTCGACCGCGATGACCCGCCCGGCGCCCTGCTGGAACGCGGACAGCACCGCGAACTGGCCGACGGGACCGGCCCCGAACACCGCGACCGTGTCCCCCGGGGTCACCTCGGCCAGCTTCGCGCCGAACCACCCGGTCGGGTAGATGTCCGACAGCATGATCGCCTGGTCGTCCGAGACGGAGTCCGGCACCGGTACCAGTCCGGCGTTCGCACAGGGCACCCGGGCGAACTCCGCCTGCAGGCCGTCGAACGGGCCGGTGTCCTCCGGGCCGCCGAAGAAGGCCGATCCCGCTCGGGAGCCGCGCGGGTTGGCGTTGTCGCACTGCGCCTGGTAGCCGGCCCGGCAGTAGGAACACGAGCCGCAGGCGATCGTCGAAGGGATGATCACCCGGTCGCCGGGCCGCAGGTTGCGGACGTACGGCCCGACCTCCTCGACGATGCCGACCCCCTCGTGCCCCAGGATCGTGCCCTCCCGCATGCCCGGCATCGTCCCCCGGACCATGTGCAGGTCCGTCCCGCACACCGCGCTGCTGGTCAGGCGGACGATCGCGTCCGTCGCCTCGGTGAGCTTCGGTTCTGGCACATCCTCGAGCCGGATATCTGCCGATCCGTGATAGACGACCGCCTTCATCCGCCGACTCCCTCTCCCCCGTGGGACACCCCCCGTCCCGACCAGGACGAGCAGGCGCGGTTCCCCTCGCCTATACCCGACCCCTCCAGGATCACGCAGAGTATGCGAAGGATGCCGGTGCCGGCCGGTTCCAGCGACCAGGGTAACCCGATGCACCACTCACGTGACCGAACGGATATTTTCTGTCCTCCCGGCCGCGCTGCGGTCTGATGATGACGCAGGGCGGCCGCGAGGGACTCGCTCAGACGCGCACGATGCGTTCGGCCGCGTTGTCGATGTGGTCGGCGGTGATGGCGGTCGTCTCGGGGACCTTCCGGCGGTTGACGATCTCGTAGGCGAGGGCGTTGACCAGCCAGGGCTGGCCCATCGTCAGCGCGTAGGCGTACTCGACGGCCTGGGGGTGCATCGCTGGCTGGTCGCGGCCGTGTGCTGCCCGTACAGGTCGCGCACCTCGTCGAGGGGAGGTCGTTCGCTGATCACAACTCTACGGAACACCTGGTGACCGCCGGTCCGCGCGCGCCGTGATTCGCCTGCGAGAAGTCAGTCTGCGGGTTCGAGTCCGCCCCTCGATACCAGTGGAAGTGCAGTTACTATAACTACACTTCAACTGCCTGCGGAGGGGGTGGGCGTGCGACGGCCGGAGGACATGTTCGACCGGGAGGTCGAGTGGGCACGGCTCGCCCGGTTCTGCGAGGACGACGCACCGGGCGCGAGCCTCGGCGTCGTCAGCGGCCGGCGCCGGCAGGGCAAGTCGTTCCTGCTCGAGGCCGCCTGCGAGCAGACCGGCGGGCTGTACTTCCAGGCCGTGGAGGCGACGGCGGCGGACTCGCTGCGGATGTTCGGCACCCGGCTGGCGGAGCATCTGGGAGCACCCGCGGCGTTCACCTTCCACGGCTGGGACGAGGCCGTCGACGCGATCCTCGGGCTCGGCTCGCGGAAGCCTGTGCCCGTCGTCCTCGACGAGTTCCCCTACCTGACGAAGGTCTCGCCGGAGCTGCCCTCCGTGGTGCAGGCGGCGTTCGGACCGCGCCGACCCCGGCGCCGCGAGTCGCGCACCCGGCTGGTGCTGTGTGGGTCGGCGCTGTCGGTGATGGGACGCCTGCTCGCCGGGGCGGCGCCGCTGCGGGGCCGCGCCAGCCTGGAGCTGACCGTGCCAACACTGGACTACCGGCTCGCCCGGGAGTTCTGGGGCATCGAGGACCTCCCCCTGGCCGCCCAGGTCCACACGGTTGTCGGCGGCACACCCGCCTACCACGACTTCCTGCGCGGCGACCGCCCGGCGTCCCCCGCCGACTTCGACGACTGGGTGGCCCGCGCCGTGCTCGACGCGGCCTCACCGCTGTTCCGCGAGGCCCGCTACCTGCTCAGCGAGGAACCCAGCCTGCGCGACAGCGCGCTGTACAGCTCGGTGCTCGCCGCGGTGGCCAGCGGCGCGACGACGCGCGGCGGCATCGCCAGCCACGTCGGACGGTCAAGCTCCGACCTCGCCCACCCGCTCACCGTCCTGGCCGACGCAGGCTTCCTCGTCCGCGCCGATGACCTGCTGCGCGACCGCCGACCGCTGTGGCGGATCGCCGAGCCGCTCGTCGCCTTCTACCACGCGATGATCCGGCCCGCCTTCGCCCAGCTCGACCGTCCCGGCCGTGCGGTTCGCCTCTGGCCGACGCTGCGTCCCACCTTCGCCGCCCAGGTACTCGGCCCGCACTTCGAGGGCATGGCCCGAACCTGGGTGGCCGACTTCGCCAGCCCCGAGACGCTCGGCGCCGACCTGCTCGGCGACGTCGGCCACGGCACCATTCACGATCACGCCGGCCGCGCCCACCTGGAGCTGGACATCGTCGCACTCGGACCCGCCGACGGCACCCGCCGCCGCCTGGTGGCCCTCGGCGAGGCGAAGTGGGGCACGACCCTCGGCATCGACCATCTCGACCGCCTCGACCACGCCCGCACGCTGATCGGCTCCGCCCGCGGCCTCGACATCACCACCACCCGGCTGATCCTCGTCTCCGCCGCCGGCTTCACCGACGACCTTCACGCCCGCGCCGCCGCCGACCCCCGCATCGTCCTCGTCGACCTCGACCGCCTCTACCACGGCTCCTGAGTCCGCTGACATAGAAGAGGCAGCGGGATTCCCTGCCGCATAGGTGGCCGCTTCGTTACGATCCGCACCAATGAGCATCGAGCGACCTCACGCGGACATCGAGTCGCCGCCCGATGCCCCGCGCCCGGCCCGAGCACCCGACGGCCCCACCCAGGCCGAGCTGAAGGCCCAACTCCTCGACCGCGCCGCCGCTACGCGGACCGCTTCGGATCGCTCGCCAGAGCCGGAAGCCCGACCTGGTGAGCGGCCAGCCGACGATCGCCCATCCCGCGCAACCGATCGTCCGACTCTCAACCCGGACCGATCACCCACCGCCCTCGAACGGGACCGCCCCTCCGAGCGGCGACCAGCCCCGGACGCGGACCCGCCTCTGACCCCCCTGGAACGCAAACTCGCCCTCCTCGACCGCCGCGATCAGACAGCAGCGACGCCGGAAGGCACTGAACATCCCTACGAGGAGACGCCACCGGAGGGCGTCGACGCCGCCGCACGCGCTCGTGGGGACGGCGACCGCCTCGGCTGGCGCCTGAACCGCATCTGGAAGGACAGCCAGCCCACCACCGACGGCCGCGCCTTCTACGAGAAGAACGACGACAAGATGTGGTGGTATGCGCACACCGCCGAGCCTTCCCCCGGCCGCTACACGGCCGACCTGCACGGCAGTCCGCAGGGCTTCCGCGTCGGTCACCACAATCTCGATGCCACTCACCTCGCCGCCCTCATCCGCAAGGACGACACCTGGCAGGGCCGGCCCGTCCGGCTCATGTCCTGCGAAACTGGCCAGGGAGACGATCCCATCGCCCAGAAACTCGCCGACGAACTCGGGGTCAGCGTGACCGCACCTACGGAACTCGCCTTCTCCGGATCCGACGGTAGGGTATACACCACGTCAGAATACGAGGACGAGCACGGAAATCTCGTTCAGACAATCCCCTACGACGGCGTCTGGCTCGAATTCGAGCCGCGACAAGAAGAGGACAAGCGTGGCCGAGACTAGAGACGGCTTCACAATCGCACACGTGTTCGACGGGACGAACAACGGCGAGTACTATGTCGTCGACAGGGAACCCCTGCCACGCGAGCAGCGCGACAGCGTCCTGGCATATCTTCACCAAGGGGAAAACCTCATGATGGCCAGAAGCCTCGGCGAGGACAGGCTTGACCCGTCCCGCGGAAGGCAGGTCCCTCGCGGTGCCTCGACCGACGGAAGGTGGATCTGGGACGCCTCGATCGCCTACTACCTCAGAGAACACGAGCTCTCCCCGGAGCCCGCGTTCATCGCCTATCTCCGCGAGCGAAACTTCCACTACGAGGCTCCGACCCCAGAGCAGGTCACAGCCGCGCTGGCGGCCCTGCAAACCCGATAGGCCGCGCAGAGGCCAGTAGCGCACCGCAGGCTCCTCTGACCCGCTCAGTACATGGCGGTAAGGCCTGATCGGGAGATTTGTCGTGGGAACTTTTATTCTGACCTGGAATCCCGACCGCTACGAGTGGGATGAGGAGGGCGGCGACTACGAGGGCGGCGTCGCCCTGATCGCCTCCGGCGCCACGATCACAAGCACGTGGTCCATGGGTGGACGTAGGCACGGAGTCGAGCCGGGCGACCGCTTCTATCTGTTGCGGCAGGGCGTGGAACCACGCGGAATCATCGGGAGCGGCTATTTCACGACCGGGGAGATCTACGAGGACGAGCACTTCAGCGACCCGACCAGGACCACCTGGTACGCCAAGGTGGTCTTCGAGCTCCTGATCGACCCGGCGGACGGCATTCCAACGGCCCAGTTGCTGGACGAGGTCCCCGGGTTCGGCTGGAACACCACCTACGCATCAGGGAACGAGGTGCGCGGAGACGCGGTTGACCAGCTGGACCGCATGTGGAAGGAAGCGGCAGCCCATCCGAAGCACCGGAGGTGATGCGACGCATCCGCAGAACCGAGTCGGCGGATCTCGGGACTGTGACCTCAGGACTCGCGGCCGCCGACGCCGTGGCCGTCCGGTGAGCGCCGAGGCTTGGGGAGGGTCGCCAGCTGGCAGGGCGGCGAGCCGCCGTCTGGTGAGGTGTCGGTCATCACCCAGCGGATTGCCGCCGTCATCGCGCACGTGAGAAATGCAAGCCAGACGGCCAGCCCGATGCTCCCATGCGTCGCCAGCAGTGCCGCCGCCACGACGATTCCCGTGGCAAAGACCACCGCCGCTACGCGCGGCAGCCACCGGGCGGCCATCTCGGAAAGCCGCATGTCCTCTCCCCCTTTCCACTGAAGCATGGGCGGGGCGGGCTCGAGCGAGAATACACAGGATGGCGGCGATATCGGCCTGGCACTGGCACTCACGGGTGATGAGGCGGTCGAGGAGGATCGGAACTTTATGGCGAGCAGGCCACAGCAGGGTGCCATTGGGTCACGTCGCGGGCCGCGATCTTCGCGGGTGCTGTCGCGGCGGGTCGTGGCAGCCTTCTGGCCGCTTCACGGCAGTCCGTGTCGCATAATCCGGGCCAAAACGGACGGCAACCCGCGAATTCGCGACACAGCGCCGCTGTCCCCCGCACGCACTTCCCACCCGCGGGAAGTCCGCCCGATATGCGACTTATGGGGACCGCTCCGCCACGGCTTCGACGCGGTCCTCGGGCCGCTATTCGCCGTGGGTGGTCTATTCGCCGTGGGTGGTGAGGTGGGCGACGTGGTGGGTGTCGTTGAAGCCGCGCAGGACGGCGGGGCCGTCGGAGTACCAGTCGATGGTGCACAGCGACACCAGGTCGAGGTGCAGGCGGTAGAGGACGGCCGGCTCGGCGGCGAGCGCGAGCTGGGTGAAGGCCTTGATCGGGGTGACGTGCGAGACGACGAGGATGCGCGCCCCGGGATGCTCGGCGAGAAGGCGGTTGCGGACCAGGGCGACGCGGGTCACCGTCTCGATCAGGCTCTCGCCGCCCGGCGGCGGGACGTGCGGGTCGGCGAGCCAGGCGTTGAGCTCGTCCGGGAAGCGCTCGCGCACCTCGCCGAAGGTCATCCCCTCCCACGCGCCGAAGCTGGTCTCGCGCAGGTCGTCGTCGACGGTGTAGTCCCGCCCGAGCGCCTCGGCGGTCTGGCGGGCCCGCTTGAGCGGTGACGAGACGATCAGGTCGAACGGCTCGTCACGCAGCCGGTCGGCGGCGGCCGCGGCCTGGGCGAGGCCGACGTCGGTCAGCGACGCCTCGACGGTGCCGCTGAACCGCTTCTCCACCGACAGTGGCGTCTGCCCGTGGCGCAGCAGCACCGTGGTGGTGGGCGGGGCGGGAGGCGCCATCCAGCCGGAGAGCCGGTTGGTGGTGGGGGCCTTGTGGGGCAGCGGGTCGGGCGACTGGGGAACCGACGGCTCCCAGGACCGCCCGGCCGCGGCGGCGTCCATCGCCTCGTTGGCGAGACGGTCGGCGTCGGCATTGCGGGCGCGCGGAATCCACTGGAAGCGCACCCGGGGGAAGGAACGGACGAGCGCGCCGGCCTCGTCGGCCAGCGGGCGCATCGCCGGATGCTTGATCTTCCAGCGGCCGCTCATCTGCTCGACGACGAGCTTGGAGTCCATCCGGACCTCGACGTCGGCGCCCGGATCGATCTCGGCGGCGGCCTGCAGGCCGGCGATGAGCCCGGAGTACTCGGCGACGTTGTTCGTCGCCCGGCCGATCGACGCGGCGCGCTCGGCGAGCACCGCGCCGCCGTCGGCGTCCCGGACCACGGCACCATAGCCGGCAGGACCCGGGTTGCCCCGGGAGCCGCCGTCCGCCTCGATGATCAGCCTACGCCCGCTGCCCATCTCGCCACTCCCCTCACCGTCAGCCCCACCGACACGCCGACTACAGCCCGGACTCGGGGGTACGGACCAGGATGCGCTGGCATTCCTCGCACCGCACCACCTCGTCGGCGGGTGCGGCCGCGACGGCCCGCAGATCGCCGCCGGACAGTTCCAGATGGCAGCCCTCGCAACGCCGCCGGACCAGCGCCGCCGCGCCGACCCCGCCTGACGACGCCCGGATCCGCTCGTAGAGGGTGATGAGCCCACCGGGCAGCTGCGGGACGAGGGCCTCCCGCTGCTGGCGCAGCCGGGCCGTCTCGGCGTCGATCTCGGCGAAGGCCTTGTCCCGGCTGGTGGTCGCCGCGTCGACCTCGGCGGCGAGGTCGTCGCGGCGGCGGGCGACCTCGGCGATCCGGGCCTCGAGCGCCTCGACCGCCTCCATCTTCTCCAGCGCCTCGTCCTCGAGGACACCCTGGCGCCGCGCCAGGGAGGCGAGCTCCGACTGCAGGTTCTCCAGCTCGCGGGAGTTGGTCATCGCACCGGACTCGAGGCGCTGTGTGTCCCGCTCCGAGCGGGTGCGCACGAGCTCGATCTCGTTCTCCAGCCGGCGCTGGGCGCGGGTGACGTCATCGAGCTCCGTGCGCACCCCGACGACCTCGTCGTCCAGGGCGGCCAGGGCGGTGCCACGTTCACTGATGACGGCGAGCTCGGGCAGGCCGCGGCGACGCGCGGCCTGCCGGTCGACGCCGGAGTCGAGGGCCTGCAGGTCGAGCAGGCGACGCTGGATTGCTGGGTCTGCCTTCATGGACTCCTCACCGGTCTGCCCTGAACTGATCGACTGTCTGCCCTGAACTGATCGACGGTCCACCGGCGCCACACCCGTGCTCGGCCAACCCGCCGGGCCGCCCGACGGGCTCGCGGGCGGATCGGCCGGGTGGACGCGGGAGGGCGGCCGCTGTTGCGACGCGCTCCCCTACAGGGACGGAACGTGCAACCGCCAGGGATCGGTCACGATAGCGGACACCGATGTACTCACCGTACGTCCCCGGGCCGCGAGTCCGGCCCGCAGACGCGCGGCGGCCTGGCCGAGCCACGGCCATTCGCTCGCCCAGTGCGCGACGTCGACGACGGCCACCGGATGCGCGCCGACCGCGTCGAGCACGTGGTGATGCCGCCCGTCGGCGGTGACCAGCACGTCCGCGCCCGCCGCGCCGGCCGCGCCGACGAGCTCCCCGCCCGCGCCGCCGCAGACCGCCACCCGATGCACGAGCCGGTCCGCCGCGCCGGTCGCCCGCACGCCGGCCGCCGTCGCCGGCAGCGCTCGGGCCACCCGCGCGCAGAAGTCACCGAGCGGCTCCGGCGCCGGCAGCTCGCCGATCCGGCCCAGGCCCCGGCACGACGTGGCCACCAGGCCCGCCGCCGCCACGGGGAGCGCCGTGGCGGCGGGTGGCTGAGCCTGAGGGCTTCCCGGCGAGGTACCGGGGGTCTGGGGGGTTCTCGGCGTGGATCCGGGGGTCTGAGGAGTGCCCGGCTGGGCGCCGGGGGGCCGGCTGGATCCCGGTGGCGAGTCGGGGGCGAGGGAGGTGACGTGGCGCAGCCCGATGGCGGCGGCGAGGGCGTCGCTGACGCCGGGGTCTGCGACGTCGGCGTTGGTGTGCGCGGTGAACAGCGCCGCGCCGGCGCGGATCAGGGTGGCCACCACCCGCCCGCCCGCGCCCGTCTCCGCGACGCCGTGCACTCCGCGCAGGAACAACGGATGGTGCGTGACCAGCAGCTGGGCGCCGCGGGCAGCTTCGGCGGCCACCTCGAGGGTGGGATCGACCGCGAACAGCACCGACGTCACCGGCGCGTCCGGGTCGCCGACGGCGAGGCCCACCGCGTCCCAGGACTCCGCCCAGGCGTGTGGGAAGGCCGCTTCCAACACCGCGACACAGTCACGGACCGTCGCCGTCCCAGCGTTCACCACGCCGACCCTACCCGCACCGTCGCGACGGACTGCCAGCCGGTCACCCAGGCCGGGCCGAGGCCGAGGCGCCGCGCACGCCGTCTTCCTACCCCCGTAACGTTCCCAATGGCAACACACCCGCGCAGAGGCGGCGAGTCACCTGTGCGGGGTGGCGCGCCATGAAGAAGGGGGAATTCGTCATGGCGGACGTATCGGTGCGATTCCAGGTCGCCGGGGACTCCGAGATCGTGCTGAACCTGGCGACGGCCGAGGCCGTGCGGCTCGTGGAGGCGATCATGGGCAAGGTCGCCGAGGCGATGGGCACCAGGTCCTACGGCAACGCGTCCCCGAGCGGCCTGGGGCCGGGTGGCCCGGCGGTCGGGGGCGCCGCCCCGGCCGGCGGCGCACCGGGCAACGGGTCGATGGGCAACGGGTCGATGAGCAACGGCGTGATGGGCGGCGCGGCGATGAACGGGGTCTCGATGAACGGCACCGGGACCGGGGCCTACAACATCGGGGCGATCGGGACGGCCCAGCGCGCGCCGATCGGCGCAGTGTGGCCGGAGGGTCCCGCGGGCGGCCCCGGCTACTCGTCGGGGCGGTGAGAGGCGCCGGGCCGACGACACGCGCCGGTCCGGCGAAGAGCGCTGAGCGGGCGTCAAGTGCCAAGACCAGCGACAAGTGCCAGGCCAGCGAGGTGCGCCGGAGCGGCGAGGAGCAGGGCCGTCCCGTCCGGCGAGAGGTCCATGCCCCGCAAATAAGGGCAAAGCGGACTATCTTGTCAGAGTGACCCCGGAAGCGGTTGCTTCCGCAAAAGTCGACACAACGAGCCCGCAACACGATACAACTCCGCACAGCCATCCCCATCGAAAGGACAACGATCACGCATGGCGGGGGACGTACCGGTCGACGAACGCGCCCTGATCACCCCGTCCGCCGTGACGCCAGGCGCCACACCGCGCACCGCCCTCGCGGGCCTCGATCCCGCACAGTCGACCACGGGCCTGGCCGCTACGGGCGCGACCAGCCCAGACGCGGCCGGCGCCGCGGCGAGTGGCGGCCCGGGTGCCGATCCGGGCAGCACCGCGGGCACGGCCTCGGGAGCGGCGGGATCGCCGGCGTCGTCGGGCGGTGAGCGGGCGCTGCACCACTACGGCCGGGTCCAGGTGCTCGGCCGGCCGCGTGACCCCGCTGCCGGGGCGATGCCAGGCCCGCTCGGCATCCGTCCCGCCGCGGCACTGCTCCCGCCGGCCGACGGCAGCGTCGTGTCGACGGTGGGTCTGACCCCCGGGCTCAACCGCGCCGAGACGCTCGGCCTTGACGCCTTTCGCCTGCGGGCGAGCTCCGCCTACCGCCGGCTCAAGGCCGCCCGGCCCCGCGACGGCCACGCCTGGGACATGGACCGCCCCTGCACCGACGTCCCCCCGCCGCGCGGCGCCGGTTCCGGGGCGGGCGTCGTCCCGGGCGCGGGGCCCGCCGGGGGCGAAGGTCCGGACGGCGGCGACGCGGGCGGCGACCCGACCGCCGCGGCTACGCCGCGGGCCCTCGCGAACGGCTTCTCCCCGCTGCTCGCCCCCGGCGCCACCCTCGCGGCCCCGGGCGGCGCGGACACCGGCGCCGCCGGCGCGACGCCGACGGCCGGCGCCGCGTCCGCCCCGACCAGCGCGAGGCTGGAGGGTTCGGTCGCCATCGGCCTGATCATGGTAGAGGGGCCCACCGCCGACCTGCAGTTCTCCGCCGCCGAGCGGACCAAGGTCGTCGCCGAGGTGCAGAACGGCCTGTCCTGGTACGCCACCACCAACCCGGCCGCGGAGCTGAGCTTCCACTACGACATCCAGATCGTGCGTCTGTCGGTGGCGCCCAACCCGCACGCCACCGACCTGGAAGCGCTGTGGCGGGACCCGACGATGGACCGCCTCGGCTTCGCGGCGGACTTCGACGGCGTCTACGCCTACGTCGACGCGCTGCGCTCCCGGCTGCGCACCGCCTGGTCGTACTGCGTGTTCTTCACCAAGTACCCGGTGGGCTACTTCGCCTACTCGTCGATCGGCGGCCCGCGGATCGTCATGTCCTACGCCAACGACGGCTGGGGCCCGGACAACATCGACCGCGTGTTCACCCACGAGACCGGGCACATCTTCGGCGCCCCGGACGAGTACGGCGGCGCGGACTGCGACTGCGGCGGCCAGTGGGGCGTGTTCGCCACCCCCAACGGCAACTGCGACACCTGCGCGCCGTCCCCGGTGGACTGCCTGATGCGCTCCAACGCGTTCACGCTGTGCCGCTACACGCCCAGCCAGCTCGGCTGGGGCCACGGCGTCGCCGGCAACCCGGCGCTGGTGCAGTCCAAGGGGCTCGGGAAGGCCGGCAACTTCGAGGTCGTGGTCCCGTCGTCCCATTTCGGGCTGACGCACGTCTGGCGGGACAACGACGCCACCGGCTACCCGTGGCGCGACCCGTGGCGGACCGCCCAGGCCGTCGGCCAGGTCGACGCGGTCACCATGGTCCAGAGCACGCTGGCCAACCCGGGGCCGCTGGAGGTCGCCTTCCGGGTCGGCCAGACGCTGTCGTTCCTGTGGCGCGACAGCACCGGCGCCTTCGCCTGGCACGACCCCATCGCGCTCGCCCAGGGCGTCGGCGGCGTCCCGTCGCTCGTCCAGAGCCGGCTGGGGACGAAGGGCAACTTCGAGCTGCTCGTCCCGTCCGCGAACGCCGGCGTGATCCACCTGTGGCGCAACAACGACGTCCACGGCTACCCCTGGAGCGCGCCGAAGCTGTTCGGCGCCAACCTGGGACGGGTCGACGCGGTCAGCCTCATCCACGGCACCCTCGGCGGCGGCGCGGGCATGCTGGAGGCGGTCATGCGGGTCGGCAGCCGGCTCGTGCACCTCACCCGGGACAACACCGCCGTGTGGCGGACCGGGCCGACGTTCGGCGAGGGCGTCGCGGGCAACCCGGCGCTCATCCAGAGCTCGTTCGCCGACGGGTCGCGCAACTTCGAGGTCGTCGTCCCGTCGGCGTCCGGCGGACTGATCCACTACTACCGCAACAACGGCGCGTCGACGCCGTTCTGGAGCGCCCCGCGCCCGTTCGCCGCCAGCCTCGGCCAGGTGGACGCCGTCGCGATGATCCAGAGCAACTTCGACGGCCACCTGGAGGTGCTCGCCCGGGTGGGGGACGAGCTGCACATGGTGTGGCGCAGCTCCGGCCCCGGCGCCACCTGGTCCGCCCCCCGCCGGGTGTTCTGAGCGGTCGCGGGCACCGGTCGGGCAGGCTCCGGTCGGCGCGTCCCGATCAGTCGGTCACGCTGGTCGGGCAGGTCCCGACCAGCGGGCGGACGCCCCCTCAGGGGGAGGTCCGATCAGGCGCCGGAGCCGATCACGTGGCTGATCCGGTCAGGCGGGCGGGGGGTCCGGGGGTGAGAAGCCGGGGGCGTCCCAGGGCAGGCCCTCGCCGGGGCCGCGGTCCTTGCCGTGCCGGCGGGCCAGCCAGCCGTCGACGAACAGGCTCTCCGCGGGGCTGAGCGCCTCGCGCAGCGCGGCGGGGACGTCGCCCGCGAACGCGCCGCGCACCCCGGGCAGCGCCGCCACCTCCCCCGCCCGCTCCGCCGGCACGCCCGCGAGCAGCACCAGGCGAGGCGGCATCGCCGACGTCACCCTCCCCACGCCGGCCAAGGCGTCCCGCCCGGCGTCCGGGCGGGTGCCGTCACCGCACGGCTCACCCGCGGGATCGTCGAGGACGACGAGCAACTCCGGTTCGGTTCCCCACACCCCCCCATTG
>NZ_FZMO01000388.1 GCF_900197875.1 Frankia canadensis | reverse complement strand
ACGCTGCACGACGAATGGTCGATGATCTGGTACAACGCACGCACGCCGCTGAGCGTTGCCGGGGTGCTCGTCGCGCTGGTAGTGGCCTGGCAGCTCGCGATCACGATCGGTGACGTGCCGCGCTACCAGGTCGCGTCCCCGGCGGACACCGCCGGCGCCATCGGTTCCCACGCCGGCCTGCTGCTGAGCCGGATCTGGGTGACCGCGCAGGGCGCCGTGCTCGGGCTCGCCGCGTCGGCGGCGCTCGCGCTACTGCTCGCCGTCGCGGCGCTACGCTGGCCGATCATCCGTACGCCGTTGACCGCCTACGCGCTGCTGGTGCGCACCCTGCCGATCGTCGGCGTCGCGCCGCTGTTCACCCTGGTCACCGGGCATGGTCTCGGCACGTCGGTGGCCTGCGTCGTCGTGGTGACCGTGTTCACGCTGCTGATCGCCGCCCTGGACGGCTTCGCGGCCGTGCCCGCCGAGGTAAGCGAGCTGCAGGACCTCTATGCCACGTCCTTCTCGTGCCGGCTGCGGCT
The DNA here is from genome assembly GCF_900197875.1 of Frankia canadensis. Lineage (GTDB taxonomy): Bacteria > Actinomycetota > Actinomycetes > Frankiales > Frankiaceae > Frankia > Frankia canadensis. The sequence continues at coordinate 1,515 of NZ_FZMO01000388.1, read as the reverse complement.
CGGCGCCCTGCCGAGCGCGGTCGGCAGCCTGCTCGTCGGGCTGCGCGTCGCCGCGCCGATGGCGGTGCTCGCGGCGCTGCTCGCCGAATGGCTGTCCGGTCTCGGCGGCGTCGGCGAGCTGATGACGTCCGCGCTGGCGAACCGGGACACCGACCTGCTGTGGGCGACCAGCGTCGTCGCCGCGCTGCTGGGCCTCGCCGCCTACGGACTGCCCTCCCTGCTCGTCGCGTGGGCCGCCCACCTGGGCTACGCGGTGGTGCCCAGCACCGGAACCGAGGGAGGACGCCGATGACCGCACCGTCGACATCCGGACCGTCCGTACTGGCGGGCCAGACCCGCGGGGAGGACACCCTCGCACCGCCGGCGGAGCTGCTGGCACGGGTCGACCACCACCTCGCCGCGCACGAACGGCGCTGGTGGGAGCTGGCCCAGGCGGTGCACGCCCGGCCCGAGCTCGGCCTCGTCGAGTTCCACGCCGCCGGGCTGCTCACCGCGGCGCTCGAGGAGCGGGGCTTCGCGGTGACCCGCGGTCTTGCCGGGATGCCGACCGCGTTCCGCGCCGAGTACGGCACCGGCCCGCTGACCGTCGCGCTCACCGCCGAGTACGACGCCCTGCCCGGCATCGGCCACGCCTGCGGGCACAACCTCATCGGCGCCATGGCGATCGCCGCCGCCGCCGCGCTTGCCCCCGTCGCGGCCGAGGCCGGCCTGCGGGTGGTCGTCGTCGGCTGCCCCGCCGAGGAGAACGCCGGCGGGAAGATCTACCTGGCCGAGGCCGGTGTCTTCGACGACATCCACCTGGCCGCGCAGATCCATCCGGCCAACCGGGACGAGCTGTGCCCCGCGACGCTGGCGAATGACACTCTCACCGTCCGTTATCACGGGCATCCCGCGCACGCCTCCTCGTTTCCCGAGCGCGGCCGCAACGCCTACGACGCGATCACCGTGGCGAACGTCGCGATCGGGCTGCTGCGCCAGCAGCTACCGGCCACCGTGCGCGTCCACACGCTGGTCACCCAGGCGGGCGAGGCGGTGAACATCATCCCCGAGCGGGCGGCGATGACGGTGAAGATCCGCGCTGCCGACGTGGCCACGCTCGACGATGTGACCGCCCGGGTGGGGGACTGCCTGCGCGCCGGTGGGCTCGCGACCGGCTGCGAGACGACCATCGAACGCGCGCTGCCCCGCTTCGCCGAGATCCGCTACGACCGGCTGCTCTCGCTGCTGTTCGCCCGCTCCTGCCACCGCTTCGCCGACGCCGACCTGTCCTACCTGACCGGACCCGGCCTCGCCGACGCCGACCTGGCCGGAACGGACCAGACGTACACCCCGCCGTCCGGGCGGGCGGCGAGCACCGACGTCGGGAACCTGTCGTGGCTCGTCCCCACCATCCAGCCGATGCTGCGCCTCGACACCGGCGGCAGCGGCAACCACGAGCCGGCCTTCACCGCCGCGGCGGCCTCGCCGAGCGCCCGGCTGCTGCTCGCCGACGGCGCGCACGCCCTGGCCGGCGCG
>NZ_FZMO01000184.1 GCF_900197875.1 Frankia canadensis | reverse complement strand
CCCGCGAGCAGCCCGCCCGCCTGCGCCGCGCCATCCCCGGGCCCGCCGCCCGGCACCTGCTCACCGCCGCCACCGCCGTCGGTGCCGGCGCTACCTGAGCCGCCGGTGCCGGCGCCGTTGGTGCCGGCGCCACCGGTGGCGAAGCGGTCGTCGAGGCGGGCGGTGAGGACGTCGGCGCGGGTGCGCAGCTCGGAGTCGACGGAGTCGCGCAGGTTCGCCCGCAGGAGCAGGTAGAACAGCGAGCCGGCCAGCACCAGCACCAGCACCGTCCCGACGGTGAACAACAGGGTCAGCCGCACCCGCACCGTCGGCCGCACCCGCCTGCGCACCGCCGCCCGCATCCGCGACACCGGCCATGCCCGCGACACCGCCAGCGGCACCGCCCACGCCCGCGATGCCGGCCGGTGTCCACGCGCCACGTCGAGCTAGCCCCCGCCGCCGGTCGTCACGCCCGGCGCCCCCGAAGTGCCCGGTGATCCCGCCAGGCCCGATGCGCCCGGCAGGCCCGGTCCGTCCGGCACGCGCAGGCGGTAGCCCACGCCGCGGACGGTCTCGATGAGCGACTCCTCCCCCGGCGTGTCGATCTTGCGACGCAGGTAGCGGACGTACTGGTCGACGATGTTGGAGGTGGCGTCGAACGCGTCGTCCCAGACGTGGTCGGTGACGAAGGTGCGGGTCAGCACCTCGTCAGGGTGGCGCAGCAGCAGGTGGAGCAGGGCGAACTCCTTCGCGGACAGCTCCACCGGCTCGCCGGCGCGGCGCACCCGGTGCGCGGCGGGGTCCAGTTCGACCGGCCCGGCGCGCAGCACGACGGGCCGCCGCACCCCACCGCGGCGGACCAGGGCGCGCAGCCGGGCGGTGAGCTCGCCGAAGCTGAACGGCTTGGGCAGGTAGTCGTCGGCGCCGGCGTCCAGCCCACGGATGCGGTCGGTGACGTCGACGCGGGCGGTCAGCATGAGCACCGGCGCCCAGCGGCCGCGGGCCCGCAGCCGCCGGCAGACCTCGAACCCGTCGACACCGGGCAGCATCAGGTCGAGCACGATCGCGTCGTAGTCGACCTCGGTGGCCGACCACACCGCGTCGACGCCGTTGCGGGCGACGTCGACGGCGTAGCCCTCCTCGACGAGGCCGCGGCGCAGCAGCGCGGCGGTGCGCTCCTCGTCCTCGACGACCAGCACCCGCATGGCTGCGATCGTAGGGTCCACCGGATGTGACGGCGATGTGGCCTCGACAGCACGCTGCCACGACCCGCCACGCGACGACAGGCCGTGACGATCACGACGCGCGGCGCTGGCTAGGGACGGCCGGGCAGCCGGGTGGCGAGCAGGCCGAGCAGGGCCGCGGCGGCGGCGAGCAGGCCGAACTCGAGCGCCGGCCAGTCGGCGCCGGCCCGCTGGCGGACCAGGGCCAGCAGGGCGACGCCGAGGGAGCCGGCGAACTGGATGGCCATGAACAGCGCCGTCGTCCCCTGTGCCTGCTCGGCGGGGGCCAGCGTGCGGAACAGGCCGGCGACGGTGGGCGACGCGGTCAGGCCGAAGGCCAGCCCGACGGCGACGAACAGCGCGAAGCCGGCGCCGAGAGGCAGCCGGTCGGCCGTCGCGGCGAACACGGCCAGCGCCGCGGCGGTGCCGACGGCTCCCCCGCGCACCAGCGGCCGGGCGCCGACGCGGTCGCTGAGCCGCCCGCCGGTGGACATCGACACCAGTAGTCCGAGCCCCATCGCGCTGACCAGCAGGCCCTGCGCGAGGCCATGACGGTCGTGATGCGAGGCGACGAACACCGGCAGCGCGGTCGTCAGCGAGTACATGACGAGGCCGACGAGGCTCATCACCGCGATGCTCACCCCCACGCCACGGCGGCGCAGCAGCCGCAGGTCGAGCGCCGGCGGGCCGGCCGGGGTCGGCCCGCGACGCAGCGCGTGCCACCCGTAGCCGGCGAGCAGCAGCAGGCCGGCCCCGGCGGCGCCGACGACGACCGGCCAGCCGCCGTCACCGCGCTCCCCCGCGCGGTTGACGGCGAACAGCACGCCGACGTACCCGGCGACGAGCAGGCCCAGGCCGCGCACGTCGGCGCGGGGCCGCGGCGCCGCCGGGTCCGGGCGGGCGGCGGGGACGAACGCGAGGGCGCCGGCCAGGACGAGCACGCCCAGCGGCAGGTTGACGAGGAAGAGCCACTGCCAGTGGCCGGTGCGCAGCAGCAGCGTGCCGACGAGCGGGCCCGCGGCCGGCGCCACGTTGACCACGGTGGACATGACGCCGAGCACCCGTCCCATCGTCCGCGCCCCGCCGAGCCTGGCGGCGAGTGCCATCGCGGACGGTTCGAGCAGCCCGCCGCCCGCGCCCTGGACCACCCGGGCGCCGATCAGCTGCGCCGCCGAGCCCGACAGCGCGCACAGCAGGGACCCGGCGAGGAACAGGCCGAGCCCGGTGAGGAACACCGCCCGCCCACCGAAGCGGGCCGTCGCCCAACCGAGCAGCGGCAGCGTCGCGGCGGCGGCCAGCAGGTAGGCGATCATCACCCAGACGACGGTCGTCAGCGGCGCGTGCAGCTCCCCGGACAGGGCGCCGAGGGCGACCGCGACCACGGTGCCGTCGAGCACCGCGACCAGCGCCGCGGCGGCGAGCGCGACCAGTGCCGGCCCGGTCCGCACCCCGGGACCGGGCCGTACCCCCGGACCGGAGCGCGCGTCGGGGGCGGAGTGCGCGTCGGGGGCGGAGTGCGTCTCGGGGGCGGAGTGCGTGCCCGGCCCAGGTTCCGTCCGCGCCTCGGGCCCGGCCCCACGCGCGGTGTCGCCGGCGGCGACGGTCGCCGTCGCGTCGCAGCGGCCTGTGGGCCCGTCTCCGTCCACCATCGTCTTTACGTCCATGGACGGATACTAAACCGTGTAGTAAAGATTTAACAGGGGGCCGGTATAGTGATCGGGAGGCGGCGGGAGGTGGGTCGGTGGCGGTCCGGCAGCGGCAGGTCGACAAGCGGCGGGCGATCCTCGACGCGGCGGCGCCGATCTTCGGCACGCTGGGGTACGAGCGGGCCAGCGTCGAGGCGATCGCCGCCGCGGCCGGGGTGTCCAAGCCGACGATCTACACCTACTTCGGCGGCAAGGACGGGCTGTTCCGCGAGTCGCTGGCCGACTCCGCGGTCGAGCAGAACGGCGACGCGCTGGCGGCGATCGGGCGCCTCGACCTGACCGCCGAGGGCTGGCGGGACAGCCTGCACGCACTTGGCCTGCGGCTGGTGACCTGCCAGCAGGACAGCTGCGCACGATTCCTCCGCCGGCACATCGCCGCGGAGTCCACCCGCGACCCGGAGATCTACCGCCTGGTGCGGGCGACGGCCAGCGACCCGATCCTGGAGGCGCTCGCCGGGCGGCTGGCGATGCTCGGCAACGCCGGGCGGCTGCGGGTGCCGGACCCGACGCTCGCCGCCCGCCAGTTTCTCGCGCTGGTCACGGCCGAGATGCCGGACCTCACCGAGAACGACACCCGCGACGCGGCGCCGGCCGAGGTCCGCCGCGCGGTGGACGCCGGCGTGCGCACGTTCGTCGCCGCGCACACCCCTTCCTGACGCCGGACCGACCGGCGCCGCCACCGCAGGGGCGTCACCCCTCCGCCACCCAGCGGCACTCTCACACGGCGCACAACCGCGCGAACACCTAGCGCGATCGACGCCGGTCGCCGTCGCGGCACGGCGCGCCGCGTCCACCTGGCGTGGCCACGTGACGTCCTCCCGGTCACGGCGGCGTCACATACATCTGACATGACCGAAACGCGGGCGCGGAACTATCATGCAGACAGTCCCGCATCTGCGGCGCCTTGCGATACGGCCGCCCGTGGATGCGGGTGGGGGCGCCGGCCGCCGGAGCATCGAGGGCCGGGCCGGTGATCGGGGGCGACGACGGCGTCGCCGTCCACCGTGTGAGGACGTCGGGTCCACCCGCCGTCGTGTCACCTCGCACGGTCCGAACGCCCAACACAGTCAGTAACGAACGTACGCGCATTGTCGGACGATGCGGTCGGCCGCGCCCGGGACGGCGCCGGCGGCCGGTCATGGGCGGAGGAACGGGCACACGTGAGATTTCGCAGGATGAGGACCGCGCTGGCGGTCGTGGCCAGCGCCGGACTGCTGGTCGCCGGCTGTGGCAGCGACGGCAGCAGCGGGAGCGACGCCGCCGCCAGTGCCACGCCGAGCGCGGCGAGCGCCAGCGCCGGGCGCGGCGTGACCGGCACGGTCACCGTGTTCGCCGCGGCGTCACTGACCGGGACGTTCACGACGCTCGGCAAGCAGTTCGAGACGGCGAACCCCGGCTCGACGGTGAAGTTCTCCTTCGCGGGCAGCTCGGCGCTCGCCCAGCAGATCACCTCCGGGGCGCCGGCGGACGTGTTCGCCGCGGCGAGCCCCGCGACGATGAAGACGGTCACCGACGCCGGGCAGAACTCCTCGGCGCCGAAGGTCTTCGTCCGCAACCAGCTCGTCATCGCGGTGCCGGGGGGCGACCCGAAGGGCATCAGGGACCTGCCCGACCTGGTCAGGCCCGGGGTGAAGGTCGCGCTGTGCGCGGACGCGGTGCCCTGTGGGGCGGCGGCGAAGAAGGCGCTGGCCGCGGCGGGGGTGAACCTCACGCCCGTCACGCTGGAGCAGGACGTCAAGTCCGCCCTGGCGAAGGTGACCCTCGGTGAGGTCGACGCCGCGCTGGTGTACCGCACGGACGCCCTGGCGGCCGGCGACAAGGTCGAGGGCGTGGAGTTCCCCGAGTCGGCGAAGGCCATCAACGACTACCCGATCGCCACGCTCAAGGGCGGCAGGAACACCGTCGGCGCCACCGCGTGGGTCGCCTACGTCACCGGTCCCGCCGGGCAGGCCGTCCTGACCAGGGCCGGTTTCCAGAGCCCCTGACCGGACCGGACGCGCCGATCGACCCGCGGCCGCCGTCCCGGATGCCCTCCCCCGAGGCGTCCGGGCGGCGGCCGCGGCCGTCCCGGCAGCCCACGCTCGGCGCGGGCGCGGGCGGTTCAGGCGCGGGCGCCCTCCTCGCGGGCGGCGCCCTCCCGGCCGGCGACGAGGAAGCCGTCGGCCATGGGGAGCGCCGAGGGCCGGCCGGCCTCGGCGGCGAGGTCGGTGCGCAGCCGGTCCCGGGTGATGCGCCAGCCGTGGCGGGGCAGCCAGCTCTGCGCCGGCTCCGCGAGGCCGCCGTGGATCAGCGCGGCGAACTCCGCCAGCTCGGGATGGTGGCGCAGCTCGTCGAGCAGCCACGCGTCGTCGCCGGTGCGGTACTCGAAGCCGAGCCGGCTGCCCGGCGCGGACCAGCCGGTGACCGTGGTGAGCAGCCGGTCGGCCTGCGCGTCGTCCAGGTAGGGCAGCAGGCCCTCGGCGAGCCAGGCGGTCGCCCGGTCGGGGGCGAAGCCCGCGCCTGCCAGGGCCGTCGTCCAGTCGCCGGCGAGGTCGGCGGGGACGGCGACGCGCTCGCAGCGCGCCCGGGCCCGGCGGCGGTCGAGCACCGCCTGTTTGAAGGCCAGCATCGCCGGCAGGTCCACCTCGAACAGGCGGGTGCCGGCCGGCCAGTCCAGCCGCTGGGCGCGGGAGTCGAGGCCCGCGGCGAGCAGGACGATCTGACGGTGCCCGCCCGCGGCCGCGCCGGTGACGTAGTCGTCGAAGAAGCGGGTGCGCAGCACTCCGTGCGAGGACACCAGATCGGTGAACCCGGTGGGGGCGGTCCCCGCCGGGCCCAGCCCCAGCATCCGCTCGGACCCGCCCCCGGCCGCGTCGACGAACGCCTGGGCGTAGGGATCGTCGAAGAGCCGGTCGGGGCGTGCGCTCTCCCGCGCCCGGATCCACGCCATGCCGACGGCGGTGCGTCCGACCCCGCCCGGCGCCTCGACCCGATCAGACGTAGCCCTGAAGGTGGTCATGACTCACGGTAGACACGGGCTCCCCCCGCCCGCCGCACGATCTGTAACGGAAAGTGACGACGGGTGGGGGTGCGGGCGACCTGGCTCAGGCGGACACCTGGCCGGTGGGTGAGCGGCCGATGCGCTGGCAGGTGGCGCTGTCGCGCAGGTAGCCCAGCGCGAACGCCTGGGCGCGCTGCACCGGGGTGCCGTGGGCGTCGGGCGCGGTGGAGGGTTCCTGGTCGAACCAGCCGCCGCGGGTGTCGCCGAGGCTGAAGAACAGCATCGAGCCGCCCAGCGCGTCGGAGACGTCGATGCGCCCGGCGCGGTCCGCGGCGGCGGCCTGCCGCCCGGCGAAGCAGTCGGCCTGGTTCTCCTCGGCACGGCTGACCGCGCCCAGGGTGCCGTGCAGGCGGTCGCCGCGGTGGGCCAGCTCGTGCATGAGCACGAACAGCGGGTAGGACGGGCCGCCGATGCCGGCCAGCTCGTCGAGGAACTCGATGCTGTAGGCGACGGTGTCGTCGAGGGTGCAGTACAGCGCGTTGTCGGCGAACGCGGTGGGATCGCCGACCTGCCGGCCGCAGGCGTCGTCCGGAACCTGACCGTTGTGATATGGGATGATCCGCGGCGGTGTCCAGGCCGCGCCGAGTTCCCCGCGCCAGAACGTGTTCACCGACCCCGGGCAGCCCACCGGCTCGGCGATGAGGCGCTCGACGTCGGCGACACTGCGCACCCGTCCCCCGCACGCCGCACCGGACGGACTGGCCGCCGCCACCGGCAGCACGCCACCGCCGTCGGACGCATCACCGCTGCCCGGGGCGCCGCTCCCGCTGCCCGCGGTGGTACCGCCCGCGGGGGCGCTGACGGTGGTGGCGACACCCGCCGAGGATCTGGCGGTGGTGGCCACGCCCAAGGCGGAGCTGGCAGGGGTGGCGCTGCCCGCCGTGGGACTGACGGTGGTGCCGCCGAGGCCGAGCGCGCCGCCGGCGGGAGCGGTGCAGCCGGTCAGCAACCCGGCGGAGACGACGATCGCGGCCAACGCCGCACAGGGGACCCGCACGACGATCAACCGTAGGCGGCGTACGGGCAGGACAGCCGGCCCGCGGGCTCAGCCGGGAATCGGCCGGGACCCGTCCGAGGGTCGCGGGCTCGGGGGATCCCCACAGCGTCCGCAGCGGACCGCGCCGCGCCGCCCGCCGCCGCCCGCCCCGTCCCCGCGGCGCTGGACATCGCGGATCGCCGCAGGTAGCGCGAGCGTGAGCGGTGCCATCACCGTGGGCACCAGCGCGGCGACGACGGCCGGCACGCCACCGACACCCACACAGATCGTGATCATGGTGACGGAGAGCAGTGTCGCGCGGGCGACGATGGTGGTGGCGTGCGTGAGCACCACCACGGTCAGGTCGGCCGATAAGGGGGGCCGGCGCACCGGCCCGTTCGGGGCACGTCTCCTGGGGACCAACACCCTCACCTCCACTCGCCAGTGCTTATGCACGTGCATCCTGTCATGCATGTGGCCGTGCGCCAAGGGGCCTCGGCTGTTCGACGGTGAGGGGATCAGGCGCGGGGCGCGGCGGCGCCGGCCGGGGTGACGGTGGTCGTGAGAGTCGGCCGGACCGGTGCTGGCAGCCAGCCCTCGCGGGCCCGCGACGGCAGCCAGCGCCAGCCGAGCCCGGGCGTGAGCAGCGTCAGCTCGCCGGTGGCGGCGCGCCGGGCGATCGGGATCCGTTCCTCCCAGCGAGCGGGCCCGTCGGCGGTGGGCACGCTCAGCCCGACGACGACCTCTCCCGGCAGCCGCGCGGCGGCCAGCGAGATCTCGTCCCCGGTCGCGGCACCCGCCGTCAGCACCACTGCGGCCCGCGCCGGCGGACCGCCCTCCGCCGCCAGCGCGAACGTCCGCGTCTGTGCGCCGACCCGGACGTAGGCCGTCACCCCCGCCCC
>NZ_FZMO01000530.1 GCF_900197875.1 Frankia canadensis | reverse complement strand
GACCCGATCCGAACAATCAACCACGTAGCTGTCTCACCACACGAACGTGCGGAAGACAGGGCTAGGCCGCGTGTCAAGTTGTGATCTCTCGGGCCGTCCTCGTGTGGACGCGTCCGCCCGCCTCCCGTCTACGGCGCCCCGACACCACCCGTTCATGATCAACTTCGGTGTGGGTGGCGACCTGGAACGCCGAGGAGGCGGGGGACTTCCCGTGGAGGGGAAGTGGCCGCCGGGGAAGGCGGCGTGATGCCAGTTTCCTGGTGTGTCGTGTCCGGTTTGTCCCTAGGTTTCTGGCAGAGAACGCCGTGACGGTGTCAGAACGCTGTCACGGACCGCCGGCCGCGAACGGCCTCGAACCGCTGGCGCGACAGGCCGACACAAAGATCGCGACCCGAGGCACGGCCTAGCTGTCGGCGCCGTTCGCGGTGCCGGTGTCGATGCCGGTGTCGATGCCGGTGTCGATGCCGGTGCCCGTGCCGACCAGCAGGGTGCGCAGCTGGGCGGCCAGGACGTCCCAGCGCCAGCGCAGCTCCACCCAGGCGCGGCCGGCTGCGCCCATCGACGCGGCCAGGTCCGGGTCGGCAAGCAGGTCGCCGACGGCGGCCGCGACCTCGTCGACGCCGCTGCCGTCCACGACGAGGCCGGTGCGCCCGTCGAGCACCGCGTCGGGCGCGCCGCCGCTGCGCCCGGCGACCACCGGCAGGCCCGTCGCCGACGCCTCCAGGTAGACGATGCCCAGGCCCTCGACCTCCAGCCCGCCGAGCCGGGACCGGCATGGCATGGCGAACACGTCCCCGGCCGCGTAGTGGGCGGGCAGCTCCTCCCACGGCACCGAGCCGGTGAACGTCACGTGGTCCGCCACGTCGACCTCGCGGGCGAGCCGCTCCAGGTCCTTGCGGTACGGGCCGCCGCCGACGATCAGCAGGGCCGCGCCCGGTACCCGGCGACGCAGCGCCGGCAGGACGCGGACCAGCACGTCCTGGCCCTTGCGGGGCACGAGCCGGCTCACGCACACCACCACCGGGCGCCCGCCCAGCCCGTACCGGCGGCGGATTTCCTCGCGCCCGACGCCCGGGCGGTACAGCGCCGCGTCGACCCCGCTGGGCAACCGGGCGAGCGTCGGATGGGTGCCGAGGGCAGGGCCGATCCGCAGCCGGGTGTAGTCGGTGAGATAGGTGACGACATCCGCCGCCCCGCCGATGCGCCGCAGCAGCTGGCGCGCCGCCGGCAGCGCCGCCCAGCCGACCTCGTGGCCGTGCGTGCTCGCCAGCACCCGGCGCACCGCCGTCTCGCGGCGCAGCCGGTCGCCCAGCAGGCCGAGCGGGGCGGCGGCACCGAACCAGACGGTGTCGCAGCCCTCGGCACGGGCGATCTCCCGGGCACGGCGCAGCACGTCCCGGGTCGGCAGCATCAGCGACGTGCGGTGGCGCACCACCGGGAACGGCTGCGCGGCGTCGAACTCGGGCGCCCCGGACCAGGCCGGCGCGTAGACCACGACCTCGCCCGCCGGCAGCCGGGAGACGAAGTTGTGCACGTAGGCCTGGATCCCGCCGGGGCGCGGGGGAAAGTCGTTCGTCACGGCCAGGACCCGCATGGCCCCATCGTGCCGCACCGGCCCCCGCGGCCACCCGCCGGGCGGCGCGTTCAGCCGGCGCGACGCGGTGGCGGGAGCAGCCGGGCGGTGCGCTCCAGCACCGAACCGGCCATCTCTCCCGGCGGCGGCAGCAGGCCCGCGGCGGCCAGCACCCCGAGGGCGCGGAACTCCTCCGCGTCCCACCCAGGGCTCGCGGCGGCGCCCGGGCGATCCGCGCCGGCGAACATGACAGTGACGACGCAGCCGGCGCACCGAGCGCCGCGCGCGACACAGGAGTCGCAGTCGATCAACATCGCACTCACCTTCCCGATATCCCGACGTCACCGACGGTAGGACCCGGGTCTGACAATTCCCGGCGGGAGCGTGCGCGCGGGCCGTCGGACGAGGCGGCTCGGCGGGTGAAGCCGCTCGGCGGGTGAGGCGGCTCAGTGGGTGGAGGGGATGCGGCTCAGCGGGTGAGGCGGGCCAGCAGGGCGGAGGACGGCACGGCCCGGGCTCCGGCGGCCGTGCTGTTGTCCGCCACCTCACGGTCGGAGGTGACGACGAAGACCGGCCGGCCCTCGGGCTCCAGCCGCACCAGCCGGACGATCTCGTCGTCGGCCAGCCGGCCGGGCCGGCTGAACAGCACCCGCACGCCACGCGGCATCGTCACGCCCACCGGGCGCGCGACCACGGCGGTCGCGTCGAACACCGCCGTGATCTCGCTGTCCGGATTGCGGCCGGCCAGCGCGCCGAGCCCGGACAGCAGGCGCTCGCGCTGCGCCTGCAGGGTGAGCTGGCCATAGCCACGCTTGGTCACGTTGTACCCGTCGACGATCAGATGCACGCCGGGCACGGCGAGCACCTCGTCGATGAGGGTGGGGTCGTCGTCGGGCCGGCCGCGGGCGCCGACGAACGCGTGCGGGGCGCTGCTCGGGCCGTCGCCGCCGCGGGCGAGCAGATCGGCCGGGCGGCTGACCATCGTGGGCAGGTCGAGCTCGCGGCGCACCCCGTGCGCGGAGGCGATCAGGGTGTCGAGCAGCACCCGCATCCGGGCGTCGTCGACGCTGCGGGTGTCGCGGGTCTCCCGGCGGGCCACGGCCAGCGCGTTCTCCAGCTCGGAGACCCGCCCCCGCAGCCGGCGCACCTCCGCCTCGGCGTCACGTTCGGCCGCCAGCGCCGCGTCGCGGGCCGTCTCGGCGGCGACCACCGCGTCCCGCGCCTCGTCCTGCGCCCGGCGCACCTTCTCACCGGACGCGCGCAGCCGGCGCCGGGCCTCCTCGGCGTCGGTGCGGGCCGCGGTGGCCCGTTCCCGCAACTGCTCGGCCTCGGCCGCGGCGGCGCGCTGGCCCGCCTCGAGCTGGTCGGAGAGCCGGCGGATGGTCCGCTCGGCCTCGTCGGCCCGGTCCCGGATCTCGTCCTGGGATGCCTGGTCGGCCGCGGCCCGCACCAGCTGCGGCCAGTCGGGCGCCCGCAGCAGGTAGGCGATCGCGGCGACGCGCTCCGGCGGCGCGGCCGGCGGTGGCCCGTCCGTCGCCTCGACGGCCTCGGCGAGCTCGGGATGGTGCCGGCGGATCCACTCGGCGACCCGGCCGCGGAACACGTCGCCGTCGACCGCGGCGGCCAGCGGCACGGCCCCCAGCCTGGTCCGCCGGGACTCCTTGAACCGGCGCACCGCGACCAGCGACGGCGGGACCTCGGCCTCGGGCAGGTCGGCCAGCGTCCGCGCGGCGAGCTCGATGACGGCCCGGCGTACCTCGGCGGGCAGCGGCTCACTCATCAGCGCCGCCCCCGGCGGACATTCGTCAGGGATCCGACTGTCTCGACACGTTCTATCCCGGACGGGGCAAAGTGGACACGATCCCGCGCCCTGAACCCCGGCACCTCCCGCTCCGCCCGCGCGTCGGTCCGACGGGATCCGCGCCGGAAATGTCCGTCAGCATCCGAATGACGGCGACGAGACGACGGGCCGCGCCGCCCGCGGCCCGTCCGATCGGCCAGGCAGCAAGGCACGTGGGACTCCGGGGCCGACGGGAAGAAACGATGACGGTACAGCCTAACGGCCCCGCTCAGGAGGGGTCGCGCGTGCCACAGGTGTGGGATCACCGCCCGTCCGACCCGTGTCGGGGCGGGCATTGTCTCATGTGATAGTCGGCTTATGTAGCCTCGCGTGGTGCGTACCCTACGCGCGATTTCTTCCAAACGCGGCCCTGGCTGCGCCGGAGAGGAACCACCGTGACCGACCAGAACCCACCGCACCAGCCACCCGGCGGGGGCGGCAGCCAGGAGCCGTGGAACCAGCACAACAGCTCCTGGCCCCAGCCGCCCGCCGACGGCTCCGGCGGCGGGCCCGACCAGTCCGACGAGAAGACCCAGCTGGCCTGGTCCGGCGCCGCCCCCGGGACGGGGGGTACGCCGCCCAGCGGACCGCAGCCGCCGATGCCCGCTCCCGGCGGCCAGCAGTGGGGCACCGGGCCGCGCCCGGGCGCCGACCAGTCGTGGCCCCCGCCCCCGCAGCAGGGCGCCGGCGGCTGGGGCCAGCCGGTCCCCGGCACCGACCCGCAGCAGGGCTGGGGCCAGCAGACCCCGGGCGCGGACCAACAGGGCTGGGGCCAGCCCGGGGCCGAGCAGCAGGGCTGGGGCGCCCAGGGCCAGCAGGGGGGTTGGCAGCAGGGCGGCTACCCGCCCGGCGGCACCAGCCCCTACCAGGGCGGCGCGGGCTACCAGATGCCCGGCGGCTATCCCGGCACCGGCCCGGACCCGTACCAGCAGAACCAGCAGGGTGGCTACCCGCCGCCCGGCGGCTGGCAGCAGCAGCCGGGTGGGCCGCAGCCCCCGCGGCCGCGACGCAACCCGCTGATGATCATCATTCCGCTGGCGGTGGTCGCCGCGATCGTGCTCGGCGTGGTGATCGCGCTGGCCGTCGGCGGCGACGACAAGAAGGACGATGTCACCTCGCCGGTGCCGCTGCCGTCGGCGACGGCGCTGGGCGTGCCCGGCGGCGGCAGCACGCCGACCCTGCCGAGCCCCACCGCGACCAGCCCGGTCCGTTCGTCGAACTGCGTGCCGGTGACCGCGCCGGGGGCTCCGGGGGCGGGTGTCGCCGGCATCGGCGGCTCCGGCACCGTGGTCGGCGAGGCCAACTCGTCGGTCAGCGACTTCGAGGCGAAGGTGACGCTCAACAGCGTCTGCACCACCTCCGGCACGGTCACCAGCTACGGTGACCCGCCGACCCAGGGGGCGTACTACGTGCTGAACGTGACGGTCGAGGTGAGCCGCGGGGACACGTCCGCCTCGCCGTCGGACTTCTACATCCAGACGCCGGACGGGACCCGGTACGACGGAAGCTATGACAACGTCGAGCCGCGGCTGTCCGCCTCGACGGTGAAGGCCGGCCAGAAGGTCCGCGGCAACGTCGTCATCGACGCGCCGCCCGGCCACGGGGTACTCAACTGGGAGCCGCTGTTCGCGGTCGACACAGCCAAGTTCCAGCTCTGAGCCACCGCGGTCCGCGCCGGCGCCGAGTCCGTGCCGGCGCGGACCGGCCCGGCACGGACTCGGGGATCAGCACGGGGCGGTCAGGACAGGGCCGCGCGGATGCGCTCCGCCGCCTCGTCCAGCGCCGCCGGATCGGGATCGTGGTCGGCGGCCGCGAAGGTGATCTGCTTCTCATTGTCGATGGGCACCAGGTGGACGTGCGTGTGCGGCACCTCCAGACCGCCGACGATCACCGCCACCCGCCGGGGCTGGAACGCCTTGTCGATGGCTCGCCCGACCTTCGCCGCGGCGAGCCACAGCGCCGACTGGACATCGTCGGGCAGGTCGATCCATCGGTCGATCTCGACCCGCGGGACCACCAGGGTGTGACCTGGGCGGATCGGCGCGATCGTGAGGAGCGCGACCGTGTCCTCGTCGGAGTACACGATGCGCCCCGGCAGCTCGCCATTGATGATCCGGGTGTAGACGCTCGGCATGGCTCACGACCCTATCGGGACCGGCTCCTCCGCCTTCGCCACACGTCGCACCCGCCCGCACGTCACACATAGGGTCGGGCGAAACCCGCTGGCCCGGCCGTCATCACGCGGAACTCGTTGCCCTCCGGATCCGAGAGCACATATCCGCGCTCGCCGTCGTCGTCGTACCGACCGACCCGGCGCGCCCCCAGGGTGGACAGCCAGCCGATGACCCGCTCCGCGTCCACCGCGTAGAGGTCGAGATGCAGCCGGCTCGGCCCGCCTCCGCGGCTGGCCCCAGGCCGCAGCAGCAGTTTCGGCCCCGCCCCCGCGGGATGGCGCAGCACCGCCGCGTCGCCGTCCCGCCGGACCACCTCATAGCCCAGTGCGGCGGCCCAGAAACGCACCATCACCTCCACGTTCGCACAGTCCAGTGCCACGCGCCCCACCCGAATCCCGTTCGTTTCGAACCACGCCACCCGCGCATGATTTCGCATTTCCGCTGGGTTGGCCCGTCGTGTGGCGGTCGCGTGTCTCCGGCGTGGCGAAACATGGCGCGGACCGCAGACACGACGACTCGACAACGGTCGACATCGGGTCACCGCCGAGGCCCGCCAACCAGGTCATCTCGGTCGATGTCGCGCGCGCCGGTGACGGAAACTGTCGGCGGCCGGTCCTACGGTGTCCCGGTGCGCCCAGACCCCGCCTCCCCGCAGGCACGCCCCCGGCAGGCAAGCCTCGACGACCTCGGGCGGCCGCTGGCCGAGGTCACCTTCGTCGTCGTCGACCTGGAGACGACCGGCACCTCGGCGGCGACCAGCGAGATCACCGAGATCGGCGCGGTGCGGGTGCGCGGCGGAGAGATCCTCGCGGAGATGTCCACGCTGGTGCGGCCGAGCGCCGGCATCCCGCCGATGGTCTCGGTGATCACCGGGATCACCGACGCGATGGTGGCCACCGCCCCCGCCGAGGCCGAGGTCGTGCCGACCTTCCTGGAGTTCGCCCGCGGCGCCGTGCTCGTCGCCCACAACGCGCCGTTCGACCTCGGTTTCCTGCGCGCCGCCGTCGAGCGCTGCGGCTACCCGCAGCCCGCCTGGGAGCATCTCGACACCCTGCGCGTCGCCCGGCGGGTGATCAGCCGCGACGAGGCCCCGGACTGCCGGCTCGGCACGCTGGCCCGGCTGTTCCGCAGCACCACCGCGCCCTGCCACCGGGCGCTGGCCGACGCCCAGGCCACCGTCGACGTGCTGCACGGCCTGTTCGAGCGCCTCGGCAACCTCGGCGTGCGCACCCTGGAGGAGGTGCACGAATACAGCTCCCGGGTCTCCTCGGCCCAGCGGCGCAAGCGGCATCTCGCCGACGGGCTGCCCACCGGCCCCGGCGTCTACGTCTTCCGCGGCGCCGACGGGCGTGCCCTGTACGTCGGCACCTCGCGGTCGGTGCGCTCGCGGGTGCGCACCTACTTCACCGCCAGTGAGCCACGTACCCGGATGGCCGAGATGGTGGCGCTGGCCGAGCGGGTCGACGCGATCGGCTGCGCGCACGCGCTGGAGGCCGAGGTGCGCGAGCTGCGGCTGATCGCCGAGCACAAGCCGCCGTACAACCGCCGTTCCCGCTTCCCCGAGCGTGCCGTGTACGTCCGGCTCACCGACGAGCCGTTCCCCCGGCTGTCCCGAGTGCGCGCCGCCCGCGACGACGGCACCTACCTCGGCCCGTTCGGCAGCGTCCGGGAGGCCGACGACGCCGCCGACGCGCTGCTCGCCGCCGTGCCGCTGCGCCAGTGCACCCCCCGGTTGTCGCCGCGGGTGCGCCGCCCCGCCTGCGCCCTCGCGGACCTGGGCCGCTGCGGGGCCCCGTGTGACGGGCGGGAGGACGTCGACGCCTACGCCCGCCACGTCGCCGCGGCCCGCGCGGCCATCACCGGCGATCCCGCGCCGGTCGTCGCCGTGGCGACCAGGCGGATGGACCGGCTGGCCGCCGAGGAACGCTACGAGGAGGCCGCCGTCACCCGCGACCGGATGATCGCCTTCGTGCGCGCCGCCGCCCGCGGGCAGCGGCTGGCGGCGCTCACCCGGGTGCCGGAGCTCGTCGCCGCCGCGCCGACCGCCGACGCCGGCTGGGACCTGGTCGTCGTGCGATACGGCCGGCTGGCGTCGGCGGTGACGGTCGCGCGCGGGATCGACCCGCGGCCGTGGGTGGACGCCGCGGTCGCCAGCGCCGAGACGGTGCGCCCGGGGCCGGGGCCGGCGCCGTGCGCGTCGGTCGAGGAGACCGAGCGGATCGGCCGCTGGCTGGCCGGTTCGGGGGTGCGGCTGGTGCGCCTCGACGGCACCTGGAGCTGGCCGGCAGCCGGCGCGACGCGGGCCGCCCGCAGCTATGCCGCCCCGACCACGGCAGCGACCCCGGCCACGGCAGCGACCCCGACCCCGAGCCCGACCGCGACGGCCTCGACCACGGCGGGCCCTGCCGCGGCTGCCTCCACGGCAACGGCCGCGGGGCCGGCCCGCCCTCCCGGGTGGACCGGCCCCGCGGCCGTCAACTGACCTGCGTCCGTGCCGTCGGCGCTGGTCGCGCCATCCGGCTCAGGGCCGTCGGCTCAGTGTTCCTTCTCCTCGACGAAGAAGCCGCTGACGGCCTTCCCGGCCCGCCGGGCGAGTCCCTTGCCGTCGCCGTCCCCGTGCCCGTTCGCCGACGGCAGCGCGTAGCGGTCGGTCGGGACGAGCGGGTGGTCGGGCGTCGGCTCGGGCTTCGGCCGGTGGTCCTCCACGAACTCGCCGCTCGGCAGCTGCCGGATGATGCCGGTCTCGATGCCGTGGTGGGCGACCTCGTGGTCCTTCTCCTGCAGGTGCAGGCAGAGCTTCTTCGTCACCGCGTAGGCGATCGGCGGAACGATGATCAGCCCGATGCGGCCGGCCCAGGTCATCGCGTTCAGCGAGATGCTGAACGTCTTGGCGATGACGTCGTTGCCACCCGAGATCCACAGGACCAGGTAGAAGCTGATCGACATCGCCCCGAGCGCGGTCCTGGTCGGGGCCTCCCGCGGCCGCTGGAGCAGGTTGTACGACTTGGTGTCGCCGGTGAACCTGGCTTCCAGGAACGGGTAGATCGCCAGCAGCGTGAACAGGATGCCGGGCAACACCGCCGTCGGCCAGAACACCGCGGGGACCGTGTGGCCGAGGCCGCGGAACTCCCAGGGCGGCATCAGTCGGGTCGAGCCGTCGAGGAAGCCGATGTACCAGTCGGGCTGGGACGCCGAGGACACCTTCGACGGGTCGTACGGACCGAACATCCAGATCGGGTTGATCTGCGCCAGGCCGCCGAGCAGCGCGAGCATGGCGAAGACCATCATGAAGAACCCGCCGGACTTCACCGCGAACACCGGGAACACCCGGTGGCCGACGACGTTGTCCTCGGTCTTGCCCGGCCCGGGGAAGTCCGTGTGCTTCTGGTGCCACAGGATGCCCATGTGGGCGCCGATCAGCGCCAGCAGGACACCCGGCACCAGCAGGATGTGGATCACGTAGAGCCGGGGCAGGAAGTTCTCGCCCGGGAACTCGCCGTTGAACAGCATGAACGACGCCCACGTCCCGATGATCGGGATGGACTGCGCGATCGACGCGGCGATCCGCAGACCGGTGCCGGACAGCAGGTCGTCGGGCAGCGAGTAGCCGGCGAAGCCCTCGAGGATGGCGAGGATCAGCAGGCCGACACCGATCAGCCAGTTGACCTCACGTGGCTTGCGGTAGGCACCGGTGAAGAACACCCGCAGCAGGTGGACGACGATCGACCCGACGAAGACCAGCGCCGCCCAGTGGTGGATCTGGCGGAACACCAGCCCGGCCCGGGTGTCGAAGCTGATGTCCAGCGTCGAGGCGTACGCCCGGCTCATCTCCACGCCCTTGAGGGGCACGTAGGAGCCGTTGTAGATGATCTCGGTGTTCGACGGGTCGAAGAACAGCGTGAGGTAGATGCCGGTCAGCAGCAGGACGACGAAGCTGTAGAGCGCGATCTCCCCGATCATGAACGACCAGTGGTCGGGGAACACCTTGTTCAGGTTGCGCCGCAGGCCGGCCTGCGTGCCGAACCGGTCGTCGATGGCCCGGTTGGCCTTGCGGACCGGACCCGGGCGCTTGACGAACTCGGGCGGGGATGCGGTTGTCATGAGCGCTCCCAGAAGGCTGCACCGACGGGCTCGTCGTAGTCACCGTCGCGGGCGTGGAGGAAGCCGTCCGCGTCCGCGGCGATGGCCAGCTGCGGCAGGGACCGGCTCGCCGGCCCGAAGATCGCCCGGCACCCGTCCCGCACGTCGAAGACCGACTGGTGGCAGGGGCAGAGCAGGTGGTGCGTCTGCTGCTCGTAGAGGCTCACCGGGCAGCCGGCGTGCGTGCAGATCTTGGAGTAGGCGACGTGGCCGTCGACCGACCAGTTCTCCCGCCCCTTGCGCGGCTGGTCCACCCCCGGTGGCAGGCGGATGAGGATCGTGGTGCTGTCCGCCTTGGTGTGCAGGTCGGTCTTCGGCTTGTAGATCACCGAGCCGTCGGCGGCGGTGACCGGGATGGCCGGGAAGACCGTCTCGATGCCGCCGATGGACACGTCACCGAGCTTGACGTACCGGCCGTCCTCGGTGACCAGGCGCGCGCCCTTCACCCAGGAGGTGTGGTCGAGCTTCTTGCCGGGCTTGGAGTTCGTCAGGTTCAGCAGCGGCACGACGACCAGGCCGCCGAGCACCGTGCCGGCGCCCAGCAGGGTGCGGCGCAGCAGCGGATGCCGGGCCAGCCCCGTGTCGGCGAAGCCGCTGGTGATCTCCGCTTCGGTGACCGCGATCTCCTCCTTGGGGGAGGTGAACGCGTGCCGCTCCTGGACCGCATGCTCGTGCGGCATCAGCCGCTTGGCCCACAGGATGAGCCCGATGCCGAGGCCGCCGACGGCCATGCCGAGGGCCGAGCCCAGGCACGGCGTGTAGTACTGCTTGTGCTTGTCACCGACGAAGTTCGTGATGACGAAGCCGACCGTGCCGACGACCGAGATCATGAACCAGAAGGCGATCAGCCGCTCGGCGCGGCGCTCGGCCCGGTGGTCGACGTCCTCCGCCCGCGGCGGCCGCGGGGTGACCCCGCCCCCGTGCGCCCCCGGCCGCATCACCGTGGTCTCGGGATCGCGGCTGGAGTCGGTCTGGTGCGGCGGTGTCCCCAGCGCCTCCGGACCGTCGTGCGTGCCGGCCGGCACGTCCGGCCCGCCGGCCGAGACGTTCGACCCCTTCACCGGCCGTCCCGCCGTGTCGACCGGGTGCTTCGACCGCGCGAAGACGCTGCCGGCCGACTCGGCTGGATCGCCCGGTCCCGCCGTCCCCGGGCCCGTCTTGTCACTCATACCTTCTGCCTCGCTCCGATCCACAGGCACACGGCCAGCAGGCCGCCCACGCCCACCAGCAGGCCCAGCAGACCCTCGGGCACCGGACCGTACTTGCCGAGGCTGTAGCCACCCGGGCTCTTCGAGTCGTTCAGGTGCCGGATGTACGCCGCCACCGCGACGGCGTCCTCCTCGTTGATCTGGCGGTCACCGAAGACCGGCATGGACTCCGGCCCCGTGCGCATGGCCTCGACGATCTGCGTCGGGGTGGACTCGCTCAACGAGGGGGCGAACTTGCCGTAGGTCAGCGGGGCTCCCTGGGCGACGGCCTGGTGGCACTGCGCGCAGTTCGCCCGGTAGAGCTCACCACCGTGCGACAGGTCGGCGTCGTCCAGCGCCGCATCGGTGACCTTGGGAACCTCAGGTCCACCGCCGAGGCTGTCAATGTACGCCGCGAGCTGGTCGATCTGGGTCCGGGAGTAGAGCGTCGGCTTGCGGTCGGCCTGCGCGGCCGGCGCCGCCAGCGGCATGCGGCCGGTGGAGACCTGGAAGTCGACGGCGGCGGCGCCGACGCCGATCAGGCTGGGGCCGGTGGTGGTGCCGCCGGCGCCGAGCCCGTGGCAGGTGGAGCAGCCCTGCTGGTAGAGGGCCCTGCCCTGGCGCACCGCGGCGTTGTCGTCGGTCTGCTGCGCGGCGTTGCCGCCGGGCGCGAGGACCGTCCACAGCACGCCGGTGGCCAGCAGGCCGAACATCAGCACGAGCGCCGAGGAACGGCGGCGGCGGCGCGCGGACAGTCCCGGTCCGCGCTCGCCGCGACGACGGCCCAGCCGCCGGGTTACCGCGGTCGACGCGGCGGTCGCGGCCGGCTCAGGTGCCGCCGAGTCGTCGGCCGCCGCGACGGGCTCGGTGGCCGCGGTCGACGTGGGTTCCGGCGGGGTGTCCGGCGAGGTGCCCGAGGATTCAGTCATGTCGCTCACTGGAGGAGGTAGATGGTCGCAAAAAGGGCGATCCAGACGACGTCGACAAAGTGCCAGTAGTACGACACGACGATCGCCGATGTCGCCTTCTCCGGCGTGAAACGCCCATA
Organism: Frankia canadensis; assembly: GCF_900197875.1. Lineage (GTDB taxonomy): Bacteria > Actinomycetota > Actinomycetes > Frankiales > Frankiaceae > Frankia > Frankia canadensis. The sequence goes on along the minus strand of NZ_FZMO01000530.1, from coordinate 19,730 downwards.
CGTGGACCGGCCCAGCACCATGACGAACGCGACGAGACCACCGATGACGTGCAGGCCGTGGAAGCCGGTGGTCAGGTAGTACACCGACCCGTAGGCATGCGACGCCATCGTGAACTTGTTCTCGCCGAAGTACTCGTTCGCCTGGCCGCCGACGAAGATCAGCCCCATGATCAGGGAGATCAGATACCAGCGGCGCAGCCCGAACACGTCACCGCGCTCGGCGGCGAACACACCGAGCTGGCAGGTGACGCTGGAGAGCACCAGGATCACGGTGAAGAACAGCGCGTACCCGACGTGCAGCTCCACGGGCCCGTGCTCGGAACCGGCGGGGTCGCCGGTGACCGGCGGCCAGTTGCCGCTGTTGACCGAGCGGATCGTGAAGTACATCGCGAACAGGGACGCGAAGAACATCAGCTCCGACGACAGCCACACGACCGTGCCGACCGAGACCATCGAGGGACGGTTGGCCGTCGGGTGTGGTGGAGGAGCCTTCTCGAGGACGGGGGCTGAGGCCACGTCGGTCATTCTGGCACGCGTCGGCGCAGGCGCCACCGTAGGTTCGACGTTCGGTAGGACTACGACTCGTCGATGACCGACCCGCGGCGGCGCGCGGAGCCCGGCACAGACCGCGCAAACCGCTGCACCACAAGGAGAAACGCAGGCCACGGACCCGAGGTCGACCCCCGCGAAAAAAGCCCACCGATCGGGTCGATCTCGACGGATGTTGCGTGCCTCACCCGTCCCGCGTCCTCCCCTTGAGCCGGGTCGCCCGGCACCCGCGCACCGGGCCGGTCGGCACGCGCGGCACCGGGAGTCCCCCGCGGACGGGCTCGGCGGGACCTCGCCAGCTGGACAGCACCGTCCGGCCGGACAGCACCGTCCGGCCGAACGGCATCGTCCGGCCGAACGACGGCGTCCGGCCGGACGGCATCGCCCAGGCGAGTCTCAACCGCCCGGGCGTCTCGACATGGCTCAGCCGGACATCGCGGCCAGGGCGCGCAGGCCCTCGGCCGGCAGCGCGATCCCGGCGTCGGAGCCGGGGTCCACGGCGAGCAGCAGGTCGTCGGACGGCCAGATCCGGCCCAGGGTGGCGATCTGGACGGTCCGGTAGCGGTCCACCTCGGGCAGGGCCTCGGCGAGGCGGTGCTCGGAGGTGAACGTCGGGACGAACTGCGTGCCGTCCTGGCGCTCGGCGACGGGCAGCTGCAGGACGTCGCTGTCCTCGTCCGCGAGGTCGCTGACCTCGTTGCCGAGATCGGGCAGCAGGACGTCGGCGAGCGCCAGGTCGCCGAGCGCGGAACGCTCGTCCTCCCCCGCGGCCAGCCGGCGCAGGGCCGCTCGGGCCGCGCTGCCCTGCTCGGACGCCCGGGCGCCGGGCACCCCCGCGAGGGCCGCGGGGCCGGGGACGCTGTCGGGACGTAGCTGGTCATCGGTCACGGGGACTCCCTTGACGTGGATGAACGTGCTGACGTGTCGTGCCGTAAGGCCCGGGTACCCGGCCACGGCGCCGCCGAACAGCCCAGCCCCGACAAGTTTCCCGTTCGCGGATGTTCGTCAGGCGCGCAGGGCCAGGTCGGCGATCAGCGCCCGGCGGGTCGCGCCCGTCAGCGGCGTGCCGTCGCTGTACTCGGGATGGTCGACGACGAGCTCCGCCGGCACGGCGGGATCGCGGAACGCGTCGCGCAGCTCGTCGTCGAGGACGAAGCGCACCATGTGCACCGAGACGGTCTCGGTGGGCACGTCCGGGTCCTCGTCGAGGCCGGGGATCTCCTGCCCGGCCACCTGCCGGCCACCGATCTCGAGGAACACGCTGTGCTGCAGCCCGGCGAGGCGGCGCAGCTCCTCGCGCACCGTCTCGAGGACCGCGAGCTCGACGAAGACGGTCGCCGTCAGCACATGACTGCCCGGCAGCAGCCGCGAGTACGCCTCGACCTCGTGGGCGACGTCCGCGGAGGCGGTCAGCCGCTCGGTGTAGACCATCTCCTGCACCTGGTAGCGCAGGGTCTGCTCGTTCTCGAACTCGACGACGACGATGTCCCCCACCCGGACGCGGCGCTCGGCGCGCACAGGGAGCATCTCCCGGCGCAGCTCGGGTCGACGCGCCGCGTACGCCTGGTGGTCGGTGGTGATGTCGGCGACGGTGAGCGCCATGATGCGGCCTCCTGTCCGGACGGACGGTGGTCGGTAGGAGTCGGTGGTCGGTAGGAGTCGGCGGGAAGTCGGTGGGAATGGTGCGAGAACGGCGCCGGCGACCGGTCCCGGGCGCGGGAACGCCCGGGAGGCCGGCCGCCGGTGCGGTTCAGCTCAGCTCAGCGCGGTGCGGCGCCACGAGCCCCGTGCCGCGTGGAGCCGAGGTACCAGGCGCCGCTCAGGCGTCGGCGGTCTCCTCGGCGTTGAGCGCGTCGAGGGCCTTCTTGAACCGGCCGGCGTGGGTCTTCTCCGCCCGGGCGAGGGTCGAGAACCAGTCCGCGATCTCCTCGAAGCCCTCCTCGCGGGCGGTCTTCGCGAAGCCGGGGTACATGGCGGTGAACTCGTAGGTCTCGCCGGCCACGGCGCTGGCCAGGTTCTTCGTGGTGGTGCCGAGCGGCTCGCCGGTGGCCGGGTCGCCGACCTCGGCGAGGAAGTCGAGGTGGCCGAACGCGTGGCCGGTCTCGCCCTCCGCGGTGTCGCGGAACAGCGAGGACGCGTCGGTGAGGCCCTCGATGTCGGCCCGGCGGGCGAAGTACAGGTAACGCCGGTTCGCCTGGCTCTCCCCGGCGAACGCCTCCTTGAGGTTCTCGTGGGTCTTGGTGCCGTCAAGCTTCGGCATGGAGCGCTCCTTCGGAGGGGGTTGTCTGACGGTCCGAGCCCTGACAGTCCGGGCACAGTCCCCGGAACTGCAGGTCGTAGCCGGTGATGGCGAAACCCGAGCGGCGCGCGATCTCCGCCATCATCCCGTCGGGGACGGGATGATCGAGGTCGACCGCCCGGCCACAGCCGTCACAGACCGCGTGGTCGTGCCGACGGGTGTTGGCGTCGTACCGCGCCGCCGCGCCGTCACCCAGGGTGAGTTCCAGGGCCCGACCGGTCGACACCAGCAGCGCCAGAGTGCGATACACCGTAGCGCTGCCGATCCCCGGCGACGCGCGGCGCACCCGCTCGTACACCTCCGCGGCCGTCGGGTGGTCGTCCGCGGCCCGCAGGACCTCGAGCACGGCCATCCGCTGGGGGGTCAGTCGAAGATCGGTCTGGTCGGTCATCAGTCACGCCCGTCGGCTTCATTGAGAACGACTCTCAGTATCACTCCTTAGGCCGCCCGAGGGCAACCGGCCCCACCCGGGGGCAACCGGGACGCCACGCGGACCCGCGCCCGACCGGGTAATCTTCGGGACGGATCGCGCCGCCGGCCAGCGGCGGGCGCAACTCGGGAAGGGCCGCGGACGCCATGAAGACCGTCCTCGTCTACGCCGACCGTGCTGACGTGCGCGCGCGTGTCATCTCCGTCCTCGGCCGCCAGCCCGCCGAGGACGTGGGCCCGCTGGCGTTCACCGAGGCCGCGGATGCCACCGAGGCCATCGCCGTCGTCGATCATCACGAGGCGGACCTCTGCATCTTCGACGCCGAGGCCACCCCCAGCGGCGGCATGGGCCTGTGCCGGCAGCTCAAGAACGAGGTCGCCGACTGCCCGCCCACCATCCTGCTCGTCGCCCGCCCGGATGACCGCTGGCTCGCCACCTGGTCGCAGGCGGACGCGGTCGTCACCCACCCGGTCGACCCGGGCCAGCTCACCGAGGCGGTCGTGACCCTGCTGCGGGCCCGTGCCGGCGGGGCGGCCGCGCGCCGGCCGCTCACGGGCGCCCAGCTGGCCGGCTGACGGCGGTGACCGTCGAGGCAGCCGCCCCGGTTCCCGCCTCCGCCAGCACCGTCGCGTCGAGCTGGCCGGAGCTGATCGGGACGCTGCTCGCCGGCGAGTCTCTCTCCCGCGGGCAGACGGCGTGGGCGATGGACCAGATCATGGCCGGCGCCGCGTCGCATGCGCAGATCGCCGGCCTCGCCGTGGGCCTGCGGGCCAAGGGCGAGACGGCCGCCGAGATCGGCGGCCTGATCGAGGCGATGCTCGCCCACGCCGCGCCGCTGCGCGTCCCCGACGAGACGCGCGCCCGCGCGGTGGACACCTGCGGCACGGGCGGCGACCGCTCGAACACGGTCAACATCTCGACGATGGCGGCGCTCGTCGTCGCCGGCGCCGGCGTGCCCGTGATCAAGCACGGCAACCGCGCGGCGTCGTCGTCCTGCGGCTCCGCCGACCTGCTCGCCGAGCTGGGCGTGGTCGTCGACCTGCCGCCGGCCGGGGTGGAGGAGTCGCTGGCGGCGGCCGGCATCGCCTTCTGCTTCGCCCGGATCTTCCACCCGGCGTTCCGGCACGTGGCGGTCCCACGCAGCGATCTCGGCGTGCCCACCGCGTTCAACATCCTCGGCCCGCTGACGAACCCGGCGGGCCCCGGCTCCCAGGCCATCGGTGTCGCCGACCCGCGCCTCGCCCCCGTCGTCGCCCAGGTCCTGGCCGACCGCGGCACCCGGGCGCTGGTCTTCCGCGGCGACGACGGCCTCGACGAGCTCACCCCGGTCACGACGTCCACCGTGTGGGTCGTCGGCGCGGCGGACCAGCCGCGCCGGGAGCGCTTCGACCCGCGCGACGTCGGCATCCACGTACCGGATGTCGCCCTCCTGCGCGGCGCTGACGCCCCGCACAACGCGGCCGTGGCCCGCCGGGTACTCGCCGGTGAGCCCGGCCCGGTCCGCGACGCGGTGCTGCTCGCCGCGGCCGCGGCCCTCGTCGCCGCCGGCGGCCCGACGACGGCCCCGGTCGCCGAGCAGATCGCCGCCGCCCTGCCCGCGGCCGCGGACGCCCTCGACTCCGGCGCCGCCGGCAGGGTTCTCGCCGGCTGGGTGGACGCCAGCCAGGCCGCCGCCAGGAGCTGAGCCGCCGGCCAAGGGGCGGGCACAGCGGGGCCAGGGCGGGCAGCGGACCATGGGCGGCCTCCTGAGCCAGCAGGCCGCGACAACCCGGGCGCGACAAGACCTCAGGCAACGCGACAGACCTCAGGCAACGCGACAGGGGCCGGGCAGCGCCACCGTGAGGTGGGCTGCCCGGCCCCTGTCGGTCGTGCCGCGCTCGGCGCCGCGGGCTCAGTCCTCGGGAATCGGCGGGTGCCAGAAGTTCTCGAACACCAGGCAGGTCACGAACGTGACGACCAGCGCCCCGCCCAGGACGACCAGCCAGATGCCGAAGACGAACCCCATCGCCGCGGTCACCGCGCTCGCGCCGATGAAGAACGGGTAGTAGCTGCCCGGGGTGAAGTGCCCGAGCTCGCCCGCACCGTCGGCGATCTCGGCGTCGGGCAGGTCCTGCGGTCGCATGCCGATCCGGCGGCCGGTGAAGATGAGGTAGCCGCCCACCAGCAGGCCGAGCCCGGTGGTGAGGGTGAGCGCCGCGGTGCCGGTCGGGTCCTTCGCCCAGAACCAGTAGACCAGCGCCACGACCCCGGCAAAGATGCCGAAGAAGCTGAAGATGATGCCTTCCACCTTCATACGATCGCCGCCCTAACCGATCTCGGGTGTCGCATGGTAGTCGACCCGGCCGACGGTGGCCGGGAAGTGCAGGTCGAACGCCGGCCGCTCGGAGCGGATCCGGGGCAGCGACCGGAAGTTGTGCCGGGGCGGCGGGCAGGAGGTCGCCCATTCCAGCGAGTTGCCGTAGCCCCAGGGGTCGTCGACGACCGCCAGCTGACCCTTCCGGTACGAGTGCCACAAGTTGTAGATGAACGGCAGCGTCGAGATCGCCAGCAGGAACGAGCCGGCGGTCGAGAACGTGTTCAGCGTGGTGAACCCGTCCGTCGGGCTGTAGTCGGCGTAGCGCCGCGGCATGCCCTTCAGGCCCAGCCAGTGCTGCACCAGGAAGGTGGCGTGGAAGCCGAGGAAGACCGTCCAGAAGTGGATCTTTCCGAGGCGGTCGTTCATCATCCGGCCGGTCACCTTCGGGAACCAGAAGTAGGTCCCGGCGTAGGCCGCGAACACGACGGTTCCGAAGATCACGTAGTGGAAGTGCGCGACGACGAAGTAGCTGTCGCTGACGTGGAAGTCGATGGGCGGGCTGGCCAGCAGCACGCCGGTGAGACCACCAAAGAGGAACGTCACCAGGAAGCCGATGGAGAACAGCATCGGCGTCTCGAAGGTGAGCTGCCCGCGCCACATCGTGCCGATCCAGTTGAAGAACTTGATGCCGGTGGGCACCGCGATGAGGAACGACAGGAACGCGAAGAAGGGCAGCAGTACCGCGCCGGTGACGAACATGTGGTGCGCCCACACGGCGACCGACAGGGCGCCGATGCCGATGGTGGCGTAGACGAGGCCCTTGTAGCCGAACAGCGGCTTGCGGGAGAACACCGGCAGGATCTCACTCACGATGCCGAAGAACGGCAGCGCCAGGATGTAGACCTCGGGGTGCCCGAAGAACCAGAACAGATGCTGCCACAGCAGTGCGCCGCCGTTGCCCGCGTCGAACACGTGCGCGCCGAAGCGGCGGTCGGCCTCCAGCGCCAGCAGCGCCGCGGCGAGCACCGGGAACGCGATCAGCACGAGGATCGACGTGACCAGGAAGTTCCAGCAGAAGATCGGCAGCCGGAACATCGTCATGCCGGGGGCGCGCATGCACAGGATCGTGGTGATCATGTTGACGGCACCGAGGATGGTGCCGAGACCCGACACGGCCAGACCCATGATCCACAGGTCGGAGCCGGCGCCCGGTGAGTACACCTCGTTGTTCAGCGGGGCGTAGGCGAACCAGCCGAACGACGCGGCTCCGTTCGGCGTCAGGAAGCCGGCCACCACGGTGAGGCTGCCGAACAGGAAGAACCAGTACGACAGCGCGTTCAGCCGCGGGAAGGCGACGTCCGGAGCGCCGATCTGCAGCGGGATCAGGAAGTTCGCGTACGCGAACGCGATCGGCGTCGCGAACATGAGCAGCATCAGCGTGCCGTGCATGGTGAACAGCTGGTTGAACTGCTCGTTGGAGAAGTACTGCAGCCCCGGCCGGGCGAGCTCGGACCGCATCATGATCGCCATGATGCCGGCGAACAGGAAGAACGCGAACGAGGTCACGAAGTACATGACCGCGAGGTCCTTGTGGGACGTCGTGCGCAGGTACCCGAGCAGGTTCGTCCGCTTGGGTAGATGAGGCTGCTCGGGCTCGGCGTGGCCGACACCCGGTTCGTGCACGAGGGTCACTGTCCGCTCCCGGTGGCTGCGGTGCTCGCGGACGCCGCGACCGAGGTGGACGCGACGGGGGCGTTGAGCCGGTCCGCGATGAACTTGTTGTACTCGTCCTGCGGCACGACCTTCACGTAGAAGTTCATCCGGTCGTGGTCGGTTCCGCAGAGCTCGGCACACCGACCGATGAACGTTCCGGTCTTGGTGACGGTGAGCTCGAACTGGTTGATCCGCCCAGGGATGACGTCCCGCTTGAACAGGAACTCGGGCACCCAGAAGGAGTGGATGACGTCCGGCGACGTCTCCACGAACCGGATCGAGCGGCCCTGCGGGAGCACCAGCACCGCGGGCTCACCGGGCCGGCCGGTGACCTCGATCTGGTTCGGCCCCGTCTGGCCGGTGCCGGGGTCGATGTACTTGAACTGCCAGTTCCACCGGAAGCCGATGACGTCGACCGTCACATCCGGATGGGCCGACAGCTTTGTGACCTCGGACTCGTCGCGCGCCGTGTAGAAGAACATCGACGCCACCACGACCACCGGTACGACCGTGTACAGAATTTCGACCGGCAGGTTGTAGCGCACCTGACGCGGCAGCACGTCACTGCGGCGGCGGAAGGCCACCACCGCGTAGAGGATCATGCCCCACACGATTACGCCGACGACAAGGGCGGCGATCGCCGAGCCCTGCCACAGATTCAGCAGGCGCGGCGAATGATTCGTCACACCATCGGGGTAGCCGAAGTTCGGCCTGTCGCAGGCGGTCGCCGCGAGCCCCACGAGCGCGAGCGGACCGACCAGTCGCAGGCGCCGCCCGCGCGAGCCGGCCCGGCCGGCTCCAGCGCCAGCGGACACATCCGCGACCGACGGCCGGGTCCGACCGAAGGATCTCCTCACCAGGTCCTGCCTCCCACGACTAGCGGCTCGCGCCGCACGGCGAACCCCGTCCACCGGTGCCCGCGAAACCCCTTCAAACGCCATGTCACCCCGGTAGATCCCGCCGGACGACAGGCTGTCTTCGACACGCTGTAGATGGTGCGGCAGCAGCGTATCTCAGCGGCTCGGCAGCTTCTCGCCTCAGGCCCCATCAAGGGGCTGTGACGAAGACCCCCGCCGGGCCCCGTCCCGGCCGGTTCTCCGGCGTAGCGTCAGGCCCGTGCCGGCCTATCTCGACCACGCGTCGACCACTCCCCTGCACCCCGTCGCCCGGCAGGCGCTGCTGGTAGCCCTCGATGAGGGCTGGGCCGACCCCGCACGCCTGTACCGCGAGGGCCGCCACGCCCGCAGGCTCCTCGACGCCGCCCGGGAGACGGTCGCCGGGGTGCTCGGCGCCCGGCCAGATGAGATCAGCTTCACGGCCAGCGGCGCCACCGCCGCCACCCTGGCCCTGCTCGGCACCGCCGCCGCTCGCCGCCGCGCCGGCGACGCCGTCATGGTGAGCGCGGTCGAGCACTCCAGCGTGCTGCACGCGGCCCGCCATCACGAACAGGCCGGCGGCCGCGTCGTCGAGGTCGGTGTCGACCGCCTCGGCCGGGTCGACCCGGCGGCGTTCACCCCGGTTCCCGGCACGGCCGTGGCCAGCCTCCAACACGCCAACCACGAGGTCGGCACCCTGCAGCCGGTGGCCGAGGTCGCTGAGCGGCTGCACAACGCCGGGGTACCCCTGCACACCGACGCCGCCGTCACCGTCGGCCACATCCCGGTGGACCTGGGCGCGCTCGGCGCGGACCTGCTGACCGCCAGCGCGCACAAGTACGGCGGCCCGGCCGGCGTCGGCATCCTCGTGGTGCGCACCGGCACCCGCTGGCGCGATCCCCGCCCCGGGGCCGGGCCCGACGCGGCCGCCGGCGGCTTCCCGGACGTCCCGTCGGTCGTCGCCGCCGCGGCCGCGCTCGCCGCCCGCGCCACGGAGATCGCCGAGGAGGCCCCGCGGCTGGCCGGCCACGTCGCCGAGCTGCGCCGCCGGCTACCGTCCCTGATCGACGACGTGGAGCTGCTCGGCGACCCGGCCGTGGCGCCGACGGTGGGGCACATCAGCGCCTTCTCCTGCCTGTACGTGGAGGGCGAGGCGCTGCTGGATGGGCTGGACCGGGCCGGGATCGCGGTCAGCTCGGGCTCCAGCTGCACCTCGGACGTGCTGACCCCGAGCCACGTGCTGGTCGCGATGGGCGCGCTGACCCACGGCAACCTGCGGGTGTCCTTCGGCCGGGACTCCACCCAGGCCGACCTCGACGCCCTGCTCGACGTCCTGCCGGGCGTCGTCCGCTCGGTCCGGGCCAGCCTCGGCGCCCCCCACCTCGGCGCATGAGCGAGCCCCGGCGCGACGGCGTCATCGACGCGCGCGGCCGCCGCTGCCCGCTGCCGATCATCGACCTGGCGCGCGCGTTCGGCGCCGTCCCCGTCGGCGCCACCATCGCTCTGTGGGCGGACGACCCTGCCGCCGGCCCGGACGTGGCCGCCTGGTGCCGGCTGCGGGATCAGGAGCTCGTCTCCACCCGCACGCTCCCCGACGGCGGCGAGGAGTTCGTCATCCGCCGCCGGAGCTAGCACCACGCCGCCTCGGCCCTCTGGACGAAGCTCGTGCCAACGGTTGTGAAGATCACAACCCGGGCCCGGGTTCGGCCGCTCCCCATAAGCCGCAAATCGGGCTGACCTCCCGCGGGTGGGAAGCGTGTACGGGAGACAGCGCCACCGTGTCGCGAATTCGCGCCTGCCCGTCCGTTCTGCCCGGATTATGCGACACGGGCTGCCGCGAACGGGCGCCGCGAAGATCGCAACCCGAGACACACAACCTAGGCGGGCAGGTGGGCGGCGATCTCGGTGGCGGCGTCCGCGCCGTAGGCCTCGGTGATCCGCTTGACCACCTCGGACGTCTCGGCGGAGTACTCCTGGGTGCCCACGGTCTCCAGCACCAGGGTGGCGAGCAGGCAGCCGACCTGGGCGGACCGCTCCAGCGACAGGTCCCACGACAGCCCGGCGAAGAAGCCGGCGCGGAACGCGTCGCCGACGCCGGTCGGGTCCGGGGTGGCCCGGGCGGGAACCACGGGGACGCGGATCGGGTCGCTCTCCGGCGCCTCGATCACGACGCCGTCCTTGCCATGGGTGGTGACCCGCACGCCGACCCTGGCGAGGATGTCCTCGTCCGTCCAGCCCGTCTTACTGGCGAGCAGGGCCTTCTCGTACTCGTTGCAGAACAGGTAGGCGGCGCCGGCGACGAGCTCGCGGATCTGCGGGCCGTCCATCCGGGCGAGCTGCTGGGAGGGGTCGGCCGCGAACGGGTACCCGCGCTCGCGGCACTCCTGGCTGTGGCGCACCATCGCGGCCGGGTCGTTCGGGCTGACGATCACCATGTCGAGCCCGCCGAACCGCTCGGCGATGGGGAGCAGCTCGATGCCGGCGGCCTCACTCATCGCGCCCGGGTAGAAGGAGGCGATCTGGTTGAGGTCCTCGTCGGTGGTGCAGACGAACCGGGCGGTGTGAGCGATCTCACTGACGTGCACCGAGGTGGCGTCGACCCCGTGCCGCTCCAGCCAGGAGCGGTAGTCGGCGAAGTCCTCGCCGACCGCGCCGACGAGGATCGGGCGCAGGCCGAGCCGGCCCAGGCCGAAGGCGATGTTGGCCGCCACTCCGCCGCGCCGGATCACAAGCTCGTCGACGAGGAAGGACAGCGACACGCTCTGCAGCTGGTCGGCGAGCAACTGCTCGGCGAACCGGCCCGGAAAGCGCATGAGGTGGTCGGTGGCAATGGAACCCGTCACGGCGATACGCACGATGGTGGAGCCTACCCGCCCCCTCGGGGCACCCACCCACACCCTCGGTGGACCCACCCACACCCGGAAAACACGGAACCCGCCGCGGCCGGAGAGGATCCGGGCGCGGCGGGTTCCGTCAGGCGATCAGTGGAACGAGTCGCCGCAGGCGCAGGAACCCTGCGCGTTCGGGTTGTCGATCGTGAAGCCCTGCTTCTCGATCGTGTCGACGAAGTCGATCGTCGCGCCGCCGAGGTACGGCAGGCTCATCCGGTCAACGGCGACCTTGACGCCGGTGAAGTCCAGGACGGTGTCGCCGTCGAGCGAGCGCTCGTCGAAGAACAGCTGGTAGCGCATGCCCGAGCAGCCACCGGGCTGCACCGCGATGCGCAGCTTGAGGTCATCCCGACCCTCCTGCTCCAGCAGGTTCTTCACCTTGCCGGCGGCGGTGTCGGTGAGGATGACGCTCGAGGGCTGCGCCACGGTCTCCGTCGTGTCCTGAACGGTCATGGGGACTACTCCTGCCCTAACTGTGACAAGCCTGGCGAGAGGCTCTCGTGGTTCCGGTCGGGTACTGCGCTCTATGGGCTCTACGTGCCCAGCTTCAGTGTCGAAGCTTCTGGTCGGCCCAACACCAGCGGACGGGATCCGCTTCCCATCGTAGCGAGGCTCCTGGCAGGCGACCACGTCGCTGTCCGGACCAGAGCGAGACGCCGGTCACCTCGCCTCGCACGTCAGCACGCATACGATGGCCAATCGGAGTTAGAGTCTCATCGACCATTCGTGGACGGAGGCGGCCAGGCCCGATACGGCCGGTCGACCGGAGGAGTCGCCATGACCATCAACCTGCTGCTGCTCGGCCGCGGGTCGGACCCGGCCAGCGAACGCGGCGTCGACTGCCCCGGCGAGCTGCCGCCCGCGGCGGATCCCGACCTCGCGGCCCGCGCCGCCGCCGCCAAGGCAGCCCTCGGCGACCGGGTGTTCGTCCTCGGTCACCACTACCAGCGCGACGAGGTCATCGCCTTCGCGGACGTCACCGGCGACTCGTTCAAGCTCGCCCAGCAGGCCGCCGCCCGCCCGCAGGCCGAGGCGATCGTCTTCTGCGGCGTCCACTTCATGGCGGAGAGCGCCGACATCCTCACCGGGCCGCACCAGCGGGTCGTCCTCCCCGACCTGGCCGCCGGCTGCTCGATGGCCGACATGGCCACCGCCGAGCAGGTCGAGCAGGCCTTCGACGACCTGCTCGACGCCGGCGCCGCCGCGGGCACCGTCCCGGTCAGCTACATGAACTCCTCGGCGGCCATCAAGGCGTTCACCGGCCGTCACGACGGCACGATCTGCACGTCGTCGAACGCGAAGCGCGCCCTGGACTGGGCGTTCGGCGAGCGCGGCGGCGAGCGGGTGCTGTTCCTGCCCGACCAGCATCTCGGCCGCAACACGGCCATCGGCGAGCTGGGGATGACCGAGGACGACTGCGTGGTCTACGATCCGCGCCGCCCCGGCGGCGGGCTGGCCCCCCGGCAGCTGCGCGAGGCGAAGATGATCCTCTGGCGCGGCCACTGCTCGGTGCACGGCCGGTTCACCCGCGCCAGTGTCGACGAGGTGCGCGCCCGCGTCCCCGGGGTGACCGTCCTGGTGCACCCGGAGTGCCAGCGCGAGGTCGTCCTCGGGGCGGATCTGGTCGGCTCGACGGAGTACATCATCTCCGTCGTCGACGCGGCCCCACCCGGCTCGGCGTTCGCCATCGGCACCGAGCTGAACCTGGTCCGCCGCCTCGCGACCCGCCACCCCGACAAGACCATCGTCTTCCTGGACCGTACGGTGTGTTTCTGCTCCACCATGAACCGGATCGACATGCCACACCTCGTGTGGGCACTGGAGTCCCTCGCCCGCGGCGAGATCGTCAACCAGATCACCGTCGATCCGGATGTGGCCACCTATGCCCGGAAGGCACTCGATCAGATGTTGGCACTGCCCTGATGGCCCTGCTCCCACGGCGCGGGGGCGCCGCTCCGGAACCCGACACCGAGCAGGTCGACGAGGTCGAGACGGAATTCGCCGACGATCCTCGGCGCACCGCGGGCAAGGGCCGTCCAACGCCCAAGCGGTCCGACGCCCGCGCCGCCCGCACCACCGCCGCGACCCGCGCGCCCGCGAACAAGCAGGAGGCACGCTCCGCCCGGCGCAAGCAGAGCCAGGAGTACCGGGCGGCGATGATGTCCGGGGACGTCAGCCGGCTGCCGCCGCGCGAGCGCGCCCCGGAGCGGGTCCTCGCCCGCGACTTCGTCGACACCCGGATCAACGTCGGCCCGTTCTTCCTCATCGCCGCGGTGATCTACTTCATCGGCGGGCTGGTGCCCAACGGCGTCATCCGGCTCGCCGCCACGGTGCTGATGCTGTTCGGGATCCTCGCCGTCGTGGTCGACTCGATCGTGCTGTCCATGCAGGTCAGCCGGCGGGTGGCCGCGAACTACCCGGATTCCCGCGTCCGCGTGCGCGCCTATGCCGCCCAACGCGCGCTCCTGCCGCGGCGCTGGCGCCTGCCGCGTCCCCGGGTCTCCCGCGCCGACCCCAGGCCGTAGCCGACCCCAGGCCGTAGCCGTTGGTCCACCGTGAGCGCGGCCAGAGCCCGACCCGCGGCCACGCCCGACCGTCCCCGACCGGGGACGGTGAGCATCCCCCTCCGCCTCGTGGTGAGCTTCGCCAGAGTCGATGCTCACGAGGAGGAGACAAGCCATGCACCACGATCCGGCGCTTCTCGTGAGACTTGTCCGCGACCTGGTCCAGGACCCGAAAAGCATCCTCGGGGAGAATGTGGTCTGGGTCGCCGGCCGCGTCCTCGGTGCCGACAGTGTGGTGTTGCTATACCGAGAGGGATCCGACGGTCCTGTCATCGGCAAGCACTACGTACTGCCCGAGCTTGCTTCGATGTTCAGCCCGAACGTGACCACGGAGGAGCTCGCACGGATCATCTTTGTCGACGAGATCACCGATCCGAGCGGACCTGGCCGACATCTCGATGTCGACTGGGCGGACGGTCTGGTTTCAGACCCGTCAGCCGTCACCTGGTGGACCTGAACGGCTCATCCTGAGACCTCTTGTGGTGCCGGGAAGCGGAGGGAGCGGGGCCGTCGGCCGTCGAGCCCGGTCCCGGCTCCACGCCGGCGCAATGCCACCGCAGCACAGGCCGGCGGGACCATGGCCGGCGGGCGGCCAGGCAAGTGGTGGCCGCCAGGTCGCCGGCCATAGGTTTGGCATGTGAAGCATCGGCGCCTGGGGCGCAGTGGACTGGCGGTCAGCGAGATCTCCTACGGAAACTGGATCACGCACGGTGACCAGATCGAGGCGGAGGCCGCGACGGCCTGTGTGCGGGCCGCCCTCGACGAGGGCATCACCACCTTCGACACGGCGGACGTGTACGCGGGCACCCGCGCCGAGAGCGTGCTCGGCGACGCGCTCGCCGGCGTCCGACGCGAGTCGTACGAGCTGTTCACCAAGGTGTTCTGGCCAACCGGGCCCGGCGAGAACGACAAGGGCCTCGGCCGCAAGCACATCATCGAGTCCGCGCACGCCTCGCTGCGCCGGCTGCGCACCGACCACCTGGACCTCTACCAGGCGCACCGGTACGACCCGTCGGTTCCGCTGGAGGAGACCCTGCGGGCGTTCGACGACCTGGTGCGCGCCGGCAAGGTGCTCTACGTCGGCGTGTCCGAGTGGACGGCCGAGCAGATCACCGACGCGGTGCGGATCGCCGGCGATCTCGGATTCGATCGGATCATCTCCAACCAGCCGCAGTACTCGATGCTGTGGCGCACGATCGAGGCCGAGGTCGTCCCCGCCTGCGAGCAGGCCGGGATCTCGCAGATCGTCTGGTCGCCCATCGCGCAGGGCGTGCTGACCGGCAAGTACCAGCCAGGACAGCCGCCGCCGCAGGGCAGCCGCGCGACCGGCGGCGCCGGCGCGGGCTTCATCTCCCGGCTGATGCGCGACGAGGTGCTCACCGCCGTCCAGGAGCTGCGGCCGATCGCCGCCGACGCCGGGCTGTCGATGGCGCAGCTCGCCGTCGCCTGGGTGCTGCAGAACCCCAACGTCTCCTCGGCGATCATCGGCGCGTCCCGGCCGGAGCAGGTCCGGGAGAACGTCGCCGCGTCCGGGGTGACGCTGGACCCGGCCGTCCTCAAGCGGATCGACGACGTGCTGGCCGGAGTCGTGACCACCGGCTGAAACTCGCCTCCACGCGGGTGACCAGGGTAGAAACGGGCAAGGCGTGACCACGCCCACATTCCACCCTCCGCGATCGAACGAGGTGACCGGTGAGCACAAGTCCTGGGCCGCTGCGCGGCGTGCGCGTCCTGGAGGTGACGCAGGGCCGGGCCGGGCGGGTGGCCGGGATGCTGCTGGCGGATCTCGGCGCGGACGTCGTGCGCGCCGAGTTATCGCCGCCGGTCAGCGACGACCAGTTGTCCTCCACCCTGCCGTTGGCCGCCGCGGGGGCGGGAGCGGGTGGCACCGATCCCGGCCTGCTGTGCTGGGATCGGGGCAAGCGAGTGGTACGCGTGCCCGCCGGCGCTGCCGGGTCTGATGGCGCTGACGGGCTCGGTGCCTCTGACGGGCTCGGTGCCTCTGACGGGCTCAGTGCCGCTGACGGGCTCGGTGCCTCTGACGGGCTCGGTGCCGCTGACGGGCTCGGTGGGCTTCTCGAGGGCGCCGACGTGCTGCTCGTCGATCACACGCCGGACCGGCTGGCCGCCGCCGGACTGGACGCGGCCACGCTCACCGCGGACCATCCCGCGCTCGTGCACGCGTGGCTGCCGCCCTTCGGCGAGCACGGGCCATGGCGGGAGGTCCCCGAGGATCCGCTGCTGCTCGCCGCGGCCACCGCCGTCGCGGACCGCTACCCGGCGACGGTGGAACGCCCTGTCGCCCCGATCGTGCCGGTGATCACGAACCTGCACGGCGCGCTCGGCGCGGCGGCGGCCATCGCCGGCCTCATCTCCCGGGACCGCCAGGGCGGGCGGGGCCGGGCGGTGGCCGTCAGCGGGCTGCACGCGGCGGCCGCGGAGATGGCCGTGATGACGCCGACGGGCATCGACCAGCAGGTCTTCGCCAGTCAGCGGCTGGCGAGCCTGCCGTTCTGGCGCACCTACCAGGGGTCGGACGGCCGATGGTTCTTCCTGGCCACGCTCGCGCCGGACCAGTTCTTCCGGGCCCTGGAGGCGCTGGACCGGATGGACATCCTGGTCCTGCCCGGCGTCGACGGGGACATCCAGAAGATCTGGGGATACAACGAGGCCAGCGCCCTGGTCAACGCCGAGCTGGAGGCCGAGTTCCGGACCAGGCCGGTGGCCGAGTGGCTCGACCTGCTGACCAGCGTCGACGCGCCGGCCGCGCCGATCGGGACTCGCGACGAGTGGGCCGCCAGCGACATCGTCGCCGCCAACGGCGGCATCGTGTACCGCGAACACCCGGAGCTGGGCCGGGTCCGGCTGCCCGGCCCACCGTTCATCCTGGCCGGGACGCCGGCGGCCGTCGGCGAGTTTCCCGAGGTGGCGGACCTGCCCGCCGATGGCGCGGTGTGGTCCGGCGCACGGGTCGACGTCCCGGTGCAGCCCGCGCCCGTAGGCGCCGAGGCCGCCGTCGCTGGCACCGCCACGGGTGACACCGGCGCCGTCGACACCGCCGCGGGCGACGCGGCTGGGGACGAGGACGCGGACCAGCTGCCGTTGCACGGGATCAGGATGGTGGACGCGTCGTCCTACCTGGCCGGGCCGTTCGTCGGGGCGCTGCTCGCCGACTGGGGGGCCGACGTCGTGCGGGTCGAGTCGACCACCGGCGACTCGTTCCGGATGTTCCCGATGTCCGTGCTCGTCGCCAACCAGCACAAGCGGACGATCTCCCTCGACATCACCCGGCCGCAGGGGCGTGACGTGCTGGTCGGCCTGCTGAGCGGTGCGGACCTGTTCCTGGAGAACCTGCGGCCCGGGCGGCTGGAGCGCATCGGCCTCGCACCCGGCGACCTCGCCCGCGACTTCCCCGGCCTGGTCCACACCTCGGTGTCCGCGTACGGCCACGCCGGGCAGTACGCGGACGCGCCCGGCTTCGACCCGGTCTTCCAGGCCCGCAGCGGCCTCGCCGAGGGTCAGGGCGGCGCCGACGACCCGACCCCCACCCCCGTCCCGATCGTCGACATCGGCACCGGCGCGCTGGGGGCGCTGGGCACGCTGGCCGCCCTGTTCGCGCGGCTGCGCGGCGGCGCGGGCCAGCGGGTGTTCGTGTCGCTGGCCGGCACCGCCGGGTTCCTCCAGTCCGCCGAACTCACCGACTTCGCCGGACGACCGCCGCAGGTCCGCGGCACGGTCAACCATCTCGGCCCGGACGCGGCACACCGCTACCACCGCTGCGCGGACGGCTGGCTGGCCGTCGCCGCGGACGGCGCGGCGCGGCGCGGGCGGCTGTGCGCGGCCCTCGGGGTGGCCACCGAGGACGAGCTGGGCGCGGCCCTGGCGGCGCTGCCGACCGAGCGGGCCGCCCGGCTGCTCGCCGAGCACGGCGTGCCGGCGCTGCCCGCCCTCTCCTTCCACGGCGTGCTCGACGATCCCCACCTGCGCGCCAACGCCTTCACCCACATCGTCCCCGACCCGCGGTACGGCCGGATCCGGATCTCCCGCTCCTACGCCGACTGGCGGACCGGGCGCGGACGCCAGCCCGGCCGGGCGCTGCTGATCGGCCTGGACAGCCGCGCCATCCTCGCCGAGCTCGGTTTCGACGCCGACGAGCTGTTCGCGGCAGGCGTGTCGACCGACGCGCAGCTGGGCGACGTCCTGCCCGGCGTCACCGTCGGCGAGGCCGCCTACGACGAGCCCAGCCCCGACGAACCCGGTTCCGGGGGCGCCGGTCCCGAGGACGCCGATCCCGGGAGCCCCCGCGCGGAAGCCACCGCCGGCGAGGCCGCCTCCGGGGAACCTGCGTCCGGGGAGGCCGCGCGGGAGGAGGCCGCACTGTGAGCGAGTCCGGGGTCGTCCTCGTGCACGACGACGGGGGCATCCGGCGGATCACGCTGAACCGTCCGGATCGGCTCAACGCCTTCACGGTCGACTCCTACCGTGCGCTCGGAGCGGCGGTGGCGGCGGCCGACGCGGACGACTCAGTCTCGGTGGTGCTGCTCACCGGGGCCGGGCGGGCCTTCTGCGCCGGCGCGGACCTCGTCGAGATCCCCCGCAGCGACCAGACGCTCGTCGCCGAGACGTTCCGCACGATGCTGCTGGCCGTCGTCGGCCTGTCCAAGCCGCTGGTCGCCAGGGTGCACGGCCCGGCGGTCGGGGTGGGGATGACGCTGCTGCTGCACTGCGACCTGGTCGTCGTCGCCGAGTCGGCGCGGCTGCGGGCGCCGTTCGCGGAGATCGGCACCGCGCCGGAGACGATGAGCTCGGTGCTGCTGCCCCGCGCGGTCGGGCCGCAGCGCGCCGCCGAGCTGTTGTTCACCTCCCGGTGGATCAGCAGCGCGGAGGCGGTCGAGTACGGGCTGGCGCTGCGCCGCTGCGCCGACGACGAACTGGACGGCGTCGTCGGCGAGCTCGCCAGGACCATCGCCGCGTTCCCGCCGGCGGTGCTGGCCAGCACGAAGCGCCTGCTGCGCGCCGGCCAGGCCGAGCTTGCCAGCCCCGACGCGGCGGCCGCGGTGATCGACCGGGAGACCGCCGAGGGCGCCGAGCTCGGTCGCCTGTTCGGCTTCCCGCGCCGCTAGACGACGTCTCTGGTTGTGATCTTCGTGTGGGTTGTCCCGACGGGTCGTGACAGCGTTCTGGCAGTGTCACGGCGCCCCGTGTCGCGAAGGCGGGATAAACCGGACACGACCCGCGGGGTTCGAGACACGGCGACGCTCTCCCCCGCACACACTTCCCGCCCGCAGGAAGTCCGCCCGTCCTCTGCGTTCTGGTCGGACATCGACACCAGAGATGATCATAAACCCCAGGTCGCGGGTCGCTGTGGGTGAGGTCGCTGGCGGAGGTTGCAGGGCTGAGGGGGTCTCAGCCGGCGAAGGCAGCGGCGAAGGCGGCGGCGAGGGCGGACCAGGTGCGGTCGAGGTCGGAGCCGGGCAGGTAGCGGCCGTCGAGTTCGAGGATGACGGTGCCGTGAGCGGCGGCCCACAGGGCCTGGGCGCGGTAGGGGTCGCCGGTCGCCCGGTAGAACGGCTCGCCGGCCCAGTCCTCGACGCCGGGGGCGAGCTGGTCGCGCGCCAGCGGGCCCGCGGTGAACAGGCGGTACAGGTTCGGGTGCGCGCGGGCATAGCCGCGGTAGGCCGTGAGCAGCGCGTCGACGACGGTGGCGGTGCCGGTACCGCCATCGCCGTCGCCGAGACCGCTGGACCGGTCGCCCGTGCCGCCACCGGCCGCGGCGGTACGGTCAGAGGCGGCACCGCCGGTCGCGGCGCGATCAGCCGCGGCGCGGTCGAGGACCGTGTGCAGCGCGTCGCCGAACTCGAGCAGGCTCGCCTCGAGGAGTCGGGCCTCGAGCTGGGGCTTGCCGCTGATGTGCTTGTAGAGCGACGGCGCCCGGATGCCGAGCACCTCGGCGAGGCGGCGCATCGTCAGCGCCTCGGCACCCTCCTTCTCCAGCAGCTCGCGGGACACCGTGATGATCTCGGCGACCCGCGGCGACGGCGTGGGCAGGACGGGCCGGGGCGCGACGCGGGCGAGCGGCGGGTTCATGCCGTGGCGGGCGCGGGGCCGGTGGG
>NZ_FZMO01000187.1 GCF_900197875.1 Frankia canadensis | reverse complement strand
CCCGCGGCCCCCCACGGCGCCTCGCCCGCCGACGCCTCACCTGCGGGCGCCTCACCTGCGGGCGCCGGCGCGTCCGACGAGGTCACCACACCGGCGGGCGAGGTGGCGAGGTGGGAACGGCTGATCGCCACCGTCCCCGACGACCTGCGGGACGGCGCGGCCGAGTGCGCCGCCCTGCTGCGCGCGTCGGCCCCACCGCCGCTGCCGCCGGTGATCCTGCACGGCGACTACCGGCTCGGGAACCTCCTCGCCGAGGGTTCGGAGGTGACCGGCATCGTCGACTGGGAGATCTGGTCGCTCGGCGATCCGCGGATCGACGTCGCCTGGTTCCTGATGTGGGCGGCCGACGCCGGGATGCCGCTGGCGGTGCGCGCCGCGGCGGGCTGGCCGGACACCGCCGAGCTGCGCGCCGCCTACGAGCGGGCGTCCGGCACGGCGCTGCCGGGCCTCGACTGGTTCGCCGCCCTGTCCCGCTTCAAGCAGGCGGCGACGGTCGCCGCGATCGTCAAGCACCGCCGCCGCGCCGGCCCGGACCCCGAGGTGGAGTCCGCCGCGCGGGCGGTCCCGGCGATGACCGCCGCCGCCCTGCGCCTGCTCCGCGGCTGACCGGCTGCGCCACCGACCTGCCGCATGGCTGAATGGTCGAGGAGGTTCGAAGCGATGACCGTGAAAATGATCTATCTGGCCAGGCGTAACCCGACGACCACCCATGAGGAGTTCGTGGCCAACTGGCGGGCGCACGCGAAGCTCAGCGCGCGCTTCCCCGACTTCCTCCCGGCGTTCACCGGCGTGACCCAGTGCGAGGTGTTACCGGATCCCGAGCTGCTGCCCGGTGCCAGCGTCGCCTACGACGGCGTCAACCTGCTGCCGGTCCGCGGCCTGCTCGACGCCGTGCAGACCTGGGACCACCCCGACGCCCGCACCCATCTGGTTCCGGACGAACTGCGCGTCTTCTCCGGGCTGGTGCGGGACTTCACCGTCTACGCGGTTGAGACCGTGCTCGCCGACGGCCCGCGGGTGCGTCACCTCGCGGTGCGGTTCGTGAAGGCGAGGCCCGGGCTCGGCGGCGCCGAGTTCGTCACCCGCTGGAGCGGCGAGGGCGCGCGGGCGCTGCTCGCCGCCTCGGACGGCCGCGTCCGCCGGCTCGCGCACAACCACGTGATCCTCGACCGCCCAGCCGGCTACGACTACGACGGTGTCGAGGAGCTGTGGTTCGACACCCTCGACGCGATGACCTCCTTCTTCGCCGACGACCGGACGAAGTCCGCGCTCGCCGCGCAGGCCGCCGCGGTGGTGGACGAGTCGTCCAGCGTCCTGCTCGCCACCCGCGTCGCCCTCGCCATGCCCGCGATCCGCGACACCGCCCCCGCTGCCGGCTGACCCCGCGCGGTGCGGCCGCCCGTCCGCCTCCCGGGTGCTCTGAACCGTTCCTCGGTCAGAGCACCCGGGAGGCGCGGCCCTGCCAGTAGGTCTCCTTCACCACCCGCTTGAGCAGCTTCCCCGAGGGCAGCCGCGGCAGCTCGTCGACGAAGTCGACGGTCCGGGGGCACTGGTAGTGGGCGAGTTCGCCGCGACAGAAGGTGATCAGCTCCTCGGCGAGCGCCGGACTGGCCGCCGCCGGGTCGGCGAGCTGCACGACGGCCTTGACCTCCTCGCCGAACTCGTCGTTCGGCACGCCGATCACCGCCACATCGGCGACGGCGGGGTGCGCCGAGAGCACGTTCTCCACCGCGAGCGGCCAGATCTTCACCCCGCCGGAGTTGATGACGTTGGCCTTGCGGTCGGTGAGGTACAGGTAGCCGTCGGCGTCGAGATAGCCCATGTCGCCGAGGGTCCGCCAGCCCTGCCGGCTGAACGCGTTGCGCGTCTTCTCCGGATCGTTGTGGTACGCGGTCTGCGCGGAGTTCTCGAAGTAGATCGTGCCGACCTCGCCGACGGGCAGCTCCTCGTCGTCCTCGCCGAGGATGTGCGCGCGCATGGCGTCCGAGGGCCGCCCGACCGAGCCCGGGTGGGCGAGCCACTCCTGGGGACCGATCTGCACGTAGCCGCCCTCGCTGGCACCGAGGTACTCGTGGATGACCGGCCCCCACCAGTCGAGCATCGCCCGCTTCGCCCACACCGGGCAGGGCGCCGCCGCGTGTACCGCCATGACCAGGCTTGACAGGTCGTAGCGGGCGCGGGTCTCGGCGGGCAGCTTCAGCATCCGGATGAACATCGTCGGCACGAACTGGGCGAGCGTCACCCGGTACCGCTCGATCGAGGAGAGCACCAGTTCGGCGTCGAAGCGTTCCAGGACGACGGCGGTGCCGCCGCGGCGCTGCGCCATCATCGACCAGTACAGCGGCGCCGCGTGGTACAGCGGGGCCGGCGAGAGATAGACGGTGTTGTCGTGGAAGGGCCACAGACTGCCGATCATGCGGTCGGCGAGGGTGCCCGATCCGTAGGGCGCGGGCGGCAGATCGACCCGCACGCCCTTGGGACGTCCGGTCGTGCCCGACGAGTAGATCATCGGAGCGCCCTCGATCTCCGCCGCGAGCGGGCGCGCCGGCTGGTCGGCGAGCGCGTCGTCCAGCCAGGTGAAGCCGTCGGGCAGGGTGGGCGGCTCGCCGTCCGCCGGGTCGTCGGGGCCGTGGACGACGAAGCGGGCGAGGTCCGGGATGCCGCGCGAGCACTCCGCGGCCTGAGCCACCGTCGACGGGCTCGTGACCAGCACCTTCGCCCCTGAGTCCCGCAGCACGTAACGGGCCTCGTCCAGCGCCAGATGCCAGTTGACGGCGCAGTAGTGCAGGCCGGAGCGCTGCGCCGCCCAGCACACGTCGAACCACCGCGGGCCGTTCTCCATCAGCACGGCGACGACGTCACCGGGTCGTAAGCCGAGCGCGTGGAACAGCCGGGCGACTCGGCGGGAGCGCTCGACCAGCTCGGCGAAGCTCACGGTGAGCCCGCTGCGCGCCATGATGAGCGCCGGCTTGTCCGGGGTGAGCTCGGCGTGGCGGTCGATCGTCAGGTCGGTGAACTCGCTCATCGGAGGACTCCGTTCCCGGGGCGGCGGTGGACAGCGGGCGATGGGGCGGTGGTGAGCGCAGCCTCGGCTATCGCGGGATGTCACGCCAGGGAATGCCGACGTCGACCCGGTGCTCCCGGGGCAGTCCCAGCACCTGCTCGCCGACCGCGTTGCGCATCACCATGGACGTGCCGCCCTCGATGGTCAGCGCTCGGGTACGCAGATACCGCTCACCCGCGTCGCCCCGCATGATGCCGGCATGGGTCGGCCGTTCGAAGGCGTACCCGTCGGGCGCGTAGAGCGTCGCGTCCCCGCCGCGCAGGTCGAGCGCGGCCTCGGTCGCCTCCTGCGCCGACTCCGACGACAGGATCTTGACCACGGCCGGATGGAGCGGCTCGCCGTCCTGGGCCCGGTCGGCGGTGAGCCGGGCGGCCCAGCCTCGGGCCGCGGCCCGCATCACCTGGTCGTCGAGGACAGCGTCGCGCGCGGCGGCGCGGCCCGCCGGCGGCGCCTGCGCCGAAACCCGTGCACCCCACTGCTCGAGCAGGTCAGCCCAGGGTTCGGGCTCGTCGCCGACCCGGCCGAAGGCGAGCCGCTCGCCCTCCAGGTTCGAGCGGACCACCGCCCAGCCCCGGTTCACCTCGCCGATGCGGTTGTCGTCGTCCACCTCGACGTCGTTCAGGAAGACCTCGTTGAAGTCGGCCTTGCCGGTCAGCATCCGCAGCGGCCGGACCTCGATGCCGGGTGCGCGCATGTCCACGATGAAACAGCTGATGCCCTGGTGCTTGGGCACGTCCGGGTCGGTCCGGGCGACCAGCAGGCCGAAGCGTGCGACGTGCGCGAACGACGTCCACACCTTCTGGCCGCTGACGATCCACCGTTTGCCGTCGAAGCGGGCCCGGGTGGCCAGCCCGGCGACGTCGGAGCCGGCGCCGGGCTCGCTCATCATCTGGCACCAGATGTCCTCGGTCGTGAAGCAGCGCCGCAGGTACGTCCGGCGCTGCTCGTCCGTTCCGTGGGCGGCGAGGACGGGCGCCGCGTTGCCGTAGCCGATCGGGTTGCGCAGGTGGGCGGAGCGCACTGCGGCGGCCGCGAGCGCGTCGTCGATGACGCCCTGCCCGGCGGCGGGCAGCCCGAGGCCGCCGAGGCCGACGGGGAACCCCACCCAGGCGAGCCCCGCGTCGAACTGGGCGCTCCGGAACGGGATGCCGTCGTCGACCGCGGGGTCGGGTGCGCTCGCCAGCAGCCGCGCGACCCGCGCACGCAGGTCCGCGGCGAGCTCCGCCGGAACCGCCTCGTCCGCTCGGATCACCTCCGCTGCCGACGCCACCTCCATCGCCGACGCCACGCCCGCCGACGCCACGCCCGCCGACGCCGGCGGCGCGCTCACCGCATCCGCCGTGGCCGCGGGGTCGGCCAGCAGGGCGTGGCTCAGTCCGCTGGCGCCGTCGGCGCGGGCCAGCGCCGCCAGGCCGTCGGCGGCGAGGGCACGCTGGGCCGACGGCGAGCCGAACAGGTGGGCCGAGCTCTTCGCCCGCTTGAGGTAGAGGTGCGCCGGGTGCTCCCAGGTGAAGCCGATGCCGCCATGTACCTGGATGTTCGCGGCCGCCGTGCGGACATAGACGTCCGAGCAGTGGGCGAGCGCCAGCGCGGCGGCGGTGGGCAGCCGCGGATCGTCGGTGGCGGCGAGCCAGGTGACCTCGCGGGCCAGCGAGCGCGCCGACTCGACGTCGACCGCCATGGTCGCGCAGGCGTGCTTGACCGCCTGGAACGAGCCGATCAGCCGGCCGAACTGCCGGCGGACACCGGCGTACCCGGCGGCCTCGCGCACGCAGCGCGCCGCCCCGCCGACCTGCTCGGCGACGAGCGCGACCGCGGCGAACCCGGCCGTGCGGGCGAGGATCTTCCCAGCGGCGCCGACCTGGCCGACGAGCTGGGCGGGCGCATCGCGCAGGACGAGCCGTGCCTGGCCACGGGTCTGGTCCAGGGTCGGCAGCGGGTGCCGCTCGACGCCGCCGCCGCCCATCGCCGATGGCGCGGTCTCGACCGCGAACAGCCCCGGGCCGTCCGGTGTGCTCGCCGGCACCAGCACGACATCCGCCGCCTGCCCGTCGACGACCCGCGCGCACTCGCCGCGCAGCGTCCATCCGCCCGGACCACGCTCGGCCGCGACGGTCATCCCCCGGCCGACCCCGACCTCACCGGCAAGCCCGACCCCACCGGCAAGCCCGACCTCGCCCGCGGGCTGGGGCTCGCCGAGCGCGACCGTCATGACCAGTTCCCCGGCGGCGACGCGCGGGAGGTAGCGCCGGGCCGCCCGCTCGTCGGCCGCGGCCCCCAGGGCGCTCACCCCGAGAGCGACCGTGCCGAAGAACGGCGCGCAGACCAGCGCCGCGCCGAATGTCTCGAAGACGACCGCGAGCTCCCGCCAGCCGGCGCCCTCGCCGCCGTACTCGACCGGTACCGCGAGTCCCTGCAGACCGATCTCGGTCGCCATCCGGCGCCACGCGTCCGGGTCGTAGCCCGGGTCGGTGCCCATGAGCTCGCGGACACGCCCCGGCGGCGAGGTCCGCTCCAGGAACGACTCCACCACCTCGCGCAGGGCACGCAGCTCGGCGTCGGCCTCACTCCGCGGCCCGACGCCCGCCCCGGCCCCCAGCCCCACGTTCGGCTCGGCGCCCAGCCCCGCGTTGGGCCCGGCGCCCAGCCCTGCCTCCGACCGCACGGCGTCCGTCATCGTTCGTCCACCCGGCCCTTCGTCCGTGCGGGCGCGGGCGCGGTGAAGGCCCCGGCGTCGCGCAGGTGCTGGAATGTCAGGACTCGCCCGGACACCTCGTCCCCCTGGGCGAGCAGCCACCGCACGGCCACCCCGAACTCGTCCGGGGTGCAGCCGCCGGCCGTGTCGCCGGCGCCGGCGCCGGGGAAGAGCTCCGCGAGGAACTCGGAGCGCAGCGCCTCGTCGACCCGCACGCAGCTGACCGCGACACCCCGACCGGCGAACTCGCCCGCAAGCGCGGTGCTGAGCCGTTCCATCGCGGCCTTGGCGGTGGAGTAGGCAACCTGCGCGATGCCGTCGTAGTTCGTCGTCGCGGCGCCCGAGCCGATGTTGACGATGCGGCCGAAGCCGGCGCGCAGCATGCCCGGTAGGAAGGCGTGGCACAGCGCCGCCGGCGCCGTCACGTTCACCGCGAGCGCGGCCTCGAAGGAGGTGGTCGAACGGTCGAGGAACGCCCCGAGCGGGTTGAAGGCGGCGTTGTTGACGAGCAGGTCGCAGCCGCCGAGCGAGCCAGTGACCAGGTCGACGAGGGCCTGGCGGTCGGCTGCGCGGGAGAGGTCGGCGGGCTGGACGAGCACGGTGCTGCCGCGGTCACGCAGCTCGTCGGCGACCTGCTCCAGGGTGCCGCCGACCCGGGGGTTCGGCGTCGCGGCCGTGCTGCGCCCGACGAGCACGAGGTTCTCGACGTGGCCGGCCAGCGCCTGCGCGACGCCCCGTCCTCCGCCCCGGGCGGCCCCGGTGACGACCGCCGTCCGGCCGATCACAGCGGCTTCCATGCGGGCGCGCGGCCGGCGCGGAAGGCCTCGATCGCCTCGTGCATGTCGCCGTGCAGCGAGCCGAGGGCCTGGGTGCGGTACTCGCGGTCGACGGCGTGGCGCAACGACGGCGCGTCCACGTTCGCCCAGAAGCCCGACTTGGTCATCCACACGCCGAACGCCGACCGCGCCGTGATCTCGGCGGCCAGCTCCAGCGCCCGGTCGAGCAGGCGCCCCGGGGGCACGACGTCGTTGACCACGCCCATCTCCCGGGCGGTCGGGGCGTCGATGACCCTCGCCGTCAGCATCAGTTCCAGGGCCCGCCCGGCGCCGACGACCCGGGGCAGGAAGTAGGAGACCGCGACGTCGAGGTTGGACAGGCCGATGTTCGTGAACACCGCCCCGAACCGGGCCCGATCGCTGGCCACCCGCAGGTCGCAGGCCAGGGCGTACCCGAAGCCCCCGCCGACGGCGACGCCGTCGATGGCGGCGATCACCGGCTGGCGCAGCTCGTTGAGGGCGATCGCGACGCCGGTGACGACCTCCTGGGACTCGTACAGCCGTCCCAGCTCCCCCCGTCCCGGCTCGAAGGAGTCGGCGGTGAAGGAGTCCGACTTCAGGTCGGCCCCCGCGCAGAACGCGCCGCCCGCCCCGGTCAGGATCACGACCCGCGCGGCCGGGTCGCGGCGGACGCCGTCCAGCGCGTCCCGCAGCCCCGTCACGAGGCCCAGATCGATCGCGTTGAGCCGCTCCGGCCGGTTCATGGTGATCACCGTGACACCGTCGGGTCGCCGCTCCACCTCGACATCGGCCATCCATCGCCTCCCGCCACGACCCGGACTAGCAGATCAGGTACTTCTTTTCGGGGCATGACTGCAAATTACCCGGACACTGAGAGAGGCGCCAGCCCAAATCCTGAACACTGATTCGCCAGCGACCCGAGACCGGACGAGCCGCGTCCACGGACCCGCACCCGCACCCGCCCCGGCATGGGCCCCGCCCAGGAAGCCGCACCGGTTCCGCCCAGGCCGCGTGTCGAGTTGTGATCTCTCGAGCCGTCCTCGTGTGGACACGTCCGCTCGCCACCCGCCGCCCGCCTACCGTGCCCC
>NZ_FZMO01000348.1 GCF_900197875.1 Frankia canadensis | reverse complement strand
GCCGCACGGCGCGCGGGGACCGACGTCCTCGACGAGGTCGTCGCCCCCGCTTCCCTGCGCACCCCACCCGACGCTGCCCGCGACGTCCGGTAGATCCCCGACAACCAGCTCGTGGAATGACCGGATCGGCGGCTATGCCACGAGGGCGCCCGGCGAACTGTTCCGGACGCCCTCACGAGGATCAGGTCAACGCGTCCCGGTCAGGGCATGTATGCGTAGAAGCTGGGACCCGAAATCGTGACGATGACCAGACCGACCGACCCGTTGTAGATGGTCGAGCCGATGTAGGCGCCATTACCCTTGTGCACGTTCACTTGCTCGATGACCGAGCCACCGAGATTCGTGGTATGGCAGGTGCCGGCCGGGATGATGTACGTGGAGAATCCTCCCCGGCCAGGGAACTCCGCGTACGAGTCGAACCCGCCGTTGGAACACAGCGTGAGCTTCCCCGGAGTGGAGGCGGAGGCCGCCGTGGCCGGCAGGACCAGGGCGACGAGCAGCCCCAGGATCGCGAGGACGACACTGCGGCGCAGCGAGAAGATCTTCCGCATTCTTCGAACGTCTCCTTGTTGTCGGCACTGCCGTGCGAACCCCCGCAAAGCCCGCACGTCCGCCGACGCCCCCACCGTTCACTCCCGCCCCACCTGGGTTACACGCGGGGCGGGGCTGGCGAGCCGCAGAAGGTCGAGCGCGCGTTTGAGCTGGCGGTCATGGAAGAGACCCTGCTGGACCTGCCCGGCCTGTGAGTCACGTCAACACCGGCGTTGCGAGCCCGCCTGGACGCGCTTCTCGCCAGGGGCGCGGCGGGGACAGCTGCGCTCTGGCCCGATGCCGCACGCCCGCAGCCGGCGGCGGCGTGACGGCACGCAGGACAGGACATACGTCCACCCTCGCGTACGGGACGTCTGGGATGATCCGACGGCAACGGCACGGATTGCTACGGAAGGTCACGATGACCATCGCAGTCGGGTCAGGGCCCATGCCGAGGTTAGGTGACTGCGCTATCGTTGCCGTGTCTGGCTAGCACGGGTTGGCGCGGGCACGACGATCGAGAGGGGTACTGGTGAGCGAGCCGCACGACCTGCCCCTGCGCGAAATCAGGGTGCTCGACCCCGACGAGGAACTGGGCGGCGTCGAGATCGTCGACGAAGACCCGCCCGAGGGATGGGTGCGCGCGGCCGAGGCTGGTCTAGCGGACTACCGCGCCGGACGAAGCGTCGTGTGTGACGAGGAGACCTTCACGCGCTTGCTGTCTGGGATGCCCTATGACCAGGCCGAGGCGGGCTGACCCCGAGGCTATCCACAGGACGGCATGGGCAGCGTGGTCATTGATTCGTCACCCACAGTATAATCTGACGGTGTGCCCACCTACGAGCCTGACGCCGCGTTCTGGGCGGACTGGCGGCGTCTGCGCCCCGAGCAACGCGCGGCGTTCATTCGGGCTCGCACCCTGTTCCTCGCTGGACTGGAGACGGGAACCTTCCATCCCTCTCTGCGAATCAAGAGGTTCAACTCGCGGGGCATCTACGAGCTGAGCTGGGGACCGGATGGGCGCGCGCTGTGGGCGTATGGCACGCCGCCGGAGGGGCATACCGGTCCGCATATCGTGTGGATCCGAGTCGGCACCCACAAGATCTTCGACTGAGACAGGCCCCGCCGGGCCGCTTGGGCGCGCGGCAGCGCCGTGGTGGGCTCGGGACATATCGCGTACCCGTCTGCAGCGCGGCGCTGCCGCGCTGGTGGAGCTGGACCGGGCGTCGTTCGCCGAGGTCGTGCGCGCCGCGCGTCACCGCTGGGACGCAGCCGGCCCCGTGGCCGCGGTCGCCGCACAGGTGCGAGTCCGTGGACTGACGCCGGGGCGAGACCTGCCCGCCCGCGTCCGGAACGCGCTCACGGACGGACGTCGTCGCCCTCCGCCGACCTCGAACGTTGCTCGCGCGCCTGGTCCGACAGCAGGGCTGGACAGTCGAGGAGTTCCGCCGCCGCTACGCGGCCACCGCCCACGCCCTCAACGCCCGCGCCGCCACCGTGCCAGGAAGGACTACCGAGATGTCCTGTATTACTCGGGTGACTACTGATCTTTTTGATTGCGTGATCCGCCGGCGGGGGTGATCGTGAAAGTGGGAATCTGCGAGCCGAACGAGGCTCTGCGGCGCGAGATTCGAAAGAACCAGGAAGTATGGAAGGCTCAGCGCCTGCCGATGGCGGTGGGGCGGACGGCGAGGATGACGCGGTCGGCGGCGTCCGTCGGGTGGCTCGGGCCGAACGGGCCGCTGTAACGCTTGTTCAGCCGGACGAAGAAGGCGCCGGTGGGATCCGGGTCGACACGCTCGACGACTCCGCGCACCTCGACATACCGGTACGGGTCGGTGGGATCGATGATGGAGATCGCGACCGCCGGGTTCGCCGTGATGTTCCGGAACTTGCGGCGGAAGTTCGTGTGGGTGAAGCGGATGAACTCGCCGTCCCATTCGAACCACATCGGATTGACCTGCGGGCTGCCGTCCTCGCGGACGGTCGCGAGGTTCGCGAACAGTGGACGTTCCAGCAGGTCGCGAAGCTCGTCGGGAACGATGCCGCCGGTGGTCGTCAAAGAACATCCTTTCGGCTCGGATCGGTGGACCAGTTGCGGATCCGGTCGGCGGGGCGCGCCGGGACGAGGTGGCGCCGCGAACGCTTCAACTGAGCAGCGGGAGATGGCGTCACCATCGGCCACCGCGGCCGAACGTGTGCGGAGGCCGGGCGTAGTCGCCGGGCGGGGGGACGGTGGGGGAG
>NZ_FZMO01000189.1 GCF_900197875.1 Frankia canadensis | reverse complement strand
CCGACCTGGTCGCCGAGCAGATTTTCCGGCGGGGGCCGGGCCGCGCAGGGCTTCGGTCTGGATGGCGGTGAGCTGGGCGCAGCCGCGTACCGCCAGGTCGAGCAGACTGTCGAGCATCGAACGGTCGAACGGGGCGCCCTCGGCGGTGCCCTGGACCTCGACGAAGCCGTCCGCGCCGGTGCACACCACGTTCATGTCGGTGTCGGCGGTGGAGTCCTCGGTGTAGGCGAGGTCGAGCATCGGCTCGCCGCCGACGACGCCGACGCTCACCGCGGCGATGCTCGTCGTGATCGCCTTCGGCCGGTCGAGCCAGCGGGCCGCGTCGACGAGGGCGACGTAGGCGCCGGTGATCGCGGCGGTGCGGGTGCCGCCGTCGGCGAGCAGGACGTCACAGTCGATGGCGATCGTGTTCTCGCCGAGAGCGGCGAGGTCGATGCAGGCCCGCAGGCTGCGCCCGATCAACCGGGAGATCTCGTGGGTGCGTCCGCCGACCCGGCCGCGCACGGACTCGCGGTCGTTGCGGGTGTTCGTGGCCCGCGGCAGCATCGCGTACTCGGCGGTCACCCAGCCCAGTCCGCTGCCCTTGCGCCAGCGCGGCACCCCGGTCGTCACCGACGCGGCGCACAGCACCCTGGTGCGGCCCGCGGTGATCAGGGCGGATCCCTCGGCCTGCTCCTGCCAGCCGCGCTGGATCGTCACCGGTCGCAGCTCATCCGGCTTTCTGCCATCGACTCGTGTCACCCCGCGACACTACCGGCGGGCGACCTCAGAGCTCGAAGACGGCCCCGGGGGTGGCGAGGGTCAGCTCGCCCTCGTAGGCGCCGGCGGCCTCCTCCTCGGTGCGCGCGGCGTTGCCCCAGGGCACGAGGTGGGTCAGCACGAGCCGGCCGACGTCGGCGCGCCGGGCGTGCTCGCCGGCCTCCCGGCCGGTCAGGTGCAGGTCCGGGGGATTGTCCTCGTCGTCGAGGAAGGACGCCTCGCACAGGAACAGGTCGCTGTCGCGGGCGAGGCGGACGAGCCGGTCGCACGCGCCGGTGTCGCCAGAATAGGTCAGCACCTTGTCCCCGGCGGTGACGCGCACGCCGTAGGCCTCGATCGGGTGGGCCACCCGGGTGAGGTCGATGCGGAACGGGCCGACGTGCAGGCAGCCGGCGCCGATCGTGCGGAAGTCGTAGATGTCGGCGAGGCTGTCCTCCGGCCACTTCTCGAAGGCGCCGCACAGCCGTTCCTGGGTGTTGATCGGCCCGTAGACGGGCAGCTTCGGCGGCATCCCCTCGGGGTGGTAGCGCCGCGCGTAGGAGTTGGCGACCAGGTCGAGGCAGTGGTCCCCGTGCAGGTGACTGAGCAGGACGGCGTCGATGTCGCGCAGGTCACAGTGCTTCTGCAGCTCGCCCATCGAACCGTTGCCCGCGTCGACGACGAGCCGGAAGCCGTCCGACTCGACCAGGTAGGACGAGCAGGCGGAGGCCGGGCCGGGGTACGTGCCGGAACAGCCGAGAATCGTCAGTTTCACCGTGGCACCACCGGGCTTCGCTGGGAGGGATCCTGATCCGCCCCGGTGTGGGCGGGCCAGACGACTGGGGTCGTGGTCCTGGCGGGTGGCGACGCCGGCGGCGCCGCCGAGACCCTGGCGAGCTCGGGGCCAAGGAACCGGCGCCCCACCCGGGCGAAGGTCGCCGGATCGCCGGTGGTCAGGAAGCGGTGATCCGGGGGCGGCAGGTCGGGGTCGCGGAACAGGCCCTCCCGGGCGAGCACCCGGTAGGTGTCCTTCGCCGTCTCCTCGGCGCTGCTCACCAGCGTCACCCCCTCGCCCATGACGAGGCCGATCACGCCGGTCAGCACCGGATAGTGTGTACATCCGAGTATCACCGTGTCGACGTCCGCTTCCTGCAGCGGTGCGAGGTACGCCTCGGTCAGGCCGAGCAGCTGCCGCCCGGAGGTGATACCCCGCTCGACGAAGTCCACGAACGCGGGGCAGGCGACGCTGGTGAGCTCCATCCCGGCCGCGGCGGTGAACGCGTCCTCGTACGCCCGGCTGCCGATCGTGGCCACCGTGCCGATGACGCCGACCCGCCCGCTGCGGGTGGCGGCGACCGCCCGCCTGGTCGCAGGCATGATCACTTCGACCACCGGGACGTCGTAGCGCTCGCGGGCGTCGCGCAGGCAGGCGGCGCTGGCGGTGTTGCAGGCGATGACAAGCAGTTTCACCCCCTCCGACACCAGGCGATCCAGGCATTCCAGCGCATAGCTGCGCACGTCGGCGATCGGTCGTGGTCCGTACGGTGCCCGCGCGGTGTCGCCGAGATAGAGCAGGGGCTCATGCGGAAGCTGGTCGAGAATGGCGCGCGCCACCGTGAGACCGCCCACCCCGCTGTCGAACACTCCGACCGGCGCCCCGCTCATGAGCGATCAGACTAAGCCGGAAACCCGGCGCTCACCCTGTGGCTGTCATCACGAAACCTTTGTCCAATGTCGGACACTACGCCCAGGTCGCCCGTCCGGCGGATCTGTCCGGCGTGGCGGGCGCGTTCGTCGGGTCTCATGGCCTCCTGTTACCCACGGACGGCAGGGGGTGTGCCGCGCGCGGACGATGTGTGGCCGGGAAGACAGGCGGCGGGGTGCCGAAGGCGCGGACAAAGCACGGAATTCGGGTCATGTCGTGGGAACTCGGACGGACGGCCCGAGTCCCCCTCGGCCGACGAATGGCGCGTGGCGGGCCTCGGCATACGGGTTGAGGACCGGCAAACGGGGTGTAGGCTAGAACTGCCTGTAATCGATCAGTGACTACACGCTATCGAGCAGGTAGGTTGAGGATGCGACTGTGGTGTCCGGGTCGATCCCATCCGTCCCCGACCCGCGATGCCCAGTCGCTCCTCGGTCTCGGCGGCGCCCGGTCGGGGCATCCCTGCTGGATGTCCCGACCGGCACCGTCGGGCCAGCGAGCGTCCAGAGGCGGTCCGGCTGGTCCGCGTCCCGCGCGGAAACGGCGTGCGTCCTCGACCCTCGGCGTACGGACGCGATCCGCACAGGCTCGGCCGCCGCAAGCGGTTCCCTGGTGTCGTCCTGTGGCCTTACGATGACCTGATGCGGAAGTCGTCGTCGCGACGGCGGCCCGTCGGTCATCAAACGCGGGTGGTACGAGGCGGTGGGTGATCGGGGCCGGCGCCGCGTGGGATGGGCGGAGTAAGCGCCATGAGCGTCCACAAACCACCCTCCCCGCTTGTCGGGTTGGCGTCGATCGAGGTCGGCGGCGCGGCGATGGCGATAGGAAGATGCCTATGGCACGACTGTCCGCCGCCGCCGTCCCGGGCCTTGGAGTCCTGGCCGCGAGAGGCGCCGTCGGGGCGGTCGCGTCGGCACCCGGTAACGGCTACCTGATCCTGGCCATCATCAGCCTCGTCGTCGTGGGGGTTAACATCACTGCCTGGCTCGTGATCCCGCGCATGGTCGCCTCGGTCACCGCACCCGCCGACGCCGCGGCGCCCGGCGCGTCCGCGCACACCCCGCCCGACGGGCTGGCCGACGCCCCCCGGATCGGGCCGGAGTGGCCGGGCGATCTCGCCGCCGAACCCGCCGCGGACGAGTGGTCGTCGTGCTGGGACTACGCCGGGCCCGACGAGTCCGACGGGGACAGCACCGAGGACGAGCCCTGGTACCTGCCCGGCGCGGCGGACAACGTCTCCTGGAGCGTCGCCGTCGGCGGCCCGCGCTCCCGCCAGTCGAGCTGGTCACCGGGCGGTGCCGCCGACTAGGAGCGAGCGGCACACCGCTCACAGCAGCACCGCCAGCAGCACCGCGAGCCACAGGGACGCGCCGTGCAGGGACTGGTCGGCGAGGTACATGCCGTTCAGGCCATGCTCGGCGAGCTCGGCGAACTCCCCGCCCCCGGTGCGCACCAGCAGCCAGCGCCCCGCCCGCCGCCGGTCCCACAGCGCGTGGCTGCCCGCGGACACCAGCAACCCGACCGCGACACCCACCGGCGACAGCGTCAGGTGCAGCGCGGCCAGCGTGCTGGTGGCCATGACGATCACGACCGCGTGGTAGGCGGCCAGATGGCGCGCCAGCGCCGCCCATCCGAGCCAGCCCGGCTCGGTCTTCAGCCGGGCCTGCGCGTCGGTCTGCCCGAGCACATGGTCGGCGAGCCGGTGCGCCACCAGGACGGTCACGATCAGGACGGCGAAGGTCACGGCCCTGGTCATGACGCCGATACCGGACGCCGGGGCAGTCGCGTGCTCATGTGATCCACTGTGCGGCGGCGCGCGGCATGGCACCGCATCCTGCGACGGCTTTCCGCTTGCCCGCCCGCCAATGCCGGCGGCCAGCGCGCGACAGCCGCGGGCGGGCTCGCGTCAGGCCAGGCCGGCGCGGCGGCGGGCGGTCTCGGCGACCGCCGCCCAGTCCTGCTCCTGCTGGCCGTGCGCCAGCGCGTCGAGGAAGGCGTCCCGCAGCACCCCGCCGAACGGCAGCGGGACGTTGCGCTCCTGTCCGGAGGTGAGGGCGAGCTGGACGTCCTTGAAGCCGAGGGGCAGCCGGAAGTTCACCGGCTCGTACCGCCGCTTTCCGATCATGCCGCCGTACCCGGCGAAGACGGGACCGGTGAACAGGGTGTCGGTCAGCACGTCGATGAACGCGCTCGGGTCGAGCCCGCCGGCCTCGATCACCGCCGTCGCCTCGGCCATCGCCTCGATGGAACATGCGATGAGGTAGTTGCCGAAGATCTTCACCAGGTTCGCCTGCGCCGGCTCCTCCCCGACCGGCCAGGTGCGCCGGCCGAGGACGTCGAACAGGGGCGCCACCTCGGCGATCGCCGCGGGGTCACCGCCGGCCACGACGGTGAGGTTGCCTGCGGCGGCCGCGTCGGTGCGGCCGAAGACGGGCGCGGCGAGGTAGCGCAGGCCGCGTTCGGCGTGCTCGCGGGCGGCCCGCTGCGCGAGCGCGGTGCTGACCGTCGCCATGTTCACGTGCAGCGCGCCGGCCGGCGCGGCGTCGAGCACGGCCGGGTCGAGCAGCCGCTCGGCGACGGCCGCGTCGTCGGACAGCATGCTCAGCACGGTGCCGGTCGCGAACGCCTCGTCGATGCCCGCCGCGATGGCCCCGGCGTCGGCGAGCCGTCGGACGGGCTCGGAGGAGCGGTTCCAGACCAGCACGGTGTGTCCCGCGTCGAGCAGATTTCGGGCCATCGCGGCCCCCATCCCACCCAGACCGATGAATCCGACCCTCATGCCGCACGCTCCTGACCGCCGGTCCGCGGGCGCGCGTCCGGACAGGCACAATCCTGTCGCACCCGTGTCGTCGGCGCGGTCGGGACCCCCGGGCGTCCGCCGGTCAGACGCCCGCCGGTCAGACGCCCGCCGGTCAGACGTCCGCCGGTCAGACGTCCGCCGGCACGGGCACGCCGCTGGCATCGCTGAGGGCGAGGAACTTCATCCGTGGCGGACCGGCGAGCAGGTCCCGCCAACCCGCCACGAAGCGGTGGATGTGCGGCTGGTCGGCGTGCTCGTCGAAGGCGGCGCGGTCGCGGTAGAGCTCGTAGAACAGCCGTGCGTTCGGCTCGCCGTCGATGCGGTGGGCGGCATAGACGATCGTGCCGGGCTCATGCTCGGCGACGAGGGGGATGGTCCTGGCGACCAGAGCATCGAACGCGTCCGCGGTGTCGGGGCGAACCTCGAACCGCACCATCAGACCGAACATGCGCACACCTCCGTCGGATGCCTCGCCGGGCGGGGGATACGCACATCTCCTCGCTCGGATGGCTACCGATTGTGACACTCATCGCCATCAGGGTAACGGTCGGCGGCAAGGATCGCGAGGGCACGGGTCACCAGATGGCGCATGAACGCCGGACGGCCGCGATAGCCGGCCAGGAACTCCTCCGGCGTGACGAGACGCCGCCCGGCCGACTCGTGGGTGGGCTCCCACAGCGCGAGCTCGGTGACCCGCGCGGCCCGGATCACCATGTAGCTGAGGTCGTCGGCGCCGAAGTAGTCCGACTCGACGACCTCGACGGGCAGCAGGGCGCCGAGCCGGGCCCGGACCTCCTCCCACGTCTCGCGCCGTACGGTCTGGTCGATGCTCGTCTCCCCGCGCTGGACGTGGCCGCCGGGGATGTCCAGCCCGCGGTCCAGCTCGGCCACGACGAGCCGGCCGTCGCCGGTGAGGGCCACCACCGCGGCGCTCGTCACCCGCTCGAACGGCGGGTCCGGAGCCGGCCCGAGGAACGTCAGCCGGGTCGCGCCCCCGCGGCGCTCCCGCACCGGTCGCCGATCCTCACCCGCGTCCGTCAGGGCGGCTCCTTCGATGCGCGCGGTGCCGGATTCGTCCGGCCTCCCTTTTATCGCAGGTTCGGCGGCGGCGGGCGGCTCAGTGCCCGGAATCCGGCGAGTGACCGGGTTCGCGTCGCCGGGAGCGGCCGGCGTCGCCGACCTGGCGGATCTCCTTGTGCGGGAAGCGCCGGCGCGCGTACTCCGCCGCCGGCGAATCGGCGGTCACGTACAGCGTCTCCACCTTGTCCTGCAGCGGCCGCAGCACCTGGGCCATGAAATCGCGGCGGTCCGCCAGGTACGGCTCGAGGACGTCCTCGCCGGCCGGGCACACCGCCATGCAGTACGCGGCCTTGTAGTTCGCGCGGAACGACAGGCTCTGCCACATCGAGGCGTTCTCGGTGTCACTCACCCGGGTCCGGAAGTCCGCGCCGTCCGTACTGTCCGCGACCGTCTCCGCCCAGTCGGTGAAGCCGCCCATGAACTCCCGGTAGTTGTGGGTGAAGCAGGTGCGGAAGTCGAACGAGCCGTCCTTGCCGATCGCCCCGACCGGGCACGCGGCTACGCAGAGCTTGCACTCCAGGCAGGGGTTGTAGTTGATGGGCGAGCCGTAGGCGCTCACCTCCGCGTCGACCAGCAGGGTGGTGAGCAGGACGAAGTTGCCGAAGCGGGGATGGATGACGTTGCGGTGGATGCCGATGGCGCCGAGCCCCGCGGCGACGGCGACCGTCTTGTGCGCGACGACCCAGATCCGCCCCGGGTAGCGGTCCATCTCCATCGGGAAGGTCGCGGACGGGTTCACCGCCCGGTACCCCGCGTCCGCCAGGGCCTGGACGATCCGGCGGGCGGCCTCGTTGATGATCTCGCCGCTGCGGTGGAACTCCTGGTTGGCGATGCTGCGCTCGGGAGACCGGACGTTGTCCCGGGCCATCCGGACGACGAGGGAGACGAGGCTGCGGGTGCCGGGCAGCGCCCGCTCGACGTGCGGCCGCTCGGCGGCGAGCTCCGGGCGGTCCAGCGGGACCGCGGCCACGTCGTCGGCACCCGCCCGCAGCGCGATCTCCCGCAGCCACTCGGCGTCGATCACCCGCGGTGACGGCGGCTGGCCGCCCTGGTCCGCCCGCGCGGCGGCCTGCCTGGCCCGTACGGCCCGGACGGACGGATGGTCGCGCAGCCGCGCAGGCAGGGTCGAGGACGGGTCGGGTCGTTCGTCCACGGTGCCTCCCAGATGTCAGTTGCAATTTCCAACTGACTATCGAGGTGGCCTGGCGGCTGGGTCAACCGGTTAGGTTGGATATCCGGACTGACCCGCGCTGGTGGGGCCGGGCACTGGTGGGGGCCGGGAGCTGGTGG
>NZ_FZMO01000190.1 GCF_900197875.1 Frankia canadensis | reverse complement strand
GCCCGGGGGGGGGGGGTTCGGGATAGGCCGCCGGCACACGGCCCCGGGGTGCCGCCGGCCTATCCCGAACCTCCCCCCACCGGGCCATCCGCCGGCGAGGCGGCTCCCGCCGCGCCGGGAAGGCCGGCCGGTCGGGAGGACAGCGACAGGCCGACGCTGTCGAGGTCGGTGCCCGCACCGGTGTGGACGGCGCTGCTCGGGGTCCGCCATCCGGACGAGGTGGCCCGGCTGAACGAGGCGTGGGGCCAGGTGATGGCCGCCGAACACGCCCTGACGGTGGCGCGCAACGACCTGGAGGCGGCGCTGCCGCCGGTCGACGGTCCGTCGAGCTCGACGGTGGGGGTCCGCGGGCCCAAACGGCGCCAGACGGACGCGCAGTACACCGCCTCCGTCGCCCTCGACGACGCGCGGGTGGCGCTGGACCAGGCCATGGCGGGCGTGGCCGACCTGGGCCACGACGTCCCCCAGGTGCGGGCAGCCTACGAGCGTGCCACCCGCGACTGGAACCGCGGGCGCCCGGGTCTGGGCGGCGGCGCGCCCGCCTCCACCCAGCCGGGGCGCTCCGGCGACGGCGCACAGATCGGCGAGACCAGCACCTCCCAACCCGGCGTTGACACATCCGACCTGACGGATCCAGCGGCTGCCGTCGAGCCGGTTGGCGCGCCCGAACTGGTTCCCGCGCCCGAACTGGTTCCCGCGCCGGAGCCGGTTCCCGCGCCCGAGGTGCTGAGCGTCGACGGTCAACGGTTCGAGACCAGCAGGACACGTTCCGACAGTCGCAGCCTGTTCGACGCCCTGGACGTCAGCGCGCGGGCGCAGCTGCCCGGCTCACGAGGTGTGACAAGGGACGGCGCGGACCCGCGCCTGCAGGTGTACCGGTGGTACACCGGGCCGCCGGGGGACAGCCTGCGCGGCACCGTCGACCAGCCCGGCGGCGAGCGTGACGTGCTGCTCCGGGACCTCGCGGCGGATCTCGACGCGCCCGCCCTGCGGTTCGTCCTGCACGGGTCCCGTGCCGATCCCGATCCGTCCGACCACGCCGATCCCGCCCGGACGGCGGACCTGCGCCAGCAGCTGGAGGACGTCCTCGCCGAGGCAGAGAACCCGTTCGGCCCGCAGTGGCATCGCCTGCTCCAGGTGACGCCGTCGCTCGCCGGGATACCCGACCGTCGCCAGCTTCTCGGTATGCGGCCCAGCGACCTGGTCGCGCGGGCGATCCGCGCCGACGACATGGGGCGCTCCCCGTTCGCCGCCCGGATTCCCCAGATCGTGGCCCATGCCACCGGCCTCGACGTGGTGGTGGTGCGGGCGGACCCGAACACCGGCGAGATGCGGGCCGGCCACCTGAACCCGGGGGAGGAGACCGCGCCGAATCCCGCCGTGTACGTCTACCACGACGGAGTCGACCACTTCGACGCGTTGACGGGCGCCACGGTGGCCGTCCCGATCCCGATGCCGGCGGTTCCTCCCCCGGCCACCGGTGCGCTCGACCGGTTCGCCGTGACGGCCGATGCGGGGCGGGGTGTGCTGGTCGCGGACGGGCTGGCCGATCTCGCGGCCGGTCTCGCGGGCACGCCGAACGTCACGTCGCTCGTCCTGCCGCGCGCCGAGGACGGGAGGCTGGCGCTTCCCGAGCGGGCGGGGGGGCACCTGGTCCCGGTGACCGACGAGCTGCTCGAGCAGGCACTGACGGCGGCGGGCTGGCAGGGCGGCCCGATCCAGATCTGGGCCGCGCGAGCGCCGGCGGCGGGGTCCGCGGCCGCGCCGGGGCCGGATCCTGGGCCGGCCGAGGGCCGGGATGACCCGCGCTACCGCGCGTTCGCGGCGCAGGCGGAGAGCGTCGCCCAGGCGCTGCGGACCGAGGTGTGGATACCCGCGGCGGGCCGCCAGCAGCAGGTGGTGAACGGCCGGCTGGCCGTGGACGGCGGCGCGTGGAACGGGTTCGTGGCGGTGCGGCCGGGCCAGGCCGACGCGGTCGGCGTCGTCCGGCCGCCGCGCTGGCTGGACGTCGCCGCGGACGGTTCCCTGCGCACGGCCGGCGCCCGGTTCGTGCGCTGGCCGGGCGGCATGGCGTCGGTGACCCTCCCGGAGTACCTGCGCCTGTTGCCGGGCCTGCAGGAGCTGGCGCGGACGGACACCGGGGTGTTCGACGTCGTGATCCCGTCACGCGG
The DNA here is from genome assembly GCF_900197875.1 of Frankia canadensis. Lineage (GTDB taxonomy): Bacteria > Actinomycetota > Actinomycetes > Frankiales > Frankiaceae > Frankia > Frankia canadensis. Next base: position 44,830 of record NZ_FZMO01000190.1, on the reverse strand, counting down.
CGGCGGTCTCGCGCTGCGCAACCGGGACGACAGCCTGACGACTCTCGGGTACGGGCGCCCGCGGGCTGGTGCCCGCATTCTCGGGGCGGACTCCGTCGGTGAGCTCTTCCAGGGGCGTGGCTGGACGCCGGGCCAGGACATCAGGGTGTGGACCCCGGGCGGGCCGGGCGCGTCGGCGGGGATGCTCTCGTCGTTCGCCGACCACTTCCACGTCGAGGTTCTGGTCCTCGACGAGCACAGCCACGGCTCCTTCGACGATCCCGGCGGCCGGCGCCTGCCGGGAAGCGGCCTGCGGGCGGTGGACGACGAGGGGCGATCACGGCCGTGGCAGGTGCTGGGCACCCCGGCGTCGCGGCAGCAGGGCAAGTGGACGTCGGTGGACGGAGCGGCCCTGCGCCGCACGGCCGACGCGGTCGTCCCGACCGGCGCCGGGCTGCGGCTGGCGACACCCGACGGGTACGCGGCGCAGGTGGCCGCGGCCGACGGCGTGGCGGCGCGGGCGGACGTGTTCGAGGTGGAGGGAGACCTCCCCGAGATCAACGATGCCGGCGAGCTCGTCCTGTTCCGCCTGGACGGGACGTCGTTCACGGTGCCGCCCGCCGAGATGCCGGCGTTTCTCGGCCGGCACGGCTGGAACGGCCAGCCGATCGTGCTGGGCCAGCCGCTGTCCCGGGAGCAGCGGCAGACCTGGGCGCGGGTGGGCGAGGCCGCGGGGGCCTTCGTGTTCGCTCCGGCCGCCAGCTTTCGGACCGCCCGGGTGGGCGGCGGGCACCTGCGGGCGGTGTTCAGTACCGCCCGCAACGAGTCCCTCGGGGAATGGGAGGCGCTGCACAGCCCGCAGGGGCGGCCCACGCCGTTGGTGACCGATCCGATCGGGCGGTTGTGGCCGCCGGACGCGCCGGTGGTGCTGCCGATGGCCGCCGCCGGTCTGGCCGCACCCACAGCGCGCCAGTTCCAGCAGCGCCGCGCGCTGTACGCGAACCCCGACCTCGGTTATCCGGCGGGCACCTTCGCCCTCGATCTGGCGTCCCTGCCGGGCGGCGGTCTGGGGGTTCCGATGGGCGACGGGACCGTGCGTCCCCTCGATGAGCAGGGGGCGGCACAGCTCGCGGCCGCCGCCCAGGGGTCGGTCGGGACGGTCGTGCTGTGGACCCCGCCCCCGCTGACCGAACCCGCCTTCACCGAGGCCTTCCGACGCGACGTCGACATCCTGGCCGCCGCGTTCCACAGCCCGGTCGCCTACATCCAGCCAGCACGAGGACTCGATCCGTTCCGGACCCATCGCGTTCCCGGCGGCCGACTCACGAACCCGCCCGGGCAGGAGGGCCTGCCAAGCTACCTGCGCCTGGACGAGCACGGCCAGCTCACCACCATGGCCCACAGCGTGGCGACGTATGAGGGCGGCGCCGTTCTCCTCGGTTCGAGCAGCGTCAACACGCCCGCCTGGCGCGAGGAGCTGGCCCGGTGGGACGCGAGCCTGCACGCGATGGACCCGTCGCTGGCCGGCCTGCCTCTCGTCGTCGTGAACACGGCGACGACCGGGCAGCCGTCGTGGAGCCCCGAGCAGCTGATCCCGCTCGCGCCCGGCAGCGTCATGGACGTCCTGTCGAGCACCCTCGCGGCGGCCCCGGGGGAGCCCCAGCGACCGATGCCCCCGCTCCGGCTGATCTCGACGCGCTCGGGCCCGGGGGCGCAGGTTGACGCGCACCTCGAGACGCTGGCGTCGCAGCTGTCCGCCCGCATCGGCGGCCAGCCGGTGTACGTCGGGATCAACGCCCGAGTCTCCGACGACCTCCGCGACGTCATCGCCGACCGCTGGGTGCTGGTCGTGGCACCGCCCACGGAGGGCACCGGCACGAGCCAGGACCCGTCGCGCCTCGACCATGTGCGGGACAGCCTGACCGGCCAGCTGGTCCGCTACGACCAGGACTTCGACCTCCCGCACCTGGACACCTCGGAGTGGTACCTGGCGGGCGCCTCGATCTCCGATGTCGAGGTGCGCGTCCTCGCCGACGAGGCCGGCCCGTACGGGATCGACCTGTCCGTCCGACCGCTCGGAAGCCGCCCGGGGCAGAGCGTTCCGCCCCGGGCACCGGGCCGTTTCCTGGTGCTCGCCGACGGAAGTCCGGACACGGTCACCGTGCACGTCGACGGGCTCGGTGAACTCGCCATCCCGGCGGAGCAGCTCGCGGCGATCATCCGGCGGTACAATACGGCCACGGTTCCCACGGTCGGACTGATGCTGGCGAGCCTGTCCCGCACGGCCGGCGCGCCGGTGCACGCCGGCATCCCCACTCTGGTGCAGGGCGAGCTGAACATGCCGGTGGAGACGACCCGGCAGGGGGACCCGGACTCCGGCGAACCGGCCTGGCGGCAGGCACCCGCGGCACCGACGCGCTCGCCGTTCACCACCGCCTCCGGGGGACCTGGGCTGAACCTGTGGTCCCCCGACCTCGACCGGCCCACCGCCGGCGACCCCACCGTCAGGGACACCTCGATCCAGCGGGTACGGCAGGCCGCCGACGAGGCCGCCGCCCGCGGGAGGACTCCGGTCGTCGTCGGCAGCCTGGGGGACGGCCGGTTGGCCCTGCCCGGGGCGAACGGGCTCGAGGCGACGGTCCCGCGGATCCTCGCCCGCCACATCGTCACCGCGGCGGCGGCACACGGTCTCGACCCCGCCCTGCTGGAACTCGTCGTCGTCCCCGCGCAGGCCAGCACCGGCGAGGCCGGTCCGCAGGCCAGGTACACCGAGCGCCGTGACCGGTTCACCGCCGAAGTGACCGTCCTGCTGACGGACGCCCCCGCCGGGCGCCCGGACCAGCTGGCGATCCCGGAACCGGCCTATCCGGGTCCGGGCAGTGTGGTGAGCTTCGCCGACGGGCCCTCGATGCAGATCACGCCGGTCCCGCCGGGCGTGTCCCACGACGAGAACGGCCAGCTCACCGCCCTGCTGTACAGCGCGGCGCTCCAACATCCGGCCTCCGGCCCCGCGGCGCTGTACCGCCTGTTCCAGACCGCCCCGGCGCCGGTGGCCACCGCGATCAGGACCGAGCTCGCCTCCTTCCACCAGACCGTGTACGCACCGGGCACCACGCTGTCGCGGGCAGGGGGGACGAGAACCGGCCTCGACCTGGACACGATCGCCGACCTGTTGGGGCTGCGGGTCGAGGAGGTCCCGGCGGATACCGCGGGCCAGCTCCCGGCGCACGACAACCAGACCGTGTACGTCGTCCGTGACACGGGGACGCCCGACGTCCGGTATCTGGCGTTGCGCCCGCTCGGGTTGGACGTGACCGTCGGCCCCGTCGACCCGAACCGGCCACTGCCCGACGACGCGACGGTGCGCACCGCCGTCGACGACGCGCTGCGCATCGTGCGCGCACGCCTCGAGCAGGTGACGCACCCGCCCGCCTACCGCGACCCCGCGCCCGCCCCGGTGGACGAGATCCTGCCCGTCCCGGCGGGGGAGGTGTCGCCGCCGGAGCCGCTGGTCCCGGCCGACGCCACCGAGCGCGAAGCCGTGCGCGGCGTGCGGCGATCCCTGCCGGCCGGTAGGGAGTTCAGCGACGACCAGATCCTTCGGGTGTACCGGGATGTCCGGTCGCGGCCGGCGAACCTGCGGACACCGTCGACAGCTCTGGTCGGCGACGTGGTGGCCACCCTGCTGGGAAGCCCGTTGCCCAGAGTGCGCGGCGGCGCCCCCGCGCATTCCCCGCAGACCCTGCCGGACGGGGGGCTGACGGGCGATCTGGATCACGACTTCGGTACAGCCGAATATCCGACGCATCTGCGGGACAACGAGCGTGACGACCAGGGGTTCGTGCGGGTGAACCCGTTCTTCACGCCGCTCGCCGCCTTCTCCGGCAAGCACCTGGAGGCGGCGCCGGCGGGCGCGTCGTTCCTGTTCTCGGTGGTGGGGGAGTCGGCCGCGGACATCTACCTCGGCAGCGACGACCCCACCTCGCTGGTCTCGCCGGACACCCTCGACGAGGTGTACCAGTGGTCGGCGCGGGCCCGCGAGGCACGCGGCGAGCCGGTGCCGAGCCGGGAGGAGTTCGTCGCGGGCCTGACAGGGCTGCGCCATCCGACCGTGGCGGTGGGGTTCGACGAGGCGGGGGCGACCGTCTCAGTGCCCGTGCGGGTCAGCGGTGCGCTCTACCGGGGTCCGGACGGCGGGCTGGTGATCGACGCGAGTTCCACCAGGACCATGTCCGAACAGGTTCGGGGTGCCATCGACCCGGTCGATCTGCGCCGCTGGCTGCAGAACACCGCGGCGGCGATGAGCGCGCACCTCGGCCGACCGGTCACGGTCGCGCACCTGCCCACGGCCGAGCCGTCGAGCCCGCCGGCCGCGGGCGGCACGACGCCGGGCTCGCCGGCGCTTGTCCTGGACGGCGACGACCTGCGGCAGTGGTTCCTCGACGTGGTCGAGGGCCATCCGGGGGCCGAGCGGACGGCGCCGTCGACGGTGCGGCCCGAGGGAAACCCGTACGGATTCGACAGCCTGCGCGGCGAGTGGGAACGGGAACCACCCGCCGTCCGTCAGGCGAGCGCCCTGGTCGCGCACACCCGCGCCGCCTACCACCAGGCAATCATCCGGTACCGCGCCACCTACCCCGCCCCGTCCGCCACGACAGGGTCCGCCACGACAGATACCGCCACGACAGCAGGTACCGCCACGACAGCGCAGATCCGGCAAGGGCGCGCGGCGCGGGCGGCCCTCGACCGCGCTCGGGACGATTTCACCGAGGCCCGCACCGACCTGGCGGTGCTGCTGCCCGACCCCTCCTTCGAGGAGGAACTCGGGCAGGACGGTGCGCGTCTGGAGCTGCTGCGCGACGCCGAGCCGCCCCCCGGGGTCAGGTTCGACCAGCTTGGCCTGCCGGACGAACACGGCTTCATCCCCTACACGGTGCCGCTGGCGGACGGTGGGACCCTGCGGGCGACGATCCCCCCGCCGGGCGGGACGCGGCGGGACACCCACGGCACCCTCGTCCCCCCGCCCCACCTCGCCGAGGCCGGTGCGGCGGGCACCGGCGAGGGCTCGACCGCGTCCGACGTCAGCGACTACGCCGGGACGGTGGAGCATCAGACGGACGGCGGCTTCCGGATCGGGTCAAGCCCGGGCGACTTCCGGGTCTACGGCCCGAACGGCCAGCTGATCGCACGTGGCATGGAGGTCATGACGCCCTCGGCGTCCCTCGGCCACCTCGACATCGACTGGACGACCGGGCGGGGTCGCGTCACCGACCCGACCGGCGGGACCCGTGACTGGACCGTGACCTCCACGGCGCAGGGCGGCCTGCGCCTGGACGGCCCCGCGGGCCGGTACCAGACCTACGATCGTTCCGGCCACCTCGTCGAGGAGGGCCCCGGCGCCCCGAGCGCCCCGTCGTCAGCCGACGGCCAGGTAATGCTGTCGGGCTCGATGCCGGCCTCGATGTGGGTGCCCGGGCTCGGCGTGACCGATCCGGCGCGGATCGAGGAGGTGGCCACCGCCTGGTTGACCCTGGTGGCGGCGCGCCGCGGCCTGGCAGGCGCCCAGGCCGCGCACGACGTCGTCTTCCCCCGGGCGGACGCCGAGGCCGGGACGTCGACGGCCGCGTCGGTCGCGGGGGGCAAGCGGCCGCAGACCGCGGCGCAGGTGGCGGCCGTCGCGGCACTGGACGCGGCCGGCGACCGTCTCACCCGGGCGGGCGCGGCGCTGGCGGCCTTCGGACTCGACCTCGATGATGTGCGGACGGCCTACGACGACGCCTGGCGCGTCTGGCTGCGCGACCATCAGATCCTGCCGGGCAGCGCGCCGTCCGTGCCGAACCCGCCCGATGACGGCCTCTCCGATGACGGCCTCTCCGACGACGGCCGGCCCGACGATGCGCTCTCGGACGCCGGCTCGCCCGACGACGACCCGCCCGTGGTCGGCGCCGAGGAGCCACCGCCGTCCCACGAGACGATCATCGAGACCGGCGATCCCGAGGTCGGGATGCCCATCGGCGTCGCCACCCCGGCGGCGCCGACCGGACCACTGCTGCACGTCGAAGGCCCTTACCAGCAGGAGTGGTTCCACTCCATCACCGCGGGGCAGGCCTCCGCGAGACCGGAGTCCTTGACGGACGGGCGCGGGCTCCTGAGCGTCGTGCCGCCTGCCGGGGTGCCCTTCGACCGGCTGCGTCCCTCGGACGAGGACGGCCGGTACACCTACCATCTGCCGCTCGCCGACGGCCAGGAGCTGGTCGGCACCCTCGACACCCGCTCCGGGGACGGCGCGGCGCCGAGCGGCGAGCTCGTCGACGCCGACGGAGAGGTCGTCCACACCGGCACCCTGGTCCACCACGACGACGGCAGCGTCCGTCTCGACACCCTCGACGCCGGGTACTCCCTGACCTTCGGCCCGGACGGGCGCCTGACCAGTACCCGCATGGAGATCACGGCGCTCACCGTCCTGGGATCCGTCGACCTCAACCACCGGGACCGCACGGCCCTCGTCGAGATGGGCGACGAGCGTCCCGCGCAGCTGTTCGATCTTCGCCGCGAGGCCGACGGGGTGACGCTCACCCAGCCCGGCGGGAACACCCTGCGCCTCGACCAGGTCGGGAACCTGCTGCACCAGCGGCTGATGCTGAGCGAGTACCCGGACGCGGCCCGCCCGCCCGCCGGGGCCGACGGGTCGACGCCCGCGCCGGCGCCGCGCCCCGCGGGTCAGGTGGACATCGACCTGTCGGGCGACGAACCCGTGGGCACGGTGACCGACCCGGCGGGCGCGACGCGGCAGTACAACGTCCGGTGGCTCCACGACCAGATCCGCCTCGTCGGCAGCGACGAGCGGCGCTACTACGACTTCTTCGGCCTGCTCCAGACCGAGACGCTGACCCTGCGCGACGCGACCGGAACCCCCCTGCCCGGCGACGTCTCCCTGGAGGTGCGCTACACGCGCGGCGACGACGCCGACCCGTACGTCCTCGACGCCGACGACGGCGATCCCCCCGAGGTCGACGTGAGCCGGCACGGCGACGTGTTCCGGCTGACGGACCGGCGCCCGGGTCCGACCCTGGGCGACCACCGTGAGTTCGGCCGCGACGGCCGCCTGCGCGGCGAGCGCCGCACCCTGCTCGAGCCCCCGCCACCCGCGCCTGCGCCGCCCGTCACCACCACCACGACCACCACCGCCACGACCACAACCACGATCACGGCAGCCCCGCCGGTACCCGTGCCGGTGGGCCAGCTGGACATCGACTGGTCGGCGTCCCCGCCGCGGGCCACCGACCCGGCGGACGCCACCCGCACCTGGACGGTCACCTCCGCCCCCGGCGGCGGGCTGCGACTCACCGACGCCGCCGGCGGCCACCGGACCGTCGACGCGGGCGGCCACCTGGTCGACGAGAGCACGCCGCTCGGCCATCCGCTGCGCCCCGCCCTCCTGCGCGACCTCGGCACCGCGAACCTCGACTGGACGACGTCGACCGCCACCACCGTCGACTCCCTCGGCGCGACCCGCACCTGGGGCCTCACCCGGCTCCCCGGCGGCGGTTTCCGCCTCGACGACGGCCCGGCGAGCATGACGTTCGGCGCGGCCGGCGACCTACGCCACCAGGTCGTCGTCCCGCACGACGCCACCGGCGCGCCTCTGACCGGGCAGCTGATCGTCGCCGACCTCACCGCCGCGCCGGGCGGCCAGTACATCCTGACGGGACCGGCCGGCCAGCCGGTCCCGGGCCGCACCGTCGTCCCGCACGGCGGCGGCTACGAGGTGCGCGACACCTCACCGGGCCATCACGGCGACTATCTCCGCTACGGGCCCACCGGCACCCTCGAAGCCGAGCGGCGCACGCTCACCGACCCGCCGGCCGCCGCCCTGGCCGCGGTGGGCAGGGCGTCCGGGCACATGCTGATCGACTGGAACGCCGCCACCGCGACCCTGCACCCGGCCGCGCCCGCATCGACCACGCCGGCGCTGGCCGTGACCCTCGCCGTGCCCGCCGTACCCCCCGTACCCGCCGTGCCTCCCGCACCCTCTGTCTCCGCCGCACCGGTCCCGAGCATCCTCTGGAGAGTCACCGGGAGGCCAGGCGGAGGCGTCGACCTGCGTGACGCCCGTGGTGACGGGCCGAGCTACGCCGCGGACGGCACACTCGTCGCCGAACGGGTGCGGATGACCAACCCCGCGCATCCGACCCAGGCCAACCGGGACCTCGGCCAGGTCGAGATCGACTGGGCTGCCCGCACGGCCACCACCCACGACCTGCTCGCGAACATGCGCGCCTGGACAGTCAGCCCCACCGGCCTGGGCGGGTTCGCGCTCACGACCCCGAGCGGGGAGCGCCGCGACTTCGACGCCGCCGGCAACCTGCTCACCCAGCAGGTCCCGCTGCGCACCTCCGGCGGCGCGGCACTGGACGGCCGTCGCCTGCACCTGGACCACCGCGGCGGCACCGGTGCTGGCCCGGCCTTCACCCTGCATGACCGTCGTGGAGCGCCGGCGGGAGTCACGGTGACCCGAGCGGCGGGCGGCTACCGGCTCACCGATGCCTCCGGCGGCCCGCACCGCGGCGACTGGCAGGAGGTCGACGAGGAGGGCCGGCTGCTGCGGGAACACATCACCTTCCTCGACCAGCGCGGCCAGCCCGACGGCACCCACTTCGACGTCGACCTGACCGCCACACCGCCGAGGTGGGTCCGTGCGGGCACCGCGGGCCCGCGCACCGTCCCGGCCCCGGGTGGGGGGACCCGGCCCGCCTACAACGCCGCCGGCCGTGCCGACGCCGGGCAGGACGGCAGCCTGCGTCTCGTCGGCGCGGACGGCACGCCGTTCTACTCCCGGGAGATCCTCGGCTCGGGCCGTCGGCTGGAGGTCCTGCGCGCCCCGGGCGGCGCCCGGTACTGGCACGAGTGGGACGGCGGGCGCGCCGGCCTGCACGGCGACACCGTCGCCCGTGGCACCCGGCGTTTCGGCGTGGAGTCCGACGGGGCGGTCTGGTCGGACCTCGCCCACGGCCTGATTCGCAACGTCCTCGTTCGGGAGGGCCGGCGCACCCTCGACAAGGGGATGGTGCGTGGCGAGCTCCAGCCCGACGGCTCCTGGCGCTGGTTCCGCTACGACCGCGACGGCCGCCTCGTGATGCAGGGGATCCGTCAGCGCGGCCGCAGCACCACCGACCTGATCACCGTATCCTCCCCTCCGTCCGGGTCGGGCGTGGCGCCCGTCACCACGTCCGGGTCAGGCGTGGCGCCGGTCACCGCGACCGGGTCGGGTGGGGTCGTGCAGCGGTCCTACAGCACGAGGAGCCGGTTGCCGCGCGTCCTGCACTACCGCGAGTCCCCGGTGATCCAGGACCCCGGCGGCGGGACCCACGTGTCGCCCCTCTACCAGGAGATCTCTCCACAGGCCAAGGAGACCGGGAGCCTGGAACCGGTCGCCGGCGGCCACACGCTGAAGATCACCCGCTATGCCGAGCAGCGGCCGCCGCAGTTTCTCTGGCAGACACGGGACGCGGTGACGGGCGCCGCCTACCGGCAGATCGCCCGCTTCTTCGGCGCCGAGTGGGGCCGGGTCGACTTCCCGAACCCCGGCATGCTCTTCGCCGACAGCCGCTACCAGGTGTACCGGTGGGAGGAGAAGAACGGCACCGACCTCACGACCGCCGCGACCGTCGCCCGGGGCGTGCGGGTGATGACCCCGGACGGATCGTTCGCCGACTTCACCGTGGACGGGTACTTCGTCCGCGGCGCGCTCAAGCTGGACGACGGCAACACCGTCGAGATCGGCCGGCTGGCGGACACCTGGCCGTCCCTGGAGGGCGACCTGCCCACGGGCGCCGCTCGCGTTCTGTCCTGGCGCAACCTCACCACCGGCGAGATCGGCGAACGGCATCTGCTCGGGGGCGGCCCGGGATGGATCGACACCATCCAGCCGGGCGGCCTGTCCGCTCCCCGCCTCGTCGTCCGCCACACCGACCCCCGGGGCAACGTCGTCTCCTACCTGGGCCCGAACCCGCCGGTCTATCAGCAGAACCCGCCGGCGGGCGGCGTCCACTTCACGCCTCGGACGACGGGAGCGATGATCACCCGCAACACGATGGGTGAGATCGTCGGGCGCCGCGACACCTTCGCCGACCCAGCCCTCCCGCACGGTCCGAGCGTCGCCACCGTCGCCGTCACCGGTACCGGCACGCCTTCCCGCGGCACGACCTGGACCTGGAGAGACGGCACGAACACCGGCCTGCGCGTCAGCAGCCGCAACCACCAGTGGACCGGCAGCTGGGACGACTCCTTCCGCGACTACCAGCAGATCACCGCGGGCACCCAGACCCGGATTCGCGACGTCCGTTCCCTCGGCAAGGCGGCCACGCTGTTCTCCTGGCGGGACAGCACGGGCGCCTGGCACTCCGAGATCCGTGACCCCTCGGGCACGGTGAAGGTGGGCAGCGCGGGGCGCCGCGAGTGGCGCACCGCGGACGGCCGTGGCTGGCAGGCCGACGTCCCGCCCGGCACCGATGCCACCGACTGGCGTGACGTCGACCCGGCCGACGCACAGCGGGTCCTGCGCGAACAGGCCGACGGGCGGGTCCGCGAGTACATCCGGCCGCGCCTGGTGGGCCAGCCGAGCGGAACCGGTGAGTGGCGGGAGTACGACCAGGGTGACGTGTTCCGCGAGCGCAAGGAGACCTCCGCGGGCTCGGGCGTGTACCGCGAGTCGGAGAAGTTCCACAAGCAGTGGCGGGAAACCGACGCGAACGGTCGGCTGCTGCGGTATCGCAGCCTGTCCGGGCGAGTGTGGGAGCGTAGCCCCGCCGGCCGCTGGCGGCTCCTGCCCGGCACGTCGTTCACGCTGGTCGGCCGGGAGTTCGAGTACCGCGGCCCGCTCAACCAGTTCCGCGGCTATCTCCGGGAGTGGAAGGAGTCGAACCGACTGCAGTACGCGGCGGTGGACGGCCTGGCCGGGACGTTCGTGCCCCGCGACCGGCGCGTCCTGCAGAAGGCGGCGTTCGACTTCGCCCAGGAGCTCGCGATCGACATCCCCGCCCGGATCCTCGCGAACGCCGCGGTGAACAGAGGGAAGTTCCGATCCGAGGACTGGGGCCGCATCTTCACCGCCGCCGCGATCGGCGCGACGATCAAGACGGCGAACAGCCTCCTGCACGACACGTGGAGCCCGCTGAGGTCCTGGAAGGACGGCATCGCCAACGTCGACGGCGGCAAGCACTACACCCGCAACCCGTACAACCACGACAAGCACTGGGACAACGAGTGGGCCGGCCCGGAGAACCCGCCCCGCTGGCGCGGCACCGCCTACGACTACTTCCAGGCCACGCTTCTCATCGGCTTCCTGGCCTCGTTCGTCGCGACCGCCACGACGTCGTCGGCATTCGGGCTTCCCTCGGCGTATCTGCCCCTGAGGGGCCGGGATGCGCTGACGGCCGGCGCGGTCGCCGGGGGTGGCACCCTGCTGTCGGGCATCTTCCTCGGCGGGCCGCGCACCATCGCCGTTCAGCTGAGCTCGGGCCGCTACTTCCACCGCGGCGGTTCCGCGGACATCACCCTGGCCTTCGTCATCCGGTTCGTGGAACGCACGATCGCCCTCCTCGCGCTGCGTGCCCTGGGTCTGCGCGCGCGGACCCCACCCCGACTCCTGACCGACGGCGGTTCCGGGACCTCGGGCTCCGGCGGCGAGGCCGTCGCCACGCGCACACCATGAGACCGCCGACCCGTCCGCCGGCGCGCCTACACGCGCTGCATCATCCCGCCGACGAAGGTGGCCCGGTCGAGGTGCCCCTGCTCGTCCTGGGCGAGTGCCTCACCGGTCCCGGGCTTCGAGACGCTGCGCAGGAAGTCGGCGTAATCGGTCCAGGTCAGGTTGTCGTAGGAGTCGAACGCGCGGTAGGCGAAGCCGGCGTCGCGCGAGGCCAGCTCGCTCAGCTCAGGCTCGACGTGCACCTGGTCGTAGGCCAGCAGTTCGGGGGCGAGCAGTCCACTCGCCAGCGGCCCGTGCTGGTCCCGCCACCAGGTCCGCATCTGCTCGAGGGTGGTACCCGGTACGCGCTGGAAGGTGAGTGAGAGGAATGTGTACGCCGCGCGTGGTTCGATGGTTTCGTAACCGGGCCCGACCAGCACGATGGAGTTTCGTGTGTCCACGATGTCGGTGAGCAGCGCACCGATCGCCCCGGCGGCCGCGCGCAGATCGTCCAGGCGATCTGCGGGAGTGGAGAACTCCGCCGCTCCCTCGACGCCCTCCGCGCTCCCGGCGCCGTTTCCCCCGGAGTGTTCCTCCGGGTGCCGGACACCGATGCGGACCGCGAGGTCGAGGGAGCCGGCCAGCTCTTCCAGCCTGGGCCGGCGTGACGTCAACGCCGCGAAGAACTGTTCCTGGCTGACGTCATCCGGAGAATGTAACATGAATGCGAGTCGTGCGATTCGCGTGTAGGGCATGAGAATTCCTCCCTGGGCGGCGGCTCGGAGGTTCCGGCGGCGCCGTGACTCCGGTTGTCACGGTGCATTCCATTGTGACGGTAAGGCGAGATGTCGCGTCTCGGTGTTTTTTCTATGCGATCGTCGGGGGACCGTCAATCAACGGCCGTCCCCGGCTTGCCGGTCCGCACCGGGCCGTCACCGTCCGGCGTCCCGACATTCAGGTGAACGCTGGCGGTGCCTCCACGCGTGCTTGCAGGGACGCGATGGCGGTGACGCGGTCGCGGGGCGCGTCGGCGTGGCGGCCGGGAGCGCGTCCCGCCTGGCGGAAGGACGAGCGGTGACGGAGGCTCTGGAGCGCGACGGCGCCCCCGACAGCGCCGGCGATGCCGAGACCTGGCACCGGGCGCTGCTCGGCCTCGCCGGCCGGCTGCCCGATGATCTCGTCTGCGAGGCGCGCGCGTGGCTCGCCGCCGACCTCCGGCTCGACGTCGCGCAGGCGATCGCGTTCACCGCGACCGGCGGGCAGGTCGATCTCGACGATGCCGAGCTACGCCTGATCCGCGACGAGCTGGCCGGGTCGGGCCTGGACGGCGACCTCGTGCTGGCACTCGACCAGCTCACCCGCGACCCGGCGCCGGCTCCCGGCGTTCCCGGTCCCCACTCGACGATCTCCCAGCCGTCCGGATACCAGAGGCCGGGTGAGCAGCCGCCGGGATCGTTCCCGGACGCCGCGTCGGCGCCGGTCGTGCCGCCCGTGGGGGTGGCGTGGGAGTTCCGCTCCGGGGATCCGGCCGACGACGGTCCCGGCGCCGCGATGCCGCGGGATCTCACCGGCGACCCCGGCGCGGTGCCGCTGTCCGTCATCGACCAGGCGATCGTCGACGCCGTGCGGGACGAGCCGACCGCCGTCGGGCTGTGGCGCTCCTGGCGGGTGCCGGCGGGCGGCCTGTCCTGGCCGCGACCCAGGCGGGTCTACATCGTCACCGTCGCGTCCATGCCCCCGGTCGAACCGCCGTCACTGCCGTCACCGCCGTCTGAGCCGGCGGCGAGCCCGCTCGCACGATCGCGTCCGGCGCAGGTCGCCGCCCGGCTGGGGGCGGTGCTGGCCGCGACCGGGGAGCTCGACCCGCAGGTCGAGGTCTGCCCCACCGGCGTCGAGCCACCCTCCTACCAGGGGTGCGCCCGGCTGTGCGGCGCGTTGCTGTGGGCACGCCGACCGGCGGCCGAGGTGACGATCGCCCGGGTCTTCGACGAGGTCGACCCGGTGACCGGGCCTGGGTTCGCCGCCGACCGGCCGCGGCTGTCCGATCCGGACACCCGGGCCGACCTGCTGCGGCGGCTCGACCTCGGCATACCGGTGCTCGGCACGTCCGCCCGGATGACCGACGTCCTGGACCCGGACCGCGGCGAGGTCGTGCCGATGACCTTCCGCACGGACGGAGTGTGGGTCTGGACCGACACCACGTCCTACTACCTGGACCAGCACGGCATCGTTCCCGATCCGGACCTGGTCCGCCACCTGCTGGCCGACCCCGCCGCCGCTGACGCGGACGAGGTGGCGCTGCACCGGGTGCTGGCCAACCTGCTCGGACGGCCCACACGGGAACCGGTGTGGGTCGTTCCCCAGATGGACGAGCCGACGAGCGCGCCGGTCATGCCGTGAGCCGTCGCCCGGCCACGGCGATCGCCTCACCGCCGGCCACACGACCCGGCGCCGCCGCCAGCGCGCCGGCCGGCCGGGCGTTGTGGGACGCCGCGTCCCCGCGGGTGGGGCCGGCGGGCGTACCGGCCCCGATGGCGCTGCCGTCCGCCACCGTGCCGTTTTCCACCGTGCCGTTCTCGACCGCGCAGTCCGCCGCCGGGCCATCCGTCGGCGGGCCGGAACCCGTCCGGGAACGTCGTGCCTGGACGCCGCCGTGGCCGAGCTGCGCGGGCATCGCCTGGCCCGCCGACGGCCGACCCGTGCCCTGGCGGGTCGACCCTCCGGTGCCGGCACGCCGGTCGGCGGCGCGACGGATGCCACGGCGACCAGCCGCACCAGCCGGCCCGGCTCACCTGGCCGACCCGGTGGATCCGGTCGTGCGCCGGCTGCTGGCGGACAGCTGGGCGACCCCGGCCGGCCGCTTCCTGATCGAACCCTGGACCTCCCCGCAGCGCCTCCCGCCCGCCCCACCCGGCCTGTTCGCGGTGCATCTGGGGGTGGGCGCGGCCGGTTTCCAGGTGTCCGGCCGGCCGGTGCCGCCGGCGACACTCGCCCGGCTGATCCGCGCCTGCCCCGAATGGCGAGGGCGGCCGCTGCTCCTGCTCCCGCGTCCCCAGCCAGCGCCCCATCGACTCGCCCGGCTCGCCTGCGCGCTGGTCGCCAGCCTCGCCGTGCCGGTCCACACGGCCAACGCCGGCATCTGGCAGCTTGCGGGGATCGCCTTCACGGGAGGCACCTTCGTCCGGTGGCAGCCCACCCGACCGGAGCGCACACCCGCCGGGCCGGTCGACGTCGGTGGCTGGCTGCCCCGATCCGTCGCCGTCGCGGTCCGCGCGCAGATCCCGATCACGCCCCTGCCCCTGCCCCTGCCTTCGCCGCCGACCTGGTGGGCCAGTTCCGGGCGCGACGTGCTGACACTGCCGGCGGTCGTGCGCCGCGGACTGCCCGCCGCCGCGGACGCGGGCGCCGCGGACAGGCCCACCGACGGCGCCGGGGATGGCGCCGGGCCGGCGGCGGCCCGGCGGACGGCCCGCCGCCCCCGTCGCTTCGGGTTGCGCGCGTCCCGCGCGCATCGGGCAGCCGCCGCGACCGACACGGTGCCTGGCGCGGTCGGCGCCCCGCTGTCGGCACCCGCCGGTCCGGGCGGTGGCGTCGGTCCACCCGCGGACCTCGACGGGCACGTCCTCGCGGCGCGCGACGGCCGGTCCGGCACTCCCGTCGACGCGGCGGGACGAACGCCCACGGAGACCGCCACGCCCGTCCCGTCAGCCACAACCGTGCCGGCGGTGTCGCCTGTACCGCCCGCTACACCTGTGCCGTCTGCCACGTCTGTGCCGCCAGCGTCGCCTGTGCCGCCAGCGTCGCCCGTGCCGCTGGCGGCGCCCATGCTGCTCGCCTCGGCCATGCCGGCCGTCCCGGCCGCCGTCGCGGCGACGGCGAGGATCCGCGGCGCCGACGACGCGGCCGTCCCCTGGCATCAGGGCGTGCACTCCCGGGCAGCGTTCACCGGTTCCGGCGCGGTCGGCGGGCCGGAACCGGGGACGGCCACGGGCGGCGGCGCACCGCCCGTCGGCCGGCCCGCGGACGGCGGCTCGGCCGAGAGCCGCCCGGCACCCCTCCCGGCGACGGCGCCGGGCGCCGCCACCGCGGACATGCCGAGGGCCTCGCGCGTGGATGACGGGTCGGCACCCGGCGGGCGTCGCCCCTGGTGGGCCGTTGCGCCGCGGTCGGCGACGGCCGACCGCGACCAGCTGCGGTCCCTGCTGGGCTGGCGGTACGAGGGCCACGCGCGCGCGGTGCTCAGCGCACTCGCTCTGCATCCCGGCCTGCGCGCGGCGGCCGGCGACCAGGACGTCCTGACCGGCCTGGTCTGCGTCCGGGCCTACCTGGCGGCGTGCGGCGCACCGGCCGGCACCGCCGCCGCGGACCTCGCGGCCACGGGGGACGCGGCCACCGGAGACGCGGCCACCGGAGACGCGGCCACCGGAGACGCGGCCGCGGGGGACGCGGTGAACGAGGCCGCGCAGACGGCCGCGGAGCAGGTGCTGGCGGCGGTGGACATGGTGCTGCGCGGCGAGGGCCCCGGACCGGCCGACGCGGTGCTGGTCGCCCGGTGCGCCTGCGCGGGGCTCGCCCGGCTGCCCGCGATCGTCGGACCGGTCCACGCCGTCGCGGATGTGCACCCCGGCGTCGTCGGTCGCCACCAGGTCGGTGACGTGCTGGTCGAACCGGCCTTCCTCGAGGTGTCTCCGGTGGCCGCACGCACCGTCGGGCACACCGTGGAGTACGCCATCTGGTCCTCGACGGCCCGCCGGACGTCCCTGCTCGCGCAGGACCTTGCCCCGGCCTCCGGCGGCCGGCTGCCGGACGCGCTGTTCGCCGCGGGCACCCGGTTCGTCGTCCTCGCCGTCGACCAGGCCGTGTCCGCGGATCAGGCCGTGTCCGCCGATCAGGCCGTGTCCGCCGACCGGAGCGCACCCGCGGACCAGGCCGATGCCGTGCCCGTCGACCAGGCCGGCGCGGGGCTGTCGGCGCGGGCCGGGGCGCGCGGGCGTGAGGTCGGTGAGGCGGGTGGCGGCCCCGGCGCGGTGACGCGGGTGCTGCTGCGCGAGCTGGTCGCCGGGCGCGGCGACCAGGCCGCCGACGAGCGGGCGCTGCGCCGACTGCGCGAGAGCTCGCCGACGCGGGCCGGTGCCGCGGCGGCCCCGGCGATGCGGGCGCCGCGACGCGCTGTCGGCGTCGGCGTCGACGGCCGGACCTTCGATCCGGAGGGGGGCCGTCCCGTGCCCGGGCATGACCCCGCCGCCCCGACCAGCCGTCCCGACCAGCCCAGCCAGTCATACCGGACCCGTCCAGGGAGCCCGCGATGAGCGCGACCGTCCTGTCCGTCTCCGCCACGGACGCCGACTGCGTGAGCGGCGTCGCCCGCGCGCTCGTCGCCGCCGGTCCGGGCGACACCGTCGCCGTGCGCCCAGGGCACTACCGGGAGGCGCTGGTGTTCACCCGCGACGTCGTCCTCGTCGCGGAGGAGGGCCCGGGCAGCGTCGTCCTGGAGGTGCCGCCCGGCGCCGCCCTGCTCGTGGCCTCCGGCCGGGTGGCGCTGCACGACATGGTCCTGCGCGGCGGGGACGAGCAGCTGCCGCTCGTGCAGGTAGCGGGCGGCGTGCTGCGGATGGAGGACTGCGAGGTCCACGCGGGCTCGCCCGCGGCCGTGCATCTGCGCGGCGGGCAGGTGTCGATGCGCGGCGGGCGGATCGTCACCTCCGCCGGCGCCGGGATCGTCGCCGACGCGGGCAGCGGCGAGTTCGCCGACGTCGTCGTGGAGGCCCGCGGCGGGCCGGGGCTCATCGTCGCCGGCACGGCGGCGCCGGTGCTGCGCGGCTGCGAGATCCGCGGCGTCGACGGCACGGCGTGCTCGCGGCCGCAGCGGGTCGCCGCTGCTGGAAGGCTGCCGGATCGGCGCGGCGGAGGGCTTCGGCGTCCTGGTCCAGCAGGAGAGCAGGCTGCGGCTGGTGGGCAGCGAGGTGGCCGGCGGGCGGGCCGGGCTGGTGGCCGCCGACACCGCCGTCGCCGTCCTCGACCGCTGCCTGCTGCGCGACGCCTCGGGGCACGGGGTGGTCACCCGCGACCGGGCGGCGCCGCGGCTCGTCGGGTGCGTCGTCGCGGATCCCGCCGGCCACGGCCTGCACGCGGCGGGGCGTTCAACCCCGACGCTGGAAGGCTGCGAGGTGCGGGGCAGCGGCGCCGCCGGGGTGGTCGTCGACGACACCGCCCGCCCGGTGCTGCGCGGCGGGACGCTCACCGGCTGCGCGGACGTCGGCGTGCTGCTGATCGGACGGTCCGGCGCGCGGCTGGAGGGCGTGCGGGTCGAGGGCAGCCCGATCGGCGTCGCGGTGGAGGGCGACGCGGAGCCGGACATCACCGGTCTGTCCGTGGAGGACGTCACCTACGGCCTGCACGCCAGTGGCGGCGCCGGCCGGGTCGCCGACAGCGGGGTGCGCGCGGCGCGCCGCGGGGGGGTCCGGCTGGCCGGCGAGGCACGCATGGCGTTGCACAACGTCTGGACCACGGGCGGCCGCGTCGGGATCGAGATCGTCGAACGGTCCGCGCCCGACCTGCGCGCCATCGAGGTCGACGGGGCCCGCGACGCCGCCATCGTGGTGCGCGATCATGCCCATCCGACGTTGACCGGCGTCCGGGCGCACGGCACCACCGGTCCGGGGCTCGTCCTGGGGCCGGGCAGCCAGGCGCGGATCGCGGACGTCGAACTGGTCGGCAACAGCGGCCCCGGGATCCTGGTGGAGACGACGTTGCCGGTGACGGTCACCGGCGGTGTCGTGCGGGGCAACGGCGGCGCCGCCGTCGAGGTGGTGACCCCCACCCACCAGGTGCGGCTGACCGACGTCGACACCGGCCACAACAACGTCCCCGTCGATCTCGCCGGCGGGGCGGCATCGGGCGGGTACGGTGCCGCGTGGCCGACGGCCGGACCGGCGGCGTCGGGCGTGCTCACGCCCGACGGCATGCCGCCGCCCAGCAGCGTGCGACCGCCGAACGAGACGCCCCGGGCGGGTGGTGCGCCGTCGGCCTGGGGCACCGCACGGCTGGGCGACGCGCCGTCGCCCACCGGCCCCATGCCCGGTGACCCCGCGGCGAGCGTCCCCGTACCTGATCACCAGAGGCCTGATCACCAGAGGCCTGATCACCAGCCTCCGGGCGGGCAGGTGCCAGGCAGGTCGCTGCCGGGGCAGCCGACGCCGGCGGGTGGGGACGCTGGTGGTCCATCGGCGCCGGGCGCGCTGGCGGCCGGCGGTGCGTGGCCGGCCGACTCGACCGCGGGACCCTCCTCACCGCAGCCGTCGCCGGGCGGTGCGTCGCCGGGCGGTGCGTCGCCGGGCGGTGCGTCGCCGGGCGGTGCGTCGCCGGGCGGCGGCGCGGGGCCGGGGGCGCCGTCGGACGCCGTGGCGGCGCTGCTCGCCGAGCTCGACGCGCTCGTCGGCCTGGAGGGCGTCAAACGGGAGGTGGCGACGCTCGTCGGGCTGCACCAGGTGGCCAAGCGGCGGCGCGAGGCCCGGCTCAGCGTCCCGCCGATGTCGCGCCATCTGGTCTTCGCCGGGCCGCCCGGCACCGGCAAGACGACGGTCGCCCGGCTGTTCGGCCGCATCCTCGCCGCCCTCGGCGTCCTGTCGAGCGGAAAGATCGTCGAGGTGGCGCGCGCCGACCTCGTCGCCGAGCACGTCGGTGGCACCGCGGTGAAGACGACCGCGAAGGTGGAGGAGGCCCTCGGCGGCGTGCTGTTCATCGACGAGGCGTACACGCTGACCCCCGACGGGGGGCACGACTTCGGCCGGGAGGCCATCGACACGCTGGTCAAACTCATGGAGGATCACCGCGACGACATCGTGGTCGTCGTCGCCGGCTACTCCCCGCAGATGCGGTCCTTCCTCGCCGCCAACCCGGGCCTGCAGTCGCGCTTCTCCAGGACCATCGAGTTCGACAGCTATTCGAACGACGAGCTGGTCACGATCGTCGAACGGCTGTGCCGCAGCCACCACTACGCGTTGGAGTACGAGACGCAGCAGGCGCTGCTGCGCCACTTCGCGGGTCTCGCCCGCTCGGAGACGTTCGGCAACGCCCGCGTCGCCCGCCAGGTGTTCGAGGAGATGCTCGGCCGCCAGGCGTACCGGCTCGCGGCCACCCCCGACGTGCCCGAGCTCGAACTCGCCCGGCTGCTGCCCGAGGATCTCGGCGAGCGGGAGGAGGTGAGCGACGCCGAGTCCGGCGAGCAGCGCCGCGCCGTCGACGGTCTGCTGCGCCGCCTCGACGCGATGATCGGCCTCGCCGAGGTGAAGCGGGACGTCGCCGACCTCGTCGACCTCATCGCCTCGGCGAAGGCGCGCCGCGAGGCGGGACTGCCGGCGCCGTCGCTGTCGCGCCACCTCGTCTTCGCCGGTCCGCCCGGCACCGGCAAGACGTCGGTCGCCCGCCTGTACGGGCAGCTGCTCGGCGCCCTCGGGGTGCTGCGCACCGGGCAGCTGGTCGAGGTGGCCCGCGCCGACCTCGTCGGCCAGTACGTCGGGCACACGGCGGTCAAGACGACCGAGGTGTTCCAGAAGGCCCGCGGCGGCGTGCTGTTCATCGACGAGGCGTACACGCTGAGCGCGCACGGCGAGGGCCACGACTTCGGCCGGGAGGCCATCGACACGCTGGTCAAGCTCATGGAGGACCACCGCGACGACATCGTCGTCATCGCCGCCGGTTACACCGGGGACATGGCCCGCTTCCTGGCCAGCAACGCCGGGCTCGCCTCCCGGTTCAGCCACCAGATCACCTTCGCCTCCTACGCCGCCGACGAGCTGGTCGCGATCTTCGAGCGGATGGCCCGGTCGTCCGGCTACGAGCCGCAGGGCGACGCGCTGGAGCTGTTGCGCCGTCACTTCGGCGGCGTCCAGCGCGGCGACACCTTCGGCAACGGCCGCTACGCCCGCCAGACGCTCGACCGGGTGATCGTGCGCCAGGCCGGCCGCCTGCGTGCCCTGCCCGCTCCCACCACCGCCGACCTCCAGAACCTGCTCGCCGCCGACGTCGCCGCCGCCCTCACCCCCCGGTAGGCGCGGGCGGGCGGACAGCGCCCGCCCGTCACCAGCGGAGGAAGAACGTGAGGCCGAACAGGACGAACCCCGCCGAGAACAGCACCAGGAAGATGGCCAGGCCGAAGCTGAACCCGCTCACCTCGCCGGCCGCCCGGACCGAGCCGGGATCATCCGCGTGGTAGACCACGGCCACCGCGGACGGGGGCCGGTGGGAGCCCGAGACGGTCTCGACATGCGTGACGCCGTCCCGGTCGATGTAGCGCACCTGCGTGTAGTGGCTCGTCGTCGTGGTCGTCGTGGTGAAGCCGTTCGCGTCCGTGCTGGTCGAGGTGGACGTCTCGGTCCAGGTGCGCAGCGCGGTCCCGGTCGTGCGCACGCCGCTCGCGCGCAGCTGCCCGATGTCCACCGTGTTCCAGATCGCCAACGCGAGGAACAGCAGCGCGAACCCCATCCAGACCACGCCGAACAGCGCCCCGCCCACGCTCCAGCCGAGTCGGGGCATCGACCGGCGCCGACGCGGCGCGCGCGCCGCCCGGCCGGCGACGCGGCGCGCGGCGAACGGGCGAGACCGTGGCATGAGCGTTGGCACCTGCCCGGATTCGACAGCGCTGGCTGACAGTGACCGGCGCGGCGGCCGGCGTAGGGGTCGGAACCGCACCCTAGTCGGTCGATGGGTGAACTGGGTCACATGTCGAGTTTCGGACGCGATGGAGGAGCGTGCCCGCGTGGCTGGCCGCTCAGCGGGTGCGCAGGCCGGTGCGGTCGACCTCGCGGCGCAGGGAGCGCAGAGCGTAGTGGACGCGGCTCTTCACCGTGCCCTCCGGCACGCCGAGCACGGCGGCGGCCTGGGCGCAGGTGCGGTCGCGCAGGTAGACCTCGGTGACGGCGGCGCGGTGCTCGGGCCAGATCCGGGCGAGGACCACCTCGACGGCGGCGGACAGCGCGACCGAGTCGGCATGGTCGGGCGCGGCGGCGAGATCGACGTGGTCCGCGGTGAACTCGAACTCGGTCGGGCGGGCCGCCCGACCGCGGAAGCCGTCGACGACGAGGTTGTGGGCCACCCGGCGCAGCCAGCCGTGGACCGACCCGCGTTCGGGCGTCAGCCGGTCCAGGTGGTGCCACGCGCGCAGGAACGTCTCCTGGACGACGTCCTCCGCCCGGCCGCGGTCGCCGCCGGTCAGCCCGGTGGTGTAGGCCAGCAGGGCGGCGCGGTGCCCGAGGACGAGGTCGGTGAACCGTGTCCGGGTGGCCGGACCCGCGTGGTCGTCGGCGTCCGGTGTCGTCTCCGCGCGGGTGTCTGCCATGACCTGACCGTCGCCCCTGCGGGGTGGCCATCGCTACGAGGCGTCCCCTCCTCCCATGGGGGACCGCCCTCGATTCGCGGGGGGTTGTCCCCACCCCCCGTACCCCGTCCGGGGGATGCGGTGATCAGGCGAGGACCATCGAGGCCCCGGCCGGGCGTGGGAGCAGCGGCGGCGCCGCGGAGCCGCGGGTGCGGTGCGCGTAGCCGTACAGGCCGCCGGCGACCGCCGCGAGCAGCAGCACCAGCACGGCGAGCGCGGTCACCACCAGCAGGCGTCGCGGCGACATCACCACCGGCGCCCCGGCGTCCGCCCACAGCCGAGGCCGCGTGCCGTCCTGCGCCCGTTGCACCGGCACCGCCGCCCAGTCCAGGACCGTGTGCGCGCCCGCCCTCGCCTCCGTACCCGTCATGGCCACTGTGCCGGCGATGGACTTCTGGCCGGCCGTCGCCTCTGGGCCGGCCGTCGCCTCTGGGCCGGCCGTCGCCTCTGGGCGGGCCGTCGTCTCGGGGCCCGAAGTTACCTCTGGGCCCGCCGTCGTGTCGGGAGCCGCGATTGTCCTTGGGCCCGTCGTCGTGTCGGAATCCGCGGTCGTCCCCTGGCCTGCCGCAGTCTCCAGGCCCGCGGTTGTCGCTGGGCCCGGCTCCGAGCGGGCCGGTGCGCTGGCACCGGCGGCCGTGGGCGCGACGGGTGCCGGGGCGAGCCGCGCGGCGGCGATGCGGGCCGCGCCCAGCGCGACCGCGTGCTTGGGATGGGCATCCACCAGGGCCGGACGGCCCAGCGCCGCCTCGATCATCCGCGCCACCAGCGGGACGCGGGCCGAGCCGCCGGACAGCAGGACGGCGGTGAGATCCTGCGGGGCGACCTCGGCCGAGCGTAGCGCCCGGTGCACCGCCTCCACCGTGCTGGCGAGCGCCGGGCTGATCATCTGCTCGAACGTCGCGCGCGTCAGGCGGACCTCGGCGCGGACCGCCGGCAGGGACACCGGGATCTCCGTCTCCTCGTCGAACGACAGCGCCTCCTTCGCCAGGACGCACTCCCGGCGAAGCCGGGCCAGGCCCACCATGTCGTCGCGGCTGTGCGGGTCGAGCGCGTCGACCGCACCACCGAGCTCGGTGTCGACGTGGCGGAGCACCGCCTCGTCGAAGTCGACACCGCCGAGCCACTCCACTCCCTCGGGCAGGCCGAGCGGGCGCGGTTGCCCGGTCTCGAAACGCAGCACCGCGGTGTCGAACGTCCCGCCGCCCAGGTCGTAGACGGCGACGAGGTCACCGTCGGTGAACATCCGGGTGGCCGCGAAGTGGGTGGCGGCGGCCACCGGCTCGGTGACGATGGTGACCGAACCGAGCCCGGCCAGGCGCGGCACCTCGTCGAACTGCTCCATCCGGTACGGGCCCCACACGGCCGGGCGGGTGAGCACGACCGCCGCGGGCGGCGCGCCTCGGGCGGCCACCGCGGCGCCGATGGCATCAGCCAGGGTGGCGGCGAGCAGCGCCGTCGGGGAGTAGGGAGCGCCGCCGAGCACCAGGGGGGTGGGATCGCCGAGGCGGCGCTTGAAGCCAGCGGCCGCGCGGTCCGGCACCCGCACGGCGCGGCGCGCCGCGGCCTCACCGGTCAGCAACCGGCCGTCGGCATCGGCGACGGCCACGGTGGGGGTGAGCACGCCGTGGCTGCCGAGACTGACCATCCCGACGTGCCCGCCGTCTCCCGGCGGCAGGCCGGTGGCGACCGCGGTGAAACTCGTGCCGAGATCGACTCCGAGGCCGTACCGCACGGTCGACTCCCGCCGGATGATGTCGTGATGGACGTGGTGGTTACGCCATGCCTGCTCCCTGTGCGCACTTCAGTGTAGGTCCGTCCCTTATGTGTCCAGCCGGGTCGGCAGCTATGGGGGCTGCATCCGGCGACCTCATCAGGAGCCGGCCGTGACCGCCGTGCCCACCGTGCCCCCCGGACGACCGCCACGGCACCCGGCCGGGACCCGGCGGACCGTTCGAGATCCCATCGTCGCCGCCCGTCGGAACGGTGGGAGATCGAACGTGTGTTTGATATCGTGATGGCCGTGGGGATCGCGCCGTTCCAGGCGTCGCTGCTCGACGCCGCACCCGCCGTCGAGGTCGGCCCGCTCGGGCCGTCCGTGCGGCGGCACCTGCTCGCGCCGGGGGCCTGGGTGGACGAGCGGCGCCGGTGGATCGAGGGGGCCGACGCGCTGTTCGAGCGGCTGCGCGCGGCGGTGCCCTGGCGGGCCGAGCGGCGGCCGATGTACGACCGGGTCGTCGACATACCCCGATTGCTGTCCTGGTACGGCGAGGGTGCCGCGCTGCCCGACCCGGCGCTCGACGCCGCCCACCGCGTGCTCGAGGCACACTACGGCGACGAGCTGGGGGAGCCGTTCGCCACCGCCGGGCTGTGCCTGTATCGCGACGGGCGCGACAGCGTCGCCTGGCACGGTGACCGGATCGGCCGCGGCGCCCGGGTCGACACGATGGTCGCGATCATCGTGCTCGGCAATCCGCGGCCGCTGCTGCTGCGCCCGCGCGGCGGCGGCCCGGTGCGCCGCCTCGACCTCGGCCACGGCGATCTGCTCGTCATGGGCGGCAGTTGCCAGCGCACCTGGGATCACGCCGTGCCGAAGACGGCACGCCCCGTCGGCCCCCGGATCAGCGTCCAGTTCCGTCCCCGCGATGTCCGCTGACCCGCCCCCGGCTCAGGCCGGCAGGTCGGCGAGGCAGATGCGGGCCAGGTGGCAGGGAAAGCGGGTCCGACCAGACGTGGAACGCGCGGCCTACGCGTAGGGCTCGCTGTCCCGCGCGACCCGCAGGGCCCGTCCCCACCAGGACATCCGGTCGAGCAACAGGTCGACGGCGGCCGCCGTGCCCCCGTCGGCCGCCACCCGGCCACCGTCGGCGAAGTCCGCCGCGCTCACCCCGTGCAGGCTGACGCTGTCGCGGACAGTGACGGCATGCTGCTCGGCGAAGACCGCCCGCAGGTGTTCCACGGCCCGCAGGCCACCGCTGACACCGCCATAGGAGACGAATCCGACCGGTTTGGCGTACCACTCCTGCCGGTAGTCGTCGATGAGGTGCTTCAGCGCCGCCGGATAGCTGTGGTTGTACTCCGGCGTGACGACCACGAAACCGTCGGCCGCCGCGAGCCGGCGCCCGACCGTCTCCCGCGTGGCCGGCGTGCCCACGTCATTCGTGCCCACGTCGTTCGTGCCCGCGTCATTCGTGCCCGCGTCGTTCGTGCCCGGATCGCCGGGGCTCACGCTGCCGGCGGCTGGCGACGCGATGTGCGGCAGCGCGGCCGGATCGACAAGGTCGAGGCGCACATCGTCGCGTCGCTGGGCAAGCGTGGCGAACCAGGCGGCCACCGTCGGGCCGAGCCGGCCGGCGCGGACGCTGCCGAGGAGCACGGCGAGCGTGAGCGGCCGCGGCGCCTCGCCGACGCCGCCGGGCCGGGGATCCCCGAGATGTGCGGCCGCGTGGGGCGTGGCCGCGTCGGGCGTGGTGGTCGTGGCGGATGTCAAGACGGTGCCTCCCGCGTGCTGGGTACGGACGCCCGACCGTCGGGCCGGGCGCGAACCCGATGCTGCGGGGTGAAGTCGACTTCAGGTCAAGCGGGCGCCCGGCGGGGCCCGCCCGGTTACGATGCGGGCGTGCCCGCCTGGCCGGCCGTCCGTCGCCGTCACGGGCGCGGGCCAGGGCGGAGGGCGGGATGATCGGGCGAGGTCGGGTCCTGATGGGAGCGGGCGCGGCGGGCGGCGGTGCCGTCGTTGGCGCGGGTGTGGGTCTGTGGCGGCTCGTCCTGTTCCAGGGCAGTGTGGCCGACCGCAAGGTGCGCCCGCTGACCACCCCTGCGCCGCCGGTGCGTGAGTTCTACGGCAATCCGACCCGCCCCCCGCTCACCCTGGCGATGCTTGGGGACTCCAGCGCGCAGGGCACCGGCGTGCACGACTACGACGACACCCTCGGTGGCTGGCTCGCGCGTCATCTCGCCGACGGCGGCCGGCACGTGCGGGTGGTCAGCGCCGCCCGGGACGGCGCCCGCGCCGCCGACCTCGCGGGTCAGGTCGCCCGCATTGCCCCAGCCTGTCCCGACCTCGTGGTCATCTCCATCGGCGTGAACGACATCCGCCATCGCACCCCGCCGGCGCGAGCCGCGCGCCACCTCGCCGCGGCCGTCACCGACCTTCGCCGCGGCGGCGCCCAGGTGATCGTCGGCACGACACCGGACCTGAGCATCATCGCCGCGGTGCGCCCGCCGTTGCGGGAGATCCTCTGGTTGCTCGGGCGCCGCCTCGAACGGGCGCAGACTCCCGCCGTCCTGGCCGCCGGGGGCACCCCGGTCCGGCTGCGCACCGAGGTGTCGCGCGCCTTCGCCGCCGACCCGACCCTGTTCGCCGCCGACGGCCTGCACGCCGCGGCCGCCGGCAACGCGCTCATCGGCGCCGCCCTGCTCACCGCCTTCCAGCCGCAGCCGGGCTCCGCCGAGGCGGGCGCGGCCGCCGCCGTGACCGGTGCGGTGAGTGTGGACGTGACCGCCGTCGGCTAGCGCCGGGCGAAGGCCCCACCCGAGGCCACCCACATCGCGCGGTGGGCGGGCGGCGACCGTCGGATCCTGATGACGACCGCGCGGCCAGCGCCCGTCGCGCAGACGATGGCGTCGTCGCGTGGCGGTGGGGAGCGGGGCCCGTGCGACGCCGTGGATGGCGCCGCGGGGTCACACCGGCAGGGCGAGGACGACGAGGTTGTCGCGGTAGCTGTGCCGCGCGCGGTCGAACGGGCCGCCGCAGGTGATCAACGCCAGTCTCGGCGGCCCGTCACCGCGGAACACCCCCGTGTCCGCGAGAGCCGACTTCGCGACGTGCACGCGGGCGACGACCCGATAGTCGTGCGTACGACCGTCGGCGCTGGTGACGATCACCGGGGATCCTGTCGCCA
This sequence comes from Frankia canadensis, assembly GCF_900197875.1. Lineage (GTDB taxonomy): Bacteria > Actinomycetota > Actinomycetes > Frankiales > Frankiaceae > Frankia > Frankia canadensis. Next base: position 17,886 of record NZ_FZMO01000190.1, on the reverse strand, counting down.
CGCGGGCGAGGGGGAGCAGCGCGCCGGGCTGGCCGTCATAGTCGACGTGCCCCGCGATCACCACGGTCCCCGACGGGGCACCAGGCGCCGCGCCTGCCGCCCACCAGCCCACCGTCGCCGGATCGCGGGGCAGATCGAGGGTGTTGGTGGCACGGTCGGCGAGCTCGGGGACGACCGGAGCGTCGACGCCGGACGCCGGCACGGAGACGCGCGCCGGTCGCCGCCGTGCGGCGTCCCGCGAGTCGGCAGGGTCGGCCGGCAGTGGGGACGCGGCGAGGACTGTGCCCGTGTCCGGCCCGGCGGCGGCCGGGAGCGTCGCCGCCCCCGGCATCGCCGCCGAAGCCGAACCCGACGCGAGCGACCCGACATCGCCGGGTGCCCGTGACGTCGCCCACTCGACGATTCCGGTGACACCGACCGCGCCGGACAGCACGGCGGTGACGATCAGGAGACGACTGGCCAGGAGTCGCCGCCTGGCCAGTCGTCGCCGACGTGCCCGGACCGGCAGCGCGCCGCGTGGCCGATCCGCCGCGTTGGTCATCCCTGGCGGCGAGCCGGGCGTGACCGCCGGCGCTGCCAGCCGACAAGCACGCCGGCCGACCCGAACGCGAGGCCGAGGGCCCCGACGGTCAGCGCCGACGGCTCGTCGTCCGCCGCGGCCAGGCCGCTGTTGCCGGCGTTGACGGCGGAGGGAGTGGACGTCCCCACCCCGGGCGCTCCGGCCGACGGCCCCGACGGGTGCGAGACCGAGACCGGCTGCCCGCCGCCGCCCCCGGACGTGCCACCACCGGGCACGCCGCTACCCGGCATTCCTCCACCTGGTACGCCGCCGCCGGGTACGCCGCCGCCTGGTACGCCGCCGCCTGGTGCGCCGCCGCCGGGCACGCCGCCGCCTGGTACGCCGCCGCCTGGTACGCCGCCGCCTGGTACGCCGCCGCCGGGCACGCCGCCGCCTGGTACGCCGCCGCCTGGTACGCCGCCGCCGGGTACGCCGCCGCCTGGTACGCCGCCGCCGGGGACACCGGCACAGGTCTGCTTGTCCTTGTCGGGAACGCCGTCCTTGCAGGGAACGGGGCCGGGCGGGGAGACCGGGCCGGGGACGCCGACGGGGCAGGGCTCACCGTCCTTACCGGGCAGGCCGTCCTTGCAGGGGATCGGTACGGGGCCGGGCGGAAAGATCGGTCCGACGATGACCGTCACCGGCGGGATGATCGGCCCTGGGACGCCGACGGGGCAGGGTGCGCGGTCCTCGCCGGGCAGGCCGTCCTTGCAGGGCAGCGCGACGGGGACCGGAGGGGGAAAGAACCGGACGATCTCAGGGCTCGTCGGATCGGCCGCTCCCTGGCCCATCAGACTCCGGATCTTCTCCTGCAGGGTGCCGGTGGCGTCGGTGCTCACACCCGGTGGGCCTTGAAACAAGGTCACGGGTTCGGCATCCTGACCCGACGGCGTGGCTGCCCACGCCACGCCCGGGAATCCCAGCGACAGGGCGACCGTGGCCGTGACGGCGCCGATCGTTCGAGCTCCCGCTCTCGGCAGGGAGCGCGTGGTCCGTTGCATTCTAGTAGAGCTCCCGGCATGTTATCCAGATAGCTGGTCGTTCGCACCATACCGCTGGCGGGGCGTCTCGAAGATAGCGGTGGGACGACCGGTTCCCGCGATTGTTCACACGAGAGCACATGGCTCCGACCGGAATGCGTCGCGTTGGTCCGGCCAGCCGAGTGGCCGGCATACGGTCCGTCTGAAGTGCCAGCTCAGACGGGAAGTAGTCGGGTATGGAACCGGGTCTGGGAACCCTGCGGAGTGCGATACGGCGATGTCTCACCCCGCCCTCGAGTCATCGTTCGACGGGTACACCTCTGGTGGGTGGCGATGCGCTGGGCGGGCCCGCGTGGCCGGTCCGGATCCGGCCGGAAAGGGTGGTCTCGTAGCGGTCGGAAATCAGGAAACCGACGTCACTTCGACTCGTTGCCTCGTCTGATTGCCGCGATGTCGGGAGCGTGGACAGAAATCCCGGGTCAGGTGCGCCGGAACAGGCCCGCGGGAAAGACGTAGCCCCTTTGCGTGGGTAGCCGCCCGGCGTCGCGCGGGGATCGACGGGGGTACGCCGGCCGCGGCGCCGGCGGTCCGCCGGGACGGACATGGGCGTCCGCAGGCGGGGGTCCCGCGAGCGGGGGTCGCGGCGACCTCGTGCCCCACTCCACGGCTCGACCCGACGGCCGCGCGCCGGCGGCACCGGCGCCGCCGCCGCGGGCGAGGCGGGGAGACGCGGCGCCGACGGCGGCCGGCTGTCAGCCGCGCGCGTGCGGGGAGCCGCCGAGTCCCGCGACTACAGCGACCACGCCGGCCCTGCCGGCCGCGCGCGTGCGGGGAGCCGCCCCGTCCTGCCGGCCGGGACGGCGTCGCCCGGATACCGAGGTCGCCATCCACCGTGAAGTCGCCGCCGGGCGTGGGCCGCGATGCCGGCCCGGGCGTGGGCCGTGACGCCGGCCCGGGCGTCGGTCGCGCTGCCGGCCCGGGAGGGGCGGGCGTGGTCGGAGCGGGGGAGCGGGCGGCGCCGAGGAACGTGCCGTAGCCGCCGTCGTGATAGACGAGCGGCGCGGCGGCGCGCTCGGCGCGGCTGTCGAGGACCTCGGCGACGACCAGCATGTGGTCACCGGTGGTCAGACGCTCGCGGATCCGGCAGCGCAGCCAGACCGGTGCATCGAGCAGCAGCGGCTCGCCGGTGCGCAGCGGCCGCCAGCGGGTGGGCGCGGCGAAGCGGTCGACGCCGGTCGCCGCGAACCGGGCCGCCAGCTCCCGCTGGTCGTGGGCGAGCAGGTGGACGACGAGGGAGCGTGCCGTCCGCAACGCCGGGATCAGCGACGACTGGCCCGACAGCGCCAGCGACACCAGCGGCGGTCGCTCCGATAACGAGGTCACCGACGTCGCGGTGAAGCCCGCGGGGCCGCCGACCCCGGGGAACGTCACCACCGTCACGCCCGCCGCGTGTCGGCGGAACGCCGTGCGCAGTCCGTCGGCCGCGAGCGGCGCCGTCGCGGGGGCCCGGTCAGGTCGGCTCGGCATGTCCTTCGGCATGCCCCCCAGCCTTCACACCACGCATCCCGCGGCCAACGCCCGCCGCGCCGGTCCAGCACGGCGATCTGACGACGCGGGCCGGTAATTCACGTCGCAAGGGTGGATGGACGTCAGAGGATGGGGTCATAGAGTGACATCCTCGTGAACAAGGGGGCAGACCAGGCCATGCCGACGAACCCGGGCCAGGAACGGCGGCTCGCCGGCCGCTACCGACTCGGGCGGATGCTGGGCCGTGGCGGCAGCGGCATCGTCCGCGAGGGTGAGGATCTGCTGCTGCGCCGCCGGGTGGCGATCAAGGAGCTGCGCACCCCGGCCGCGGCCTCCGAGCAGGAGCACGCGGTGTTCGCCGAGCGGGTGCTGCGCGAGGCGCGCGCCGCCGCCCGGCTGCGTCATCCCGGCCTGGTCACCGTCTACGACGTCCTCGAGGCCGACGACCACACCTGGATCGTCATGGAGTACGTCGACGGGACGTCGCTGTCCGACCTCATCCGCGACCAGGGCCGCCTCAGCCCGCTGCGGACCGCCCGGATCGGCGTCAGCCTCGCCTACGCGCTGGAGGCGGCGCACCGTTCCGGTGTCGTGCACCGCGACGTCAAGCCGGGCAACGTGCTCGTCACCACCGACGGCCAGGCGAGGCTCACCGACTTCGGTATCGCCGTCACCGAGGGGGACACGACGCTGACCGAGGCCGGCACGCTCGTCGGCTCGCCCGCCTACATCGCCCCCGAGCGCGCCCGCGGAGCCCGGGTCGGCACTGCCGGTGACGTCTGGGGACTCGGCGCGACCCTGTTCTCCGCCGTCGAGGGTGTGCCGCCGTTCGAGGGTGAGGGGCCGCTGGCCATCCTCGCCGCCGTCGTCGAGGATCGGCGCCGGCCGTTCTGGCACAGCGGTCCGTTGCGCGGGGTGCTCGGCGCGCTGCTCGAGCCGGATCCCACGCGGCGGCCGTCCCTCGCCGAGGCCCGGGGCTGGCTGCGCGACATCGCCGATGGCCTGGAGGAGCAGGCCATCGGCGTCGAGGCGACCCTCGTCGAACTCCCGCGGTCCGACTCCGACGTCGACGAGTCGACGCGGACGGAGACGGCCGGATCGACCGAGGTGGCCGGGCCGGCGCTGGATGAGGTGGCCGCGGACGGACCGGCTGCCTCGGCGGAGGGGACCGCGGCCGCGTCGAGGTCGGCGGTGGGCAAGGACGTCGCTGACGAGGCGCCGGACATCGGTGACGCGGCGGTGGCCGGAAGGACAGCGGCGGCCAGTGAGGCCTCGGTGGCCGGTGAGATGGTGGTGGCCGGTGAGACGGTGGTGGCCGGTGAGACGGTGGTGGCCGGCGAGACGGTGGTGGCCGGCGAGGCGGTGGTGGCCGGCGAGGCTGCCGTGCCCATCGAGGCCAGGTCCCCCGAGGCCACACCGGCTGAGGATGATCGGTCCGCGGACGGGCGCGCCGACGACGAGCGTGTCGCCACGTCTGCGCCGGCGGACTCGGCGACGTCAGCCGTGGCGGGCGGTGACGGCGAGGGTGCCGGGGTGGCCGCGGGCGCGGCGGACCCCGCCGAGGGCGGTGCGCCAGCCGCTGGCACCGTGCAGGCCGAGGGCGGGCGTGATCACGCGACCCGTCCGGCGGGCATGGCCGGCGCCCCGGCCGGCGCCGCTGCCGCTGCCGCTGCTGCCGGTGCCGGTGCCGGTGCCGCTACTGGTGCTGGTGGGGTCGCAGCGGGTTCGGGCCGGGTCGGCGCGGGGACGGGAGCGGCGTCCGGGACAGAAGCCGAGTCGGGCCGGCGTGGGCGGCTCGGGGTGCTCGTGGCGGTCGCCGTGGCGGCGGCCGTGCTCGCGGCGGCGGCCGTGGTGCTCGGGTTGACGCTGGCTGGCGGCGGGCCGTCGACGCCGGCGGCGCACCCGACGTCGATCGCCGGCACGCTCACCCCGTCGGGACAGCTGCCCGCGTCGCGCCCGCCGCACGCGAGCCCGTCGCCGACCGGCTCGCGCGTCTCCGAGCCCGGGACCTCCACCGCCCCGGGAACGTCGCCGGCACCGGGGACGTCCGTCAGACCAGGCACGTCCGGCGCTCCCGGGACCTCCGCCGCCCCGGGGGGAGCACAGGCCCCCGCGACCGCGACGGGTGGAATGGCCGCGGTGGCGCCGGGCTCGGCGGGATCGCCGGCGAGGTCCGGCGATCTCGGGACGCTTGTCCCCAGCTCGACGCAGCCCGCCGCCGCACCCCGGGGCTACGCCAGCCATCGGGACGCCTCCGGCTGGTCGGTCGCGGTGCCCACCGACTGGCGGACAGACGTCCGCGGCGACGGGCGCGCCGTCTCCACCGCGCCGGGAGGCTATCCCGACCTGCTGGTCGAGGTGCAGCTGAAGGCCGGGGCGTCGGCGATCGGCGCCTGGCGGGATCTGGAACCCACCGTCCGCTCCAGCACCAGTGGCTACCGTCTGCTGTCCATCCGCGCGGCCGACGGCGGGGACGGCACAACCGCCGCGGTCTGGGAGTTCACCTTCACCGCCGGCGGGCGCACGATCCACGTCCTCGACCTCGGGATGATCCGTAACGGCCATGGCTACGCCCTGCGCTGGCGAGCCCCCGAGGACGGCTGGCCGGCGACCCAGGCGCAGCTGCGCACGATCGTGGGGAGCTTCCGCCCTGGTCCGTGAGCCGATGGTGGTCGGGACGAGGCCCGGATGTCCCGTGGGCGACGTCGACGTGTCGTCGCGGTTTCACGCTCACACCACGCGGCTGTCGTTCACCGCTGGCATCATGGTGGCAAGCCGTGCGGCGCGCCACACCCGGGACCACGTGTCCGCCGGGCGGGGCGCGTCCGGTACGGGCGAACACACGGCAAAGGACGGGAGAAGCCGGTGGCGAAGCGCCTGAACTGCCCCTGCGGCGAGTACATCGAGGGTGAGGACGAGGACGACCTGGTGGAGAAGACCCAGGCGCATCTGTCGGAGAAGCACCCCGGCCACGACTACACCCGCGAGCAGATCCTCTTCCTCGCCTACTGACCGGCCCGGGAGTCACCGCTCCCCGCGCCGCCCGGATGCACCTCGGTCCGTCCGGGCAGCGCGGTCGCATGGTCTGGCTATGTAGGCCCGCCGGTGGCGGGAAGCGGGCCGGAAGTCCGGTCGAGCTGGCCGGCGCCGGCCGGAAGCTCGACGGTCGGTGCCGCCGTGCGACGTCACGATCATCCGTGTCTCCGTAACCCGGACGATCCGGGCAGACACCAGCGGGCGGGCCGATGCCGTACGATCCCGGCGGCGGACCTCCGACCCCGGTGTCGACCCCGCTTTCCGAACCGGTCGCCGCGTGAGGCGCGCATTCCGGCGCGCCCCGTCTGCGGTCGCCCGGGACCGTCACGAAGGGTGATCGTATGGCGCTCGTTGGTCGACGAGCGAGCGCCCACACCCGAGTGCGCGTCCGAGGTGGCGGCCTATGCGCGGCATATCGTGATAGCCAGACGGAGTAGACGTGAAGCGGAGTGTCGGTGACTGACTCGACGATCATCTATACCCACACGGATGAGGCCCCGGCCTTGGCGACGTACTCGTTCCTGCCGGTTGTGCAGGCATACGCCGCCGCGGCGGGAGTACCCGTGGAAAGCCGCGACATCTCGCTGGCGGGGCGCATCATCGCCACCTTCCCCGAGCATCTCGAACCCGCGCAGCGCGTCGACGACGCGCTCGCCGAGCTCGGAGAGCTGGCGAGGACCCCCGGGGCGAACATCATCAAGCTGCCGAACGTCTCGGCGTCGATCCCGCAGCTCAAGGCGGCGATCGCCGAGCTGCAGGCGAAGGGCTATGCCCTGCCCGAGTACCCGGACGAGCCGAAGACCGACGCCGAGCGGGAGATCCGGGCGGCCTACGACCGGATCAAGGGCTCCGCGGTGAACCCGGTGCTGCGCGAGGGCAACTCCGACCGGCGCGCCCCCGCCTCGGTGAAGGCCTACGCCCGGGCGCACCCCCACCGGATGGGGGCGTGGGACGCGTCGTCGCGGACGAACGTGGCGACCATGGACGCCGACGACTTCCGTACCACCGAGAAGTCCGTCGTCCTCCCCGCGGACGACACGCTGCGCATCGAGCTGGTCGGCGACGACGGCACCACCACGGTGCTGCTGCCGTCCCTGCCGGTGCTCGCCGGCGAGGTCGTCGACGCCGCCGTGCTGCGCGTCGCCGCCCTGCGGGAGTTCCTCACCGCGCAGGTGGCCCGGGCCAAGGCCGAGGGCGTGCTGTTCTCGATCCACCTCAAGGCCACGATGATGAAGGTCTCCGACCCGATCATCTTCGGCCACGTGGTCCGCGCGTTCTTCCCGAAGACGTTCGCCGCCCACGGCGCCGTGCTCGCCGCCGCGGGCCTGTCGCCCAACGACGGCCTCGGCGGCATCTTCAAGGGTCTCGCCGCGCTGCCCGACGGGGACGCCATCCGCGCCTCCTTCGACGCCGAGCTCGCCGAGGGCCCCGCCCTCGCCATGGTCGACTCCGACCGCGGCATCACCAACCTGCACGTCCCGAGCGACGTCATCGTCGACGCCTCCATGCCGGCGATGATCCGCACCTCCGGCCACATGTGGGGCCCGGACGGCCAGGAGGCCGACACCCTCGCGGTGCTGCCCGACTCCAGCTACTCGGGCATCTACCAGGTCGTGCTCGACGACTGCCGCGCCCACGGCGCCTACAACCCGGCGACGATGGGCTCGGTGTCCAACGTCGGCCTGATGGCGCAGAAGGCCGAGGAGTACGGCAGCCACGACAAGACCTTCGAGATCGCGACCACCGGCACCGTCCGGCTCGTCAACGCCGCCGGCGAGGCCGTGCTCGAGCAGGCCGTCGCCGCCGGCGACATCTTCCGCGCCTGCCAGACGAAGGACGCCCCGATCCGCGACTGGGTGAAGCTCGCCGTCACCCGCGCCCGCGCCACCGGCGACCCGGCCGTGTTCTGGCTCGACGAGACCCGCGCGCACGACGCCCGCCTCATCGAGAAGATCCGCGCCTACCTGCCCGAGCACGACACCACCGGCCTCGTCCTGGAGATCAAGGCCCCCGTCGAGGCGATCCGCTTCTCCCTCGAGCGCCTCCGCCGCGGCGAGAACACCATCTCCGTCACCGGCAACGTGCTGCGCGACTACCTGACGGACCTGTTCCCCATCCTGGAGCTCGGCACGAGCGCCAAGATGCTCTCCGTCGTCCCGCTGATGAACGGCGGCGGCCTGTTCGAGACCGGCGCCGGCGGCTCCGCGCCCAAGCACGTCCAGCAGCTGGTCAAGGAGAACTACCTGCGCTGGGACAGCCTCGGCGAGTTCCTGGCGCTCGCGGTCAGCTTCGAGCAGTTCGCGACGACCACCGGCAACACGCGGGCCAAGGTCCTCGGCGACACCCTCGATCGGGCCACCGCGACGTTCCTCAACGAGGACAGGTCGCCGGCGCGGCGCGTCGGCGGCATCGACAACCGCGGCAGCCACTTCTACCTGTCGCTGTACTGGGCCCAGGAGCTCGCCTCCCAGACCGACGACCCGACGCTCGCCGCGACCTTCGCCCCCCTGGCCAAGACCCTCACCGACCAGGAGAAGACGATCGCCGACGAGCTCCTCGCCGTCCAGGGCGCGCCCGTCGACCTCGGCGGCTACTACCAGCCAGACCCGGTGAAGGCCACCGCCGTCATGCGCCCCTCGGTCAGCTTCAACGAGGCCCTCACCCTCCTCGCCTGAAAAGATCAGCCAGTCCTGCTGGCACGGTCCCGCCCGCGGCAGCGGCGGTTGGGACCACAGCACCGCACCCGAGGCGGACCGGCCTTCCGGTCCGCCTCGACGCGTTCCACCCACCCGATGTCGTCACCCGCGGGTTCGTGGATCACCGGTGGCTGGTTTGGTTCAGGCCTGGCGTCAGTCGGTCCGTGGGCTCCGAACGCGACGGTGGGAGATGCGCCAGCCGGCGTCGGTGTGGGTGACGGTGTCGTCGTAGAGGCAGGTGCCGGTTCGGCCGTCCGCCATGACTGCCAGCCCCTTGGATCGGACGGTGGCAGTGCCGTCGGGGCGATCATCAATGATGATGTTGCTGACGTGGTGGCCGGCGGGTTGGGCGCCGGGACGCTCGTGGTGGAGACGCGCGATGGCTGGCAGTCCGTCGACGGCGCCCAGGCCGTAAGCGGTCACGTCGTAGACCGCGTCCGGAGTGAACAGAAGTGCGAGGTCCTCGGACCGGCGGTCGTCCGCCAGGTGTCCGTGCAGCGCGATGAGCTCGTGGATCGCCACGCGGTCGCTGGTCGTCAGCGGCCTGGAGCGCCGGGCGCCGGACGGTGCGAGCCCGGCGAGCACAGCGGTCGTGCGGGCCTTCTCCTGCGCGGTGCCGAACGGCGCGGCGGCGAGTTCGGTGACACCCGCGTCGGCGAACCCGCGCAGGTGTCGCGCGACGCTGTCCTCGTCGCCGATCACCGCGACGTCCTGCGCGCCACCGACGCCCTCACGGTCGAGGACGGCCCGGTACTCGCGGACCTGTCCGGCCAGGGCGTAGCGGGCCGCGATCCGGCCGCGGGCGCTGTCGCGGTCGTCGGTGACGCAGACCAACGCGCCGGCGACCACGCGGGGATCATCGCGGCCGGCGGTCCGCGCCGCGCGGGTGAGCGTGGGCACGATGTGCTGACCAAGAGATCGTGGACCGGCCATCCAGGTCACCGTTCCGTCCGTCAGCTCGCCGGCGACCCGCAGCATGTGGGGTCCGAGCGCCGCCAGGAGCACCGGCGGCGGGCATGTCGTGGGAAGGTCGATCTGGCCGACCGCGGTGAGCGTCTCGCCGTGATGCTCGACCGCCTCCCCGCGCAGGAGCGGACCGAGCACGGAGAGATATTCGCGCATTCGGCGCGCCGGTTGGTCGTGCGGCAGACCGAACACTCCCCCGACCATGGCGCCCACCCCGGCGCCGATCCCGAGAGTGAGCCGGCCGCCGACGGCCGCCTGGACGCTGAGCGCCTGCCCGGCGAGGACCAGTGGGTGACGCTGCGCGACCGGCACCACCCCGGTACCGAGGCCGATCTCGGGAACGGCGGCGCCCACGAGTGCGAGCAGGGTGAGGCTGTCCCAGCCGAGGGCCTGCGCCGCCCACACCGCGCTGGCCCCGCCGCACGCGGCCGTGCGGGCCGCCGTGACGCTCTCCTCCAGTGAGCTCGGGCCGCTCACGTCTCCGACGTACACGGCGATGTCCATACTGCCTCCAGGTAGAGGGTCCGTCGCGTTGACGGATTCCGGAGAAGTTCTCCGTTTTCCGGTCGCTACGATATGGAGAACTTCTCCGGAAGGCAATGGGAGGTCGGATGTCAGGAACGGCTTCCGGGGCGCCGCGGCGTCAGCGGGCCGACGCGGTCGCGAACCGGGCCCGGGTGCTGGCGGCCGCGCGGGAGGTGTTCACCGAGCGCGGCGGGCGTGCGTCGCTCAACGAGGTCGCGAAGCGAGCCGCGGTCGGCCCGGGCACGGTCTACCGGCACTTCCCGACGCTGCAGGCACTGCTGGTCGACCTCGTGCGGGGCGACGTCGAGCGCGTGTGCCAGCGTGGGCGGGAACTGGCGACCCACGAGGACCCCGATACCGGCCTGCGGATCTGGCTGCGGGAGTTCGCGGCGCACGCGTGCGCGATGCAGGGTCTGCTCGCCGCGCAGCTCGCCGTGGAGTTCGCCCCCGGTGACGGCAACGCCCTCGCCGCCTGCCACGACGCCCTCGTCGCCACAGCGGGCGAGCTCCTCGACCGGTCGAAACGGAGCGGGACGACGCCGCCCACCGTGGACGCGCCGGACCTCCTACGCCTCGTCAACGCCATTGCCTGGGCCAGTCAGCAGGCTCCCGACGACACCGACCTCATCGACCGACTGCTCGCCATCTCCCTGGGTGTGGGCGCGGCGCGCCCCCAGCCGAGCGGATCGCTGTAGGCCGCATCACCGCAGGCGCGGGTTCCGGGTCGGGTGCCGCACCCGTACGCCTCCCTCGGTGATCATGTTGGCGGCAACCGTATTTTCTTCAAAGCAGATCCACTTCCAGGTCACGTGTCGTACGGTGGTCGGGTACTGTCCGTCCGGATTCCTAGCGGAGGAAGCATGGCCGTGACCGAAGCCATCATCCAGGTTCCACAGGATGTACACGAGGCGCTCGTGCGGATCGCCCGGGACGAGGGAATGTCCGTGCGGACCTACCTCACGCGGTTGGCCCGGTCCGCCGACGTGTTCACGGAAGAGGAGCGGCGCGAGCAGTCCGAGCGGGCGCTGGCCGCCCTGTTCGCCTTCAGCGGCTACAACCCGACACCCGAGGAGGAGGCTGAAGCCGACGCCGAGCTCAGGCGCCGGTTCGCCCAGGCCGGTATCCCGGTGTCGTGGTGAGAGTCTCCACCCACGTGGTGCTGGACGCGACGGCGATGCTCGCGGTCGGGCGTGGCAACATCGTCGCCTCCCGGTTGATCCGCCGGGCCGGCGAGGGCGACGGCGTCTACCTGTATGCGCCGACCTGTGCGCTGGTGGAGGCCGACCGCACCCGGCGCGGCGTCGCCGAGCACATCGCCTCGCTGCGGGCGATCTCCTTGGTCGACCTCGATCTCGCCGCAGCCCTGGCGGTCGCCAGGGACCGGACGTGGGCGGCGGCGCACGTTCGTCACGTCGCCGCGCCCACGCCCCTACGCGTCGGCACGGTGGCTATCGCGACCTCCGTCCCGTCCGACTGGTCAGGGGAGGACATCGAGATCATCGATCTCGCGGCCTGAGGACGCGTCGGGGCTCGGCCGTCAGGAGGCGGCGAGGCGGCGGAACTGGCTGGCGTGGAAGACCAGCGGGGTGATCTGCGGGTCGGCGCGCATCGCGACGACCCGCAGCACGGCGATGACGTGGTCGCCGGCGGGCATCTCGGCGTGCGGGACGCATTCCAGCCAGGCACTGGCCCCGGCGAGCAGCACCGCACCCCGCCCGGTCGTGATCACCGGCAGGCCGGCGAAGCGGTCGCCCTCACGGGCCGACAGCTGACGGCAGGCGACGCCGTGCTCCTCGCCCAGGACGCTGATACCCAGGTGGGACAGCCGCCGCAGCCGCGGCCAGGTCGTCGAACTCGTCTGCAGGCACACCGAGACCAATGGCGGGTCCAGCGAGACGGGCGTGAAGGTGCTGACCGCCATGCCCACCGGCCCGGCGGCCGCCCCCTCGCCGTCCGTACCCGGCGCGGCAGCGAGGTCACTCCCGCAGATGGCCGCCACCCCGCTGGGGAAGCAGCCGAAGGCCCGGCGCAGCATCCGCGGGTCAGCCCCGCCGTCCGCGAGCGCAGTCAGCTCCGACCAGGCGCTCTCGGTGGACTCGACGTCGGCGGTCACGCCGCGACCTTGTGGCCGAGGCCGCCGCGGACCAGGGCGGGGATCACCTGTTCGCCAAGGACCTCCAGGTCGGCGATGAAGTCCGGCATGATGAACACGGCCGAATCCAGATCGGCGGCGCTGATGATGTCGGCGAGCTGCTCGGTCAGGCTTTCCGGCGAGCCGATCAGGGTTCCGGTGCTGATCGCCGTGGAGTTGCTCCACTCGTGGGCGGTGGCAGCGGCGGCCTTCTTGTCCCGGGCGACCACGCCGTGCTCGGCGAGCATGCGGCTCATCGCCTCGTCGTCCCGGCCGGCGTTGTACAGCTCGACGCGCCGGCGGGCGTCCGCGTCGGTCTCCCCGGGAATGACCATGAAGATGCAGTAGGTCTTCAGATGCCGGCCGGCCTCCTCGCCGATGCGCCGGGCCCGCGCGCCCAGCTCGATCATCGAGTCCCGGGAGGTGCCCTCGATGAGCGCGCCGTCGAGGTTCTCCGCGGTGAAGCGCAGGCCCACGTCCGAGACGGCGGCGCAGATCATCGGCGGGATGCCGACGAGCGGCTTCGGATTGGACTGGCAGTCGGTGAGGGTGAAGAACTCACCCTCGTAGTCGACCGACTTCTCCGTCCACAGCAGCTTCACGACCTCGACCCACTCGCGGGCGCGGCGGTACTTGTCGGCGTTGTCGAGGGACAGCCCGAGACCCATCTGGTTCTCCGACATCCGGTTCCCTCCGGCGACGATGTTCAGCCCCGACCGCCCACCGCTCACCTGATCCAGCGTGGCGACCATCTTCGCGGCGACCGCGGGGTGCAACAGGGCGGTGTTGCACGTCGACCAGACACCGATGCGCTCGGTGGCCTCCGCGAGCCCGGCGCTGGTCGTCAGCGATTCGAGGTTGACATCGAAATGTCCGCTCGGGCCGCCATACCCACGCCAGACCGCCTGGGAGAGGGTGAAGTCGAAACCGAGCCGTTCGGACAGCTGGGTGACGCGCCTGTTGTAGGCGTAGCTGGCGTCGAGTTCCGGCGTGGTCGTCGACGGAATCCACCCGCCGCTGCCAACCGGCAGGAACACCCCGTACTCCACGTTCTTGTCAGCCATGCTGGTGTCCTCTCCCTGTCGGTGCGGTCGGTGCGGTCGGATCGGTCGGTGCGGACAGTGCGGCGCGAAGCTGGTCGGCGGCCGCGTCGAGCGCGATGGCGCCGCTCGCGATGGCGGGCATGCAGACGAAGCCGTGCGGAACGCCCTCGACGAGCAGGGTGCGTACGGCCACCCCGGCGTCCTCCAGCCCCCGCGCGTAGGCGACGGCCTCGTCTCGTAGTGGGTCCGCACCGGCGATGACGACGGTCGCGGCGGGCAGGCCCGCCAGCGTCGCGGCGCGCAGGGGACTGGCGTCGGGATGGTTCCGGGCCGCCGGGTCGGGCGCGTACAGGTCCCAGAACCAGGCCATGTCGTCGCGGCTGAGTATCAGCCCGTCGCCGTAGCGGGTGTAGGAGTCGCGGTCGAGGTCGCAGTCGAGCACCGGGCAGAACAGCACCTGATGCGCCGCCGGCGGTGCGACACCGTCGCGGCAGCGGCGGGCCAGCGCGGCGGCGAGCGCGCCGCCGGCACTGAGACCCCCGACGACCAGCCGGGTCGGCAGCGGCCCCATGGGCCATGGGGGAGCCGCCCGTCCGGACGCGACCAGGTCGGCGACCGCCTGCGCGTCGTCGAGGGCGGCCGGGAAAGGATGCTCGGGTGCGAGCCGGTAGTCGACGCTGACGATCGCGACCTCGCCGCGGTCGGCCAGCACCCGGCACACACCGTCGTTGATGTCCAGGTCGCCGAGCGCCCACCCGCCGCCGTGCAGGTAGACGACCGTCGCCGCCTCCCGGCCGTGCCGGGGCCGGTAGCACCGCACCGGCAGCGGCCCGCCCGGGCCCACAAGGGTGTAGTCGATGAGGAACACCGCCGGGTCCGACCGCGGCGCAGGCGGGCGACCGATACGCGCTCGCGTCCGGGCCTCGGCGATCCCGGCGAGGTGGCGGGCGACCTGGCCCGCCGCGGCGGCGCGGGCGCGGGCCTGGGCGACGACCGCGGCGGCGTCCGGATCGCTCAGCCGCGCGTCGAGCCACCGCGCGTCGACCAGGGGCACGTCGGCCGGCGGCGCGTCGGTCGGGCCGATGCCGGGCGCGGGACGGCTCACCGCAGGACCGCCACCGCGTCGATCTCGACCAGCGCGCCCGGCAGCGCGAGACCGGCGACGACGAGCAGGGCGCTCGCCGGCGGGGTGAGCCCGGCGAAGCGGCGCTCGCGCGCGGTGACGATGGCGTTGACGCAGTCGGCGCTGGTCGTCCAGGCGGTGACGCGGACGATGTCGGCGAGGCTGCCGCCGCCAGCGGCGACGATCGCCTCGATCTGCGTCCACACCCGGTCGAGCTGGCCGTGGATGTCGCCGGGGGCGACGACCTGCCCGTCCGGTGTGAGTGGAAGCTGCCCGGCCACATACAGGGTGGGGCCGGTGGCGAGGACGGCGGCGGAGAACGACGGGTGGCGGTAGAAGCCGTCGGGTGCGACGGCGGTGCCCGGCATGGCGGTCAGCCCCTTCCGGCGGCGGCGACCATGGTCGACGCGGCGGCCGTGGCGGTGGCGGCGGCCGTGGCGGTGGCGGTGGCGGCGAGAGTGTGCACGCCGCGCTCGGCGAGCAGGGGGGCCACCCGGGTGGCGACCGTGCGCAGGTCGTCGAGAAAGTCGGGAACGATGAGGGTGATGCCGTCGAGGTCCCCGTCCAGCACCAGGCCGGCGATCGTGGCGGCGATCGTCTCCGGCGCGCCGACCACGGAGCCCTCCGACACGGCGAGCAGGTCGCGGCCGTTCTGGACCATGCGCCGGGCCATCGTGTTCTCCCTGACGTCCTGGCCGTACTCGAACGCCTGGGTGCGCAGCGCCTCGACGTCGACGCCGGCGTTGTAGTCGTCGACCCGAGCCTGGGCCTCGGCGTCGGTCTCGCCGGGGATGACCGTCAGCAGCGCGTAGGTCTTCGTGGTCCGGCCGAGCTCGGCGGCGATCTCCTTGGCCCGCAGCGCGCGGCTGACGAGGTCGGCGTGGCTCTGTCCGGACAGGAAGCAGCCGTCGCAGTGCGAGATCGTGAAGCGGAAGCCGGTGTCCGACGTGCCCGCGCAGACCACCTGGGGGTGCCGGCGTGGCTTGGGGTAGGACATGCAGTCCCGCAGCGTGTAGAACTCGCCGTCGAAGTCGACCCGGTCCTCGGACCACAGCCTGCGGGCCGCGGTGATCCACTCCTCGGCCAGCGCGTAGCGGCCGCGGTGGTCCAGGTCGCGCCACAGCCCCATCTGCCCCTGGTCGGACGGGTTGGAGCCGGCGACCAGGTTCAGGCCGAAGCGTCCGCCGGAGATCTGGTCGAGGGTGGCGGCCATCTTCGCCACCACCGCCGGGTGGAAGATCATCGTGTGGACGGTGGCCCAGATCTGGATGCGGCTCGTGGCGTCGGCGAGGCCCGCCATCGTGGTCATCGACTCAAGGGTGTAGTCCCAGTGGCCGGTGCTGCCGCCGTAGCCGCGCCACTTGGCCATGCTCAGCGCGAAGTCGAGGCCCAGCTGTTCGGCGAGCAGGGTCACCTCGCGGTTGTAGCCGTAGGTGGAGCGGATGTCGGGGCTGGTCACCGATGGGATCCACCCGCCGTTGCCGACGGGGATGAAGACCCCGAGTTCGACGTGCTTGCTCATGCTGTGATGCCTCCGCTGCGATGGGGGCGGGCCGGTCGCGCGGGCCGCCCGGGCGGGTCCGCCGCTCAGCGCGCTCCGCCGCCCTCGAGCAGGTGGAGCAGGCGGCGCTCGATGTCGATGAAGCCCGGCGAGGTGAACGTGTCGATGCCGCGCGGGCGCGGGATGTCGACCTCGATGCCCTGGACGATCGTCGCCGGGCGCGGGCTGAGCACATGGACGGTGTCGGCGAGGAAGACGGCCTCGCGGATGTCGTGGGTGATCAGTAGGATCGTCCACTGGAACCGCTGGCACATCCCGGCGAGCCACAGCTGCATCTCGGTGCGCGTCAGCGAGTCCAGCGCGCCGAACGGCTCGTCGAGCAGCAGCAGCGGCCGGTCCATCACGACCGTGCGCAGCAGTGCCGCGCGCTGGCGCATCCCGCCCGACATCTCGAACGGGTAGGCGTCCTGGTAACCGTCGAGGCCGAAGGTCGCGAACAGCTCGTCGACCCGCTCGCGTGCGGCCCGCCGGCGCATCCCGCCGACCTGAAGGCCGAGGATGGTGTTGTCCCGCACGGTCCGCCAGGGGAACAGCAGGTCCTTCTGCGGCATGTAGGCGACCTGGCCGGGCCGGCCGACCAGCGACTCGCCGCTGAGCGTCACCGTGCCGCCCGACGGTGGCTCCAGCCCGCTGATGATGTTGAACAGGGTGCTCTTGCCGCATCCGCTCGGCCCGATCATCGCGGTGAACTCGCCGGGGCGCACGGTGAGCTCGACGTCGCGCAGCACCGACCGCGTGCCCTCGCCGGGCACGGCGAAGGACTTGCCGAGCCCCCGGATCTCCAGCCGCGGGCCCTGCTCGGCACGCGGCGACGCGTCCAGGATCGCGTCCGCTGTGGGTGCACTCATGATCGGCTCATCCTCCGCAGGGCGCGCTGCCAGGGCATGACCAGGCGCTGGACGAGGTAGGTGGCGAAGAACAGCGCGATGCTCAGCAGCGACGTGATGCCGACGGCGGCGAGCACCAGGTCGGTCCGGAACGCGCTCTTCTGCTGCTGCATGTAGATGCCGAGGCCGAACTGGGCGCCCACGTACTCGGCGAACACCGCGCCGACGACGGCGTAGGCGATGCTCACCCGCAGGCCGGCGAAGAAGTACGGCAGGGCGCTGGGCACCCGCACGGTGACGAAGCAGCGCACCCGCCCGGCGCCCATCGAGCGCAGCAGGCGCATCGCGTCGCCGTCCGCCGACGCGAAGCCCTCGGCCAGGTTCACCGCGAGCGGGAAGAAGGTCACCAGCACCACCACGATGATCTTCGGCAGGAGGCCGAAGCCGAACCAGATCACGAACAGCGGCGCGATCGCGATGATCGGAATCGTCTGGGAGGCGACCATCAGCGGGTAGAGCACCCGCCGGCTCCAGGCGGAGAAGTCCAGGACGGTGGCGACCAGCCAGGCCGCCGCGAGGCTGACCCCGAAGCCGGCCGCCGTCTCCTTGAACGTCGGGACGGTGTGCCGCCACAGGATGTCCCGGAACTCGAAGCCCTGGCGCACGATGCGGACCGGTCCGGGCAGCGTCATCGGCGAGATGCCGCTGACCCGGACGTAGATCTCCCAGCCGGCGAACAGGGCGACGAACACCAGCGCCGCCGGCAGGACGTCGCCGACCCGCCGGATGGCCACGCGGACCCCGGTCCGGCGCCGGCCAGGCGGGGCGATCGCCGATGATCCGGACGGCGCCACGGCAGCGTCGGTCTCCGCGATGCCGGTGGATCGCTGGACGGGGGGCGACGCCGCGGGC
>NZ_FZMO01000192.1 GCF_900197875.1 Frankia canadensis | reverse complement strand
GCACGAACGCCCGGACGGCAGCCCGGCGCCGGGCTGCCGTCCGGGCGTTCGTGCCGCTGACGATCGTGGGGCTGGGTGGGGCGATCCTGCTGCAGGACGACCGCGGGCCGGCCGTGCCCGGCAGCGGACCACTCACGGCAGCCATGCTCGCCTGCCCGGATCTCGCGGTGACGCCGCCGGGGGCGCACGTCCCGCTGCTGCCCGGCCCCGCCGGCCTGGACGTGCGGACCGGGACCACGGCGGGTCGGGTCCAGGTGTCGTCCCGCGACGCAGAGCTGCGGACCACCCTCGGCAGCGGGCGGCTCGCCCTGGGATCGTCCGCTGGCGGCGCCGGTGCCGTGCTGCTGACCGGCCGGGACGACGCGGCCGCCGGATTGTCCGCCGTCGTCACCGCCGCCGGGGACGGTGCCGGGCCGGCCCGGGCGCGTTGCGTCCCGCCGGTGTCGCGCAGCTGGTTCGCCGGCCCGTCGACGGCGGCGGGCCGAGACCCCGTCCTCGTCCTGGCGAACATGGCGGACCAGCCCGCCCGGGCCAGCGTGCGCACGCTCGCGGACGGCCCGGCCGGGCCGCCAGTGGACATCACGGTGCCACCTGGTCGCACCGTCACCCGACGCCTCGCCGCGCTCGCCCCCGAGGCGGCCACGACGGCCCTCGACGTCCAGGTGCGGGCCGGCAGGATCGTCGCCTGGATGACGGACCGCTCCAGCAGCGGCGGGCCGTTCACGGCGCCGCGTCTCGTCCCGGCGACCGCGCCGCCGGGCCGCCGACTGCTGCTCGGCGGGGTGATCGTGCCGTCCGGGCCGCCCGCGCCGGCCGCGACGCTGGTGCTCGCCGCGCCCGGGACGGCGACGACGGTCCGTGTCAGCATCCTGACCGCATCCGGTCGCCGCACCCCGATCGATCTGGCCGACGTGCCCGTCCCCGCCGGCGGCGCCCTCGCGGTGCCGGTGCCGCTGCCGGCGGGCGCGGCCAGTGCCGTCCTCGTCGAGTCGACGGGGGCCGCGGCGCCGGTGTTCGCCGAGCTGGGCGTGGCCTCGGGCTGGCCCGGCGTATGGACCTGGGCGCCCGCGTCCCGGGTGGAGGCGCCGTCCGGCGGCCAGGCGCTCGACGCCTACGGTCGGGGCGTCGGTCGGCTCGCCACGGCCGGCCCCACCACCGGGCCGGGCACGGCCTCCGACGCCGTCGTCGCCGTCCCCCCGACGCCCGCGGGGGCGGTGGGAGCCGTTGTCCTCACCGCGCCGCTGGGTCCCGTCACGGCGCGGCTGGACGGCGTGCCGGTGCGGGTCGACGCCGGCTCGGTCCGCGTGATGGCGGCCCCGGTTGCCGGGCGCGGCGGGCGTCTCGTCGCCGAGGGCGGCCCGCTCGTCGCCACATCCATCCTCGGTGCCGGCCCAGCCGGTGCCGGGGCCTCGTCGGGTGCCCTTCGGGTGGTGCCGCGGGTGCTGTCCGCGGCCGTCCCACTGACCGGGGCGCCGAGCCTGGCCGAGCTGCCGGCCGGCGTCGCCGACCCCGCGCTCGCGTACCGCTGACCATCCGTGGGCGAGGACGTCTCGCGCCCGCGCTTCGGTGCACCGTGTGGGCACCCGGCTCCATCACGACGGCAGCCAGCCGTCATGCGCTCGCGGTCAGCCGCCTCGGCTGGCCAGGAAGGCGCGGCCGTTGCCGCGCACGGTCACGTTCGCCGGTGCCGTCACCAGCGCCGCTTCGCCGCGGCGGAGCGTGAGCGGGGCGGGCGCGGGATCGGCGGGCGCGGCCTCGATGGTCACCTCGCCGTCGACGGCGAGCAGCACGGTCGGGCGGCCCACCGGCACCGGGGCGCCGCCGGTGCAGAGCACCTCCGTGAGGGCGAAGTCCGCGACCGGGACGTCCCAGCCGCGGACCAGACCGCCGGGTCCGGCGGCGATCGTGCGCGGGGTGAGGACCGGCGCGCCGCTCGGTGTCGCGTCGATGACGCGCAACAGCTCGTCGACGTCGATGTGCTTGGGCGTCAGGCCGCCGCGCAGCACGTTGTCCGAGGTCGCCATGATCTCGATGCCCAGGCCCGCGACGTAGGCGTGCAGCATCCGGGCCGGCTGGAACAGCCCCTCGCCGGGTCGCAGCGTCACGTCGTTGAGCAGCAGGGCCGCCGCGACGCCGACATCGCCGGGGTGCGCCGCCGCGAGCAGACCCACCAGGTCCGCGGCCCGCGCCAGGTCGTCCTCGCCGCCGGGACCGCGCAGGCGCGACGCGGTGGTGACCAGTTCACGGACGAGCGCGGCGGCGGGGGCCGCGGGCATCGTCAGCAGGGCGCGCAGCACGCTCGCCGCGCCCGCGGCGGGATCGCGCGCCAGCGGCCGGAACGCCGCGTCGAGCGCCGCCAGACCGAACCCCGCCACGACGGCGAGCGTGCGGGCGGGGTCGCGGACGCCGGCGAGCGCCCGGAACGGCGTGAGCGCGACGATCAGCTCGGGCTTGTGGTTGCGGTCCCGGTAGCGGCGGCGCGGATCGCCGACGGGGATGCCCGCCGCCTCGTCCGCGTCGAAGCCGACGGCCGCCTGGCCAAGATCGGGATGCACCTGCAGCGACAGCGCCTTGTCCGCCGCGAGCACCTTCAGCAGGAACGGCAGCGGGCCGACGAGCTCGGCCGCCGGCCGCCGCGCGCCGTCCGCCTCGACGAGCGCCGGCGCCACCGGATGGGTGCCCAGCCACAGCTCGGCCACCGGGCCGTCCGCGGCGGGCCGGCCGAGCAGGTCCGGGATCGCCGTTCGGGAGCCCCAGGCGTAGGCCTGCTCGGCGCCGTGCATCGCGAGCAGCCGGGCGGCGGCGGCCGGCCGCGACGCCAGGTCGGGGATGCCGGCACCGGGCGTCGGCGGCACACCTACGGGCTTCGGGGGCGTGGTGTTCCTGGTCACGATCTCCCTCGCAGTGGCGTGCGGTGGCGGGCGCCGCTGGCTGACCGGATCGGGCTAGTCCTCGTCGCCCCAGCCATGACCCTCCGGGTCGATCACCGCCGGGTCGACGCCCATCATCTCAGCCACCTCGTGGATGATCGCGTCCAGCACCAGCTCGGCGAGATCCTCGCTGTCGACCGCCCGCGCCTCGATCGGCCGGCGGTAGACGACGATCCGCCGCGGGGTGCCTGACCGGCCCTTTCCGGTGGCCGGCTGGTACCTGGCCAGCGGAATCTCCTCGTCGGTGACGGCCACCGGCGGCACGTCCTCGACGGCGAACTCGACCTCGGCGAGCTCCGCCGACCAGCGATGGTCGAGATGCTCGACCGCGTCCAGGACGAAGTCGTCGAAGCGGTCGCCCCGGGTCGCGTAGGCCGGCACGTCCGGGGGTAGTAGCAGGCCGCGCACGCCGCGGCCGCGCCGATCGCGGCGTCGGCGAGGCCGGATCGGCCGGGCCGCCGACGGGAACCGCTCGAGCTCCGTCACCCTGTGAGCGTAGCGTTCGTGGACGGGGCTCCGGCCGGCGTCCGGCGGGCGCGCGCACACTTCGGCACCTTCCGGGGTGAGCGCGGCCGCCGGACGCCGGACGACCGGCCCCGGCGGCCGGCCGGGCCCGCGGGTCCGGCCGCCTCGACCCCGCCGGCCGGGGAACTGGCCCGGATTCCCTCCCAGCCCGAGGAGGTTTCACGGTCTTGATGATCTCAATACCGCGCTGGACAAGGTCGTCGTGCACGAGATCGACTGCGCGGCGCGACGCATCGGTCGACAACGCGTGACGATTCAGCCTCGCGTCCCGCGACACGACGAGAGGTGGTGGCCGTCGCCCGTTCCGGGGGCTACCGTCCGGAACGTGAAGCCTCGGCGCTGCTCCCGCTCGGCCTGTTCCGCAGCCGCGGTTGCCACGCTCACGTACGCCTACGCCGAGTCGACGGCGGTGCTGGGCCCGCTGTCCCCGTACGTCGAGCCGCACTCGTACGACCTGTGCGGCACCCACGCCGATCGGCTCACCGTGCCGCTCGGCTGGGCGGTCGTCCGGCTCGAGGCCGAGGCGTCGCGTGAGGGTGGTCGTGAGGTGGCCGGGGACGACCTGGAGGCTTTGGCGGACGCCGTGCGCGAAGCCTCCCGGCGTGCCCCCGAAGCGCCTCGACGCGGTCCCGAACCACCCCATGGCGGTCCGCACGGGCCCCAGGGTGGCACGCCGCCGGGTGGCCGGCGCGGCCATCTGCGGGCGGTGCCCAGCCCGTCCTGACCATCGCGGCGGGCTCGTCGGGTCCCTGCCCGGCCGGTGGCGTGGCCGTCACCGGCGTGGCCGGGCGTGTGCCGTGGGTCGGGCGTGGGCTTCCGCGGGTGCGGTCCCGAAGACGTCGGACCCGGCGGATATGGTCGTCCCTGGCGACGGCGGCAGGCGCCGAGCGAGCCGGGAGCACCATTCACCCGGTGCCGGGGGACACCAGGAGAAGGGTGCGAAGCGCGATGCGTGACCTCTCGCGGATCTTCAAGGCGTACGACGTTCGTGGCGTCGTGCCGGCCGAGTTCGATGCCGACATCGCCCGGCAGACCGGCGCCGCCTTCGTGCGCCTGCTCGGCGCCGAGCGGATCGTGACCGCCCACGACATGCGGGAGTCGTCGATCCCACTGGCCGCCGCCTTCGCCGAGGGCGCGGCCGAGCAGGGCGCCGACGTCATCTGCGCCGGTCTCGGCTCCACCGACCTGCTCTACTTCGCCGCCGGCTCGCTCGACATCCCGGGCGCGATGTTCACCGCGTCGCACAACCCGGCGAAGTACAACGGCATCAAGCTCTGTCGGGCGGGCGCGGCCCCGATCGGGCAGGAGACCGGCCTCGCCGAGATCCGCGCGATGGTGGAACGCGGCGTCCCCGCCGGCCCCGGTCGGCTGGGCTCGATCACCGAGCGTGACCTTCTTGTCGACTATGTCCGCCACCTGCACACCCTGGTGGACCTGTCCGCCATCCGGCCGCTCACCGTCGCGGTCGACGCCGGCAACGGCATGGGCGGGCTGACCGTCCCCGCCGCGTTCGCCGGGCTGCCGCTGCGGGTCGTCCCGCTCTACTTCGAGCTCGACGGTTCGTTCCCCAACCACGAGGCGAACCCGATCGAGCCGGCGAACCTGCGCGACCTGCAGGCCGCGGTCCGCGAGTCCGGCGCCGACCTCGGCCTCGCCTTCGACGGCGACGCCGACCGGTGTTTCGTCGTCGACGAGCGTGGCGAGATCGTCTCCCCGTCGGTCATCACCGCGCTGGTCGCCGACCGCGAGCTCGGCCGCGAGCCCGGCGGGACCATCATCCACAACGTGATCGTCAGCAAGGCCGTGCCGGAGCTTGTCACCGAGCGTGGTGGCGTGCCGGTTCGGACCCGCGTCGGCCACTCGTTCATCAAGGCCGAGATGGCCCGCACCGGCGCCATCTTCGGCGGGGAGCACTCCGGCCACTTCTACTTCCGCGACTTCTGGCGCGCCGACTCCGGCATGCTGGCCGCCCTGCACGTCCTCGCGGCCCTCGGTGGCCAGCAGCGGCCGCTGTCCGAGCTGCTCGGCGGCTACGCCCGGTACAGCGCGTCCGGTGAGATCAACTCCGAGGTGGCGGACGCCGTCGCGGCGATGCAGGCGGTCGAGAAGTCGCAGGCCCCGCGCGCCACCACTGTCGATCAACTGGACGGCCTGACCATCACGTTCGCGGACGGATCGTGGTTCAATCTGCGCCCGTCCAACACCGAGCCGCTGCTCCGGCTGAACGTCGAGGGCCCCGACGACGCGACGATGCGCCGGCTGCGCGACGAGATTCTCGCGCAGGTCCGGAGCGGAAGGGAAGACTGATGAGCCTCGACCCGCTGCTGCTGGAGATCCTCGCCTGCCCGTGCAGCAAGCACGGCAAGCTGCGCCCCGACGAGCTGGACGGCGCCCCCGTGCTCGTCTGTCTCGCCTGCGACCTGGCCTTCCCCGTGCGTGACGACATCCCGGTCATGCTGCTCGACGAGGCCGTGCCGTTCTCCGACTCGTCGGCGTCCGCGCCCGCCTCGAGCTGACCGCGGCGTGTACCTCGACGAGGCGATTCTCGACGACCTCGCCCGGCTCGACGCCGGCCGCGCCGCGGCCCTGCTGCCGCACGTCGCCTCCGCGGGTCCGCAGGTCCGCCAGAGCGCCACGCTCGCCCAGGAGGCGGGCGTCGAGCGGCTCGCGGCGGACGGGCGACCGCGGGCGATCCTCGTCGTCGGGGTCGGTGGCTCGGCACTCGCCGCCGGCATCCTGGCGGCGGTCGCGAGCGCGACGGGCCCCGTGCCGATCATCGGCCACCACACCCACGGCCTGCCCGGCTGGGTCGGCGTCGCCGACGTCGTCCTCGCCGTGTCCGCGTCCGGCACCTCGGCGGAGACCCGCTCGGCGGTGGAGGAGGCAAACCGGCGCGGTGCCCGGGTCGCCGTCGTCACCCCGCCCGACACCCCGCTCGCGCACCTCGTGGCGCTCGGCGGGGGAGTGCTGGTCCCGCTGGCCGGGCAGCGCCCCGCCCGTGCCGCGCTGTGGTCGCTGGCGGTGCCGCTGCTGATCGCCGGGCGGGCGCTCGGTGTCGTCCGCGCCGGGGACGCGGCGATCGAGGCCGCGGCCACCCGGCTGGAGGACGTCGCCACCCGCTGCCGCACGTCGAGTGAGTCGTTCGTCAACCCGGCCAAGACCCTGGCCCTCGAGCTCGCGGGCACCCTGCCCGTCCTCTGGGGGACCTCCCAGGTGACCGCGGTCGCGGCCAGCCGGGCGGCCGCCCAGCTCGCGGCGACCGCGAAGTACCCCGCGCTGGTCGGATCGCTGCCGCATCCCGGTCACGATCAGATCGCGCTGCTGGACGGACCGTTCGGCGGTGGTCTGAAGGACGCCTCCGGCGGCGGGCGTGACGCCCTGGAGGACTTCTTCCGGGACCGCGAGGAGGACGAGGAGTCGGTCCGGCTGCGGCTGATCCTGCTGCGGGATCCGACCGCCGAGCGACCGGAGGTCGCCCGGCAGGCCGAGGCCGCCGTCGCAGTGGCGGCCGAGCGCGGCGTCGGCGTCACCGAACTGCGCGCCGAGGGGCAGGTCGCGCTGGAGCGGCTCGCCTCCCTGATCGGCCTGTTCGACTTCACCGCCGTCTACCTCGCGCTCGCCCTCGGAATCGATCCCGGCCAGACCCCGGCCGCCCACGACCTCGGCCGCTGACGGGGCTGCACGGGCCGTGATCCTCACGGTCGCCGTCCTGCACCCCGACCAGGAGGCCGAGCGTCGGGCGGACTTCCCGTAGGTGGGAAGCACGTGCGGGGGCAGCGGCGCCGTGTCGCGAACTCCGCGTGTCGTGTCCGTTTTGTCGCCGAATTCGCGACACGGGTTGCCGCGACGTTGTCAGAAGGCTGCCGCGGCCCGCCGCGACAACCCGCACGAAGATCACAATTCGAGACGTGGCCTAGCGACCGCCGCCACCGCCCTGGCCTCCACCGCCCTGGCCTCCACCGCCCTGGCCTCCGCGACCGCCGCCCTGGCCGCCTCCTCCTGCCGGGCCGCCGCCTGCCTGGCCGCCCTGGGGCTGGCCGAAGACGCCAGGCAGGATCTGCTGGCCGAGGTTCTGGAGCGGGTTGGCCGGGGGCTGGCCCTGGG
>NZ_FZMO01000463.1 GCF_900197875.1 Frankia canadensis | reverse complement strand
GCGGTGTCGATGATCCCCTGCAGCTCACGGAGCACGTGGGCGACACAGAGCTGGTGGGTGGCGTCGGTGTAGGTGTCATACGGCGCCCAGGCGTCGTGAACCACGATCCCGCCGAAGCCGGTCAGCACCCCGAGGGCGTCGATTCCGGCGGTCCCGCGTTGGGGATGGCAGTCGATGAGGGTGTACTTCCCGGTGCGGGCGCAGTGCACCCAGTGCGGTTTCCCGGCGACGCGTAGCCCGGTCTCGTCCGCGCCGACCACGGCGGCGTCGGCGAGCAGGCCGCGGACAGCGGTCAGGAAACCGGTCAGGTCGGCGGCGGCACGGGCGGCCATCGCCGCGACCGTGCCCGCGGACAGGGGGATCCCGACCAGCTCGGCGAGTGCGGTCGCGGTCCGGTCCTTCGACAGGAACTGACCGGAATACAGGTAGACCGCCGCCGCGGTCACCCGCGGCCCGTACTGGACCGGGGCGTTCACCCCGTCCGGCGCCGCGGCCTTCGTCCGTGTCCCGCAGCCGCAGACACGCTCCACCAGCCCATGCTCGGTGACGTGGGCGCGTAGTTCGGGCGGGTCGAACACCTGCCGGCGTTCGACCCGGGCCACTGGCCGGCCCGCGAGCGACGCCCCACAGCCCGAACACGGGCCCGGTTCGTGCCGCAGACGCACATCAGGTTCATCCGTCAGGCACAGCGTCGACCCGGGATGCCCGGCCTGCCCACCAGGGCGCCGGCCGGTCTTCTTCCGCAACGACGTCGGGGGCGGCTTCGCCAGACCGTCCGAGCTCGGTGGTTTCGCCGAGTTCCGCGAGGTCTTCGCGACCTGCGCCTCCAGCTCCGCGATCCGTGCCAACGCCCGCACGAGATCCGCCTGCAGGCTCACCACCAGCGCCGCGAGCTCGTCATACGACGGCACCGGCGGCGCGGGCGGATCATCGGACACACCCGGACCCTACGGGCCGATCAACCACGCCACACCAACACCCCAGGACTGCCAAGCCATCAAAACGTCCCAGCCGGCCGGGGAACGAAAAACAAACGATCTACGAGACCTGACCAGTTAC
>NZ_FZMO01000334.1 GCF_900197875.1 Frankia canadensis | reverse complement strand
CCCGTCGCCCCCGCCTTGGACCCTGATCGTCGACGGTGTCAGCCTCGGCCAGAAGACCGAGGAAGGGGCCGACTTCCCACGAGTGGGAAGCGCGTGCGGGGGACAGCGGCACCGTGTCGCGAACTCGCGGCTCCCCGTCCGTTTTGCCCGTATTATGCGACACGGGCCTCCGCGACGTTGCCATAACGCTGCCACGACCGACCGCGACCGCGACCGCGACCGCGACCGCGACGATCACTACTCGAGACGCGACCGAATGTCAGCTCATGGCCTTGACCGCCCGGCGGAGCCGGGCGAACCACTGGGGACGTGGCGATCGGCCGCCCAGTGTCAGGCGCGCGCCGAGGGGTGGGTCAGCGCTCGGCGGTGAGCCGGCGTGCGGCCTCGACGGCCCAGTAGGTGAGGATGATGTCCGCGCCGGCGCGGGCGATCGCGGTGAGTGTCTCCGTGATGGCGCGCTCGCGGTCGATCCAGCCGGCGGCCGCGGCCGCCTCGACCATGGCGTACTCGCCGGAGACCTGGTAGGCGGCGACGGGCACGTCCACGGCGTCGGCCACGGCACGCAGCACGTCGAGGTAGGCGAGCGCCGGCTTGACCATCACGGCGTCGGCGCCCTCGGCCAGGTCGAGGGCGACCTCGCGCAGCGCCTCGCCGACCGTGCGCGCCGGGTCCTGCTGATAGCCGGCGCGGTCACCGAACCGCGGCGCGCACTGCGCCGCCTCGCGGAACGGGCCGTAGAACGCGGAGGCGTACTTCGCCGAGTACGCCAGGATCGGCAGGTCGGTGAAGCCCGCGCCGTCCAGGGCGGCCCGGATGGCACCCACCTGGCCGTCCATCATCCCGCTGGGCGCGACGACCTCGGCGCCGGCACGGGCCTGGGCCACCGCGATGGAGGCGTAGCGGGCGAGGGTGGCGTCGTTGTCGACCTCGCCGGCCTCGGTGAGCAGGCCGCAGTGCCCGTGGTCGGTGTACTCGTCCAGGCACAGGTCGCTCATCAGCACGATGTCGCCACCCACCTCGGTGACGAGGTCGGACAGCGCGAGCTGGACGATCCCGGCCGGGTCGTCGGCCGCGGAGCCGCGCGCGTCCTTCTCCGCCGGCACGCCGAACAGGATCAGCCCGCCCACGCCCGCCTCGACCGCCTCCACGGCGGCCTTCAGCAGCGACGAGCGGGTGTGCTGGACGACGCCCGGCATCGACGAGATGGGGACCGGCTGGTCCACTCCCTCCCGGACGAACAGCGGAAGGACGAGATCAGCCGGGCGCATCCGGACTCCGGAGACCAGCCTGCGCAGGGCCGGCGAACGCCGCAGGCGGCGAGGCCGCGTGCTCGGATACCCGGCGGTCAGACCTGGCACACCGTTCAACGGTCTCGCACCTCCCGACGACGACCTACCGGACAGACCCCAGGCTCAGCGCCGCGAGCCGCGGCGAGGCTTGGGCAACCGGGCCGCCAGCGGCCCGATCTTGCCGAGCTCCTCGCGATGCTCGGCGGCGAACTCGGCCAGCGCGCCCACCAGGGCGGGAATCGACGCCTCCGGAGCCTGCACGTCGACCCGCAGCCCGAGCTCCTGCGCGGTCGCCGCGGTGGCCGGGCCGATGACGGCGATCACCGTGGTCTCATGCGGCTTGCCGGCGATGCCGACCAGGTTGCGCACGGTCGAGGACGAGGTGAACACGACGGCGTCGACCCGCCCGCCCTTGAGCGCCTCACGGATCGGCGCGGGCGGCGGCGCGGCGCGCACGGTGCGGTAGGCGGTGACGTCATCAACCTGCCAGCCGCGTTCCTTCAGGCCGGCGACGAGCGTCTCGGTCGCGATGTCGGCCCGCGGCAGCAGGACGCGGTCCAGCAGGTCGAGGGACTCGTCGAAGTCGGGCCAGTCCTCCAGCAGGCCCTCGCTGGACTGCTGGCCGGAGGGCAGCAGGTCGGGGCGGATCCCGAAGGTCCGCAGCGCGTCCGCGGTCGCCTCACCGATCGCCGCCACCTTGACCCCGGCGAACGCACGAGCGTCCAGGCTGCGCTCCTCGACCTTCTCCTGCACGGCCTTCACCGCGTTCACCGACGTGAAGACGACCCACTGGTAGCGGCCGGAGACCAGCCCGGTGATCGCACGCTCCATCGGAGCGGCGGTGCGCGGCGGCTCGACGGCGATGGTCGGCACCTCCAGCGGGCTCGCGCCGTGCGCACGCAGCAGATCGGAGAGGATCGCCGCCTGCTCCTTGGTCCGCGGCACCAGAACGGTCCAGCCGAACAGGGCGCGGGTCTCCCACCAGGACAGCTTCGACCGGCTGGCGACCACCGGCCCGATCGCGAGCACGACCTGGGTGATGGGCGTGGGCGTGGCGCCCAGCAGCGGAGCGACATCGGCCTCGACCCGGTCCAGCGTCGAGGTGATCGTGCGCTGGTCGGTCGTCGTGCCGTCCACGGTCACCGCGATCGGCGTGTCGCCCGGCCGGCCGTGCTCGACCAGGGCGGCCGCGACCTTGCCCGTCTCGTTCGGGGCGGCGGTGACGACGAGGGTGCCCGGCGTCTGCGCGAGCGAGGCCCAGTCCACGTCCCCGGGCGAGGTCGGCGCGGCGCCGAAGCCGCCGAAGCCCGGACTGCCGAGACCGAGCGGCGAACCGAAGCCGCCGCCCAGGCCGACGCCGAGGCCACCGCCCAGACCGGACATCGGCCGTGAACCGAGCCTGCCTGCGCCGAACGCGGGCCCCGTCAGCGGGCCGACCGGCTCGCCGACCCCGAACGGCGACGGGGCGGGCAGCGAACCCGACGAGGAGAAGACACCGGACGTGGTCGCGAAGGTGATCGGCGAGCCGGGCGCGACGCCCGCGTAGGTGGCGACCGCCGCGCCGGTGAGGATCCCCGGGACGACCCGGTAGGGAATGCGGGCCTTCGCGAGCGCCTGGGCGTCGGCGGCTCCGATCCGGGTCAGCCACGGATCCGACGCGTAGAGCCGGACCACCTTGTCCCCGGCACGGGCCCGGCTGACCACCGCGGCCGTCGCCGCCTCGGCGTCCCGGACCGGCTTCGACGCCTCCAGATCACCGATCCGCAGCACCTCGGCGGAGAGGTTCTCCACCACGGCGGGTGCGACATCGGGGTCGGCGACCACCAGGTCGGCGGCGGCCAGGGTCTCCACCGCGAGGACGGTCAGCAGACCCGGGTCACGGGGGCCGGCACCGACCAGGGCAACCGGGGAGACGGGCTTCTTCGTGCGTCGGGTGGCCATGCTCAGCGAGTTCCCATCAGCGAGTGTGCTCCGGCGGACAGCAGGTCGTCCGCGAGGCGCCGCCCGAGCGCCTCCGGGTCGACGGCGGACCCGGTCACGTCCCGCCGGAGGACGGTGCTGCCATCCGGCGCGGCCACGACCGCCCGCAGGCGCAGTCGACCCGCGGGGGACGCATCACCGGCCGGTGCCACAGGGCCGGCGTCCGTCGAAGGCGCTGGCGCTGGCGCTGGCACTGCCAGGGCGCCGACCGGGGCGGTGCATCCGGCCTCGATCCTGGCGAGGAACGCGCGTTCCGCTCTCACCGCGACGGACGACGATGCGTCATCGAGCACAAACCGTAGCAGCTCGGCAAGGTCGCTATCGAAGGAGTGACCATGATCTGGCCACGTTTGGCCACCGGCTCGTCCCACATCCGGACCCTCGGCGGCTCCGATCAGCGCCCGGGCAGGTCCGGCCACGGGAAGATCCGGCCCGCCGAGGCACTCGACGGCCAGCGCTCCCTGGCCCGGCGAGGGCAGCATGATCTCGGGCTCGAGAATCTCGGTGACGGCGTCGAGGCGGTCCAGGCGTGCCAGTCCCGCATAGGCCAGGACGACGGCGTCGACCTCGCCGTCGATCGCCTTCTTCAGCCGGGTGTCGACGTTGCCGCGGATCGCGACGACGTCGAGGCCGAGGCCGAGGGCACGCAGCTGCGCGGCGCGGCGCGGCGATCCGGTCGCCACCCGCGCGCCGGGCCCGAGCTCGCCGAGGCGCCGGCCACTGGGCGAGACGAGCACGTCCCGGCTGTCCTCCCGGGTCGGCACGGCAGCGAGGACCAGGCCGGCCGGCGTCGCCGTC
This sequence comes from Frankia canadensis, assembly GCF_900197875.1. Taxonomy (GTDB): domain Bacteria; phylum Actinomycetota; class Actinomycetes; order Frankiales; family Frankiaceae; genus Frankia; species Frankia canadensis. The sequence goes on along the minus strand of NZ_FZMO01000334.1, from coordinate 90,695 downwards.
GGCAGATCCTTCAGCGAGTGGACGGCGAGATCGATCTCGTCCGCCGCCAGTGCGTGGCGCAGGGCACTGACGAAGACACCGGTGCCACCGATCTGGCTGATGTGCGCCGATGAGCGATCACCTTCGGTCACGATGGGGATCAGGTCCACGTCGCAGCCGACCTCCTGCCGCAACCGCGCGGCGATCATGCCGGACTGCGCCATCGCGAGCGCCGAGCGCCGTGTCCCCAACCGCAGGCGGCGTCCAGCATACCGAGCGCGCAGCACCGCGCCCCGCTCTGCCGGATCCGTGTCGGTCATCCTCGGGTCCATCCACGTCACGAACGCTCCACAAGATCAAGATCGGGCGCGGACACCACGGCGGGCACCTCGCGCGGTAGATCGAACAGTTCACGCAGCGCCTCGGCGTACGAGTCGCCTCCGGGCGCGCCGGCCAGCTGCTGGACGCGCACGGTCGGGGCGTGCAACAGCTTGTCGACGACGCGGCGGACCGCGCCCTCCACCAGATCCCACTCCCGATCGTCCAGGTCAGGCATGCGGGCGCGCAACCTGGCGAGCTCGCCGTGCACGACCGCGTCGGCATGGGCACGCAGCGCCACCACCGTCGGCGCCACCCGCCCCGCCCGGCGCCGGTCGAGGAAGCTCGCGACCTCCGCGGCGACGAGCGAGCGCACCGCCTCGACATCGTGCGCGACCTGCGCGCCGTCCAGCGCGACGCGCAGCGCCTCCAGGTCGATGAGGCTCACCCCGGGCAGGTCCCGCACGGCCGGGTCGATGTCGTGCGGCAACGCCAGGTCCAGGAAGACCAGGGGGCGTCCGCCGCGACCGGGCAGCGCGGCGGCGACCGCGTCGTGGTCGACGACGAGGCCGGCCGCACCGGTGGAGGTGATCACCAGATCGGCCATGGTGATCTCGTGCGGCAGGTCGGTGAGCCCGACGACCCGCCCGCCGTGCATCTCGGCCACCCGGGCCGCCCGCGCCGGCGTCCGGTTCGCGATCACGACCTCGGCCGCCCCGGCACGCCGGACGGTCTGCGCCGCCAGCGACCCGACCGCCCCGGCACCGACGAGCAGCACCCGGGCGCCGGCCAGCGGCGGCGCCTCGACCGGCGCCACCGGCTCGGGCCCGGTCCCGAGCCCGCTCGTGGCGGCCCCGGGAGCGGCCACCGGCGCGGCCGGCGCCTCACCGAGGATCCCGAGGCTCGCGGCGGCCAGCTGGACTCCCACGGCGACGATGGACGCACCGGCGGCATCGATCGACGTCTCCGAGTGCGCCCGCTTACCGACCCGCAGCGCCGCCTGGAACAGCGCGGACAGCCCGCCACCGGCGACGCCGGCGTCCTGGCTGGCGCGGAAGGCGCCGCGCACCTGCCCGAGGATCTGCGACTCCCCGACGAGCATGGAGTCGAGCCCGCAGACGACCGAGAACAGGTGGCCGACCGCCCGTGCGTCATGGTGGACGTACAGGTGCGCCGCGAGATCGGCGAGATCGATGCCGCAGATGCGGCTGATCTGATCGGAGATGTCCGCCACGCCCCCGTGGAAGGTCTCGGCCTCCGCGTAGATCTCGGTGCGGTTGCAGGTGGAGAGCACGACCGCCTCGGCGACGTGCGCCGCCGCCACCAGGTCGTGCAGGACCTTCGGGGTATCGGCCGGGGAGACCGACGCGCGTTCCAGCAACGACGTCGACGCGGTCCGGTGGTTGAGCCCCACCACCAGGAGGCTCATACGATCTCTCCTCCCGTCATCCCCGGTCCGACCTGACGAACCGCCGGTGCCGGCCGTGTCTGTCCGGCTTGACGAGTCACCCGCTTGACCCCATCCGTCTCAGTCCTCACCCTGTCCGACCTCAGCACCGCCCCAGCCACCCCTCCGGGCCCGCGCGCCTCGGCGGATCCGCGCGCCTCGGCGGGCCTCGTCCCCGTCGCCCTCTCCTGCGCGCCGGGTGTGCCCGAGCCGTCCGGACCGAGCACGCCCGGCGGGCGGTCGGTCGCGGGCAGCGGCGGCACCGGCCCCGCGTCGCTCGCCGGCGCGGCCGCCGGGCCGGGCGCCGGCCGGCGCGGGGCGCGCCCGACCGGTGAGGACGCCCGCACCGGCATGGCCCGGGCGGGCCAGGAGCCACGGGGCGCCACCCCGTCCGAACCACCACGCTCGGCTGGTACGGCCCGGGCGGGCTCCGACTCGGGCGGCTGGGCGGGACGCTTGCGCGCCTCGTGGAACGACAGGATCTGAAGTTCGACGGCGAGGTCGACCTTACGCACGTCCACCCCTTCCGGCACGGAAAGCACCGTGGGGGCGAAGTTGAGGATGCTTGTGACCCCCGCGGCCACCAACCGCTCACACACCAGCTGCGCCGCGGCAGCCGGGGTGCAGATCACCCCGATCGTGACGGCACACTCGGCGATGACCTGCTCCAGCTCGTCCACAGGCCGCACGATCACGTCGCCGACCCGCTCGCCGACCCGGTTCGGATCCGCGTCGACCAGAGCCACGATACGGAAACCCCGGGCGTGGAAGCCCCCGTAGCCGGCCAGAGCATGACCAAGGTTGCCCACCCCGACAAGCACCACCGAGCGGTCCTCGGTCAGGCCGAGCCGCGCCGCGATGCAGTCGAGCAGCACGTCCACCTCGTAGCCGACCCCGCGCGTGCCGTAGGTGCCGAGGTACGACAGGTCCTTGCGGACCTTCGCGGAATTGACCCCGGCAGCCGTGGCGAGGGTGTCCGAGGACACCGTGTGAACCCCACTCTCCGCCAGTGCGGTCAGCACCCGCAGATACAGCGGGAGCCGCGCCACCGTCGCCTCGGGCACGCTTTCCCGGGCGGAGGCCGCCGCGTCACCGCGGGTGCGTCGCCTGATCACCGCGGGGCGACGCCGTGGCTGGCTCATCCGCGGCTCCGATCTCTGGGCGCGCGTCACCGCTGCGCGGGCGCGCGACTCCACCCGCAGTCGTGGGCCCGAATCCGTGGCCCAGCCGACCTTCTGGATCCCGGGTTCGGCATCACAAGTCGGCTGTCGTCGGGCAGTGTACGACTTCGTGAAGGGATTCACGAAGTGCGCGGGAAGCCTCCCGGCACGAATCAGCCGGCGCCCGAGGGACGCAGCGACCACCGGCCGCCGGCCAGGGCACGGCGCAGCCGCTCCTCCTCGACCCGCCAGTAACCGTGCTCGCGTCCGTCCACCAGGATGACCGGCACCCGGTCGCCGTACTCGTCGGCCAGTTCGGCATCGCCGTCGACGTCCATCTCGCGCCATCCGACCCGCTCCCGCTCCGAAACCCGCACGATCGCCGCGCGCGCGTCGTCACACAGGTGGCAACCCACCCGGGTGATCAGCGTGATGCGCGCGGCACCGGCGGAGGCCGCCGGCCCAGGCCCGTCGTCGTCCATCTCACGATGGTAAGTCCGGCACGTGGCGGTACCGGTCGCCCGAGCGTGGCCGCCGGCCGGCACCGCCGCGATCTCTGACTGCCGCGCGTGCGCGATGCGGCTACACTCAGCTACCCGAGCCCTCACTCACCCCGGGCCCGCGGGCCCGTCCTGTCGCGACTCATCCTTCGGAGTCCGGGCTGTGACCGACTGCACGCTCGCCGATCTCGCCGCCGGCCTCGCCGCCGCGCGACGCGGTCCGCGGCGCCCATCGCGGGTATGGCGGGCGCCGGTCGTGCCGTTGCTGCCGGGCCGTCCGGCATCCCGTCACGTCCGGCATCCTCGGCGATTCCGCCATCCACGGTGATGTCGGCGCGTCCACTCACAGTTCCGGCGCCCCCCGGCACGACCGCCGGCCAACCCCCGGCGCCGCCCGCGAGGGCCGAGGTGCTCGCGGCCCGGCCGACCGCCGTCGCGTCCCGTCCCGTGGCGTCGGCGACCGTCGTCGAGCCCGCCGGCGCGCCCGGCGCCGGCCCGACGACGCCGGGCGGCCGTACGCGGCCACTCCGGCCGGCCGGCTCCAGCTCCGACGAGGGCACGGTGGACGGTGCCCGGCTGCCGGGCACCGCCGCGCCCGCCGGCCTGACCGGCCTGACCGACGCGACCGACCCGACCGGCGCGGCCACTGGCCACGACCCAGAGCGGGTCGCGCTCGTCGCCCGTGCCCGCCAGGGCGACGCGGACGCGTTCGGCCTGCTCTACGACCACTACGCCGGCCTGGTCTTTCGGTACGCGCAGTACCGCCTGGACGACCCGGCGGCCGCCGAGGACGTCGTCAGCGAGACGTTCCTGCGGGCGTTCCGGACAATCGGCGCGTTCCGCTGGCAGGGCCGCGACATCGGCGCCTGGTTCATCACCATCGCGCGCAATCTCATGGTCGACCAGGCCCGCTCCGCCCGCCGGCGCTTCGAGATCCCGACCGCGGACATCCTCGCCGCCGCCGACGGGGCCACCACCCACGCCGTCCCCAGCCCCGAGGAGTCCATTCTCACCGGGCTCACCCACCGCGCACTGCTGGACGCCATGCACCGGCTGCGCCCGGAGCAGCGGGAGTGCGTCGCCCTGCGCTTCCTCGAAGGCCTGTCGGTGCGGGAGACCGCGCTTGCGATGGAACGCAACGAGGGGGCCGTCCGGGCGCTGCAGCTGCGCGCCCTGCGCTCTCTGGCCCGCATCCTGCCGGCCGCCGGGCCGAGCTGATCCGCCCCGCTCGATGCGGCGATCCTGCGGATCACGCCGAGATCACATGACCATTGTTGCGAGGTCGGCACTTTTGCGCGGTCACATCTGAGCTGCCTGCGGCCGTGGGACCGGAGGGCACCGTAGTCTGGCGGCGTGCCGAGGAACAGCGGTGCGGATCCCGCCCCACCGGGATGGTGATGGCACGCGGGCAGCGGCCCGTATCCCATCGCATCGCCGAGCGCATGGAGATGACTGATGAGGGTGCGACGCAGAGGTGTGGCCGAGACCAGGCAGGCTGCTGCCGAGGCGGCGGCGATCGCCGCGCTCAAGGTCGCCGCCGAGGAGGTCCCCCGACCCCCGCTCGACGAGTCGACCGCCGCGTTCTTCGACGTCGACAACACGATGATGGCCGGCGCCTCGATCTTCTACTTCGCCCGGGGCCTCGCCGCGCGGGACTTCTTCGACTCCCGTGACCTCCTGCGCTTCGCCATGCAGCACGTCACCTACCGGCTGCGCGGCCACGAGAACCCCGACGGCATGCGCGACGCGCGGGAGACCGCCCTCGCGTTCGTCGCCGGCCGGTCGGTCGCCGAGATCGTCCGCTACGGCGAGGAGATCTACGACGAGCGGATGGCCGAGCAGATCTACTCCGGCGCCCGCGCCCTCGCCCAGCAGCACCTCGACGCCGGCCAGCGGGTGTGGCTGGTGACCGCGACTCCGGTGGAGCTCGCCTCCGTCATCGCGCGGCGCCTCGGGCTCACCGGCTCGCTCGGCACCGTCAGCGAGGTCAGCGACGGCACCTACACCGGCCGGCTGGTCGGCGGCCTGCTGCACGGGCAGGCCAAGGCCGAGGCCGTGCAGGCACTCGCCGGCAGGGAAGGGCTGGACCTGTCCCGCTGCTGGGCCTACTCCGACTCGATCAACGACCTGCCGATGCTCTCTCTGGTCGGCCACCCGGTCGCGATCAACCCGGATCCCGGTCTCAAGGCTGTCGCCCGCGAGCGGGACTGGCCGATCAAGGACTTCCGCACCGCCCGCCGAGCGGTCCGCGTCGGCATCCCGGCCGCCGCCGGCGCCGGCGCGCTCGCGGGCGGCGTCGCCGCCGGCATGGCCCTGCGCCGCCGCGTCGCCAGCGTCTGACGTCCCGCGCCGCTAGAAGAACACCGAGCGGCGCTGCATCAGGAGGCTGTAGAGGGTGTGCTGGATGGTCTCGCGGATGCTGTCGGTGAGTTCGAAGACCAGCAGCGGGTCGTCGGCGGCCTCGGCGGGATAGGTGTCGGTGGGCACCGGTTCGCCGAACTCGATGATCCACTTCGAGGGCAGCGGGATCAGGCCGAGTAGGCCCAGCCACGGGAACGTCGGGGTGATCGGCACATACGGCAGGCCGAGCAGGCGGGCCAGCGTCTTCGCGTTGCCGATCATCGGGTAGATCTCCTCGGCGCCGACGATCGTGCAGGGGATGATCGGCACGCCGGTGCGCAGCGCGGAGGAGACGAAGCCGCCTCGGCCGAACCGCTGCAGGGTGTAACGCTCACTGAACGGCTTGCCGACCCCCTTGAACCCCTCCGGCCACACACCCACCAGGTGACCCGCGTTCAGCAGTCGCTCGGCGTCGGGCTGGCAGGCGAGCGTGTTGCCGATCTTGCGGGCGAGCGGGGCGAGGAACGGCACGGCGAACACCAGGTCCGCGGCGAGCATCCGCAGGTTGCGATGGGCGGGATGGTGGTCGAGGATCGCCGTCGCCATCATCAGCGCGTCCATCGGCAGGGTGCCGGAGTGGTTGGCGACGACGAGCGCCCCGCCGGTGTCGGGGATGTTCTCCAGGCCCCGCGTCTCGACCCGGAAGTAGTCCTTGTACAGCGGCCGCAGCAGCGGGGCGATCACGTGCTCGGTCAGGTCCGCGTCGAAGCCGTGCTCGTCGACGACGTAGTCGCCGGTGATGCGCCGGCGCAGGAAGGCGAGCGCCCCGGCGAGGGCGGCCTCCAGGTCGCCCGCGGCCCGCGGGGACGCTCCGGACCGCTCGGCCTCGTCGGGCGAGTCGGCACCCTCGGGCGAGTCGGCCCCCTCGTGAAGGTCGGCCCCCTCGTGAAGGTCGGCCCCCTCGTGAAGGTCGGCCCCCTCGCCCTGCTCCGCCGCCTCGGACGGGTCGGCGGCGTCGCGCGGGGCGGTCCCGTTGTGGGCAGCGGCGGAGGGCGGGGGTGGCACGCGAGGCCCGGCGGACCGCCGCGACGGGTGGGGACTGCCGGGCGAGCCGGACCGCTCGTCACCGGGCAGCGGGATGATCTTCGCGTCCTCGTCACGGCTGGGCATAGATCAGGGCCTCTCCCGGGATGCCGGCGTGACGGGCGGGGATGACGGGCACCGCCGGGCCGTGCACGTCACGACGAGCCCATCAGCCAGCGGCGGCGCAGCGAGCCGGTCAGGCCATGCTCAACGCGGGACACCAGCTCGTGGTCGAGGGTGAAGCGCAGGTCACGATGCTGGACGAAGTTGTCGAACGTCTCCACGGTCGAGTACCGGGGTCGGTAGCCGAACACCGAGACCAGTCGTTCGGTGTCGACGGCGCGGCCATGGGCCAGCAGGTCGAGCTGCTCGGCGGAGAAGTCGACGAGCCGCAGCCGGCGGGCCACCCCGCCGAGCATCCCGATCGCCGGGAACGGCACCGGCAGGTTGGCCCGGCCCGCCCGCCGGATCGCCTGGGACAGCAGCAGGACGCCCTCCCCGGCGACGTTGAACGTGCCGGCGTGCGAGCCGCGGGCCGCGCGCAGGAGCACGGCCAGGGCGTCGTCGGAGTGCAGCAGCTGGATGCGCGGGTCGAAGCCGAGCACGGTGGGCACGACGGGCAGGTCCAGGTAGCGGGCGAGCGGGCTGTCCGACTGCGGGCCGAGGACGTTGGTGAACCGCAGGACGGTGACGGCGATGTCGGGGCGGCGCCGGCTGAACCCACGGACGTAGCCCTCGACCTCGACCGCGTCCTTCGCGTACCCGGCGGTGGGCAGCGAGCGCGGCTCGGTGTCCTCGGCGAACAGCGCCGGGTCCCGCGCGGAGGAGCCGTAGATCGACGTCGTCGACTTCACCACCAGCTTGCTGACGCTGCGGGCCTTCTGGCAGGCGGCGAGCAGCTGCATGGTGCCGATGACGTTGATCTCCTTCATCGCGGTGCGCCCGCCCGCGCCGAGCGGGGTCGCGATGACGTTGAGGTGCAGCACCGTGTCGATCTCCGCGGTGGAGATCACCTTGGCGATCAGCGGGTGGCGGATGTCGGCACGGACGAACCGGGTGCGGCCGAGGTCGGCGTCGGGGGTGACCGTGTCGACGCCGACGACCGACTCGATGTCGGGATCGGCGGCCAGCGCGGTGGCTGCCTGCGCGCCGAGGGGACGCGCGACACCCGTCACCAGCACTCGGCGTGGTCTCATCGATCTGTCTCCCCGCGACGGCCTTCCCGGCGCCCCGCACTCGTGCCAGCGCGGGCCGGTCTGACCCGCGGACACCCGGAACTCCCGGAACCTCCCGAGCCCCTGGCTCCGTCGGTCATCGTACGCCCGAACTCGCCGCAATCGCTGCGCAGCGTGAGAACGTTCGGCGCGTCAACTACGAAGGGTAATCAACTTTAGGCGGGTAGCGGCAGATTCTGGACAATGCGGAAACCCGAGGGGTCACGAGGGAGCTGACCGACGACGACGGCGTCCTGGCGGCGCAGGCGGAGGGCCTCGGAGGCCCGGCCGCAGTTCACCGCGATCATCACCCGGCGCAGCGCGTCCTCGCACACGGTGACGCCGCCGCGCGGCACCTCGCCGTAGGTGTGGGTGAAGGTCAGCCGCATGACCCGGGTCCCCGCCCGCACCTCGACCGGATCGCCGAGCAGGATGCCGGCGGCCTCGAGGTCGACCCGCGTCATGTTGAGCGAGAGGTTGCCGAAATGGTCGATGGACACGACCTCGCCATGGACGTGGTCGTCATCGACGGTGCACACCCGCGGCCGGAACACGGTCAGGCCAGCGGGATCGAGCGCGGGGCCGACGTCGGTCATCGGCAGGCCCCCCGCGAGCCGCGCCGCGACCGGGGCGTACACGTCCCGCCCACGGAAGACCGCGGTGGGCAGCGGCAGCCACAGGTCCCGGTTGGCGATCTCGTGGACGGCCTCGATGCCGCCGATCGCGTCCCAGGCGAGGGATGCGACCCCGTTGTCCGGGCCGACGAAGACCGAGCCGTCCACCGTCCGGACCGCGACGCCACGGGTGTAGCCGTCCGCGTCCAACCGCTCGACGACCACGAGGTGGATGCCCTTCGGCAGGTAGCCGACGGCTCCGGCCAGCGTGATCGCGGCATGCTCCACGTCCTGCGGCGCGATCGAGTGACAGACGTCGAGAACGCGCGCGGACGGGGCGTGCCGCGCGATCACACCGTGGCACACCCCGACGCAGGCGTCGTCCACGCCGTAGTCGGACAGGAAGTTGATCCACGAATCCGTCATCCCACTCACCTGCCTGCGCGTCGCTCTGCCACCGTCCTGGCGGCTACCGTTCTGGCGGCGCCAGCCTGCCACAGTGCAATCGATTAAGCACGCAGAGCGATACATCGAGGTAAGTGGGCTCCGACCCGGTGCGCGGACGCGGCGGAGCTGGCCTACTTCTTGTTACGACGCTGGACGCGCGTGCGCTTCAGCAGTTTGCGGTGCTTCTTCTTGGCCATCCGCTTACGACGCTTCTTGATGACAGAGCCCACGTACCCGACCGATCTATGTTGAGGAAGTTACCGGGCGAGCCTACCCGCCGCGGCGACCGCACACGCCGACCTGCTGCCGCCGCTATCCGCGGCCGAGCTCCCGGGAGCGGTCGCTCGCGGCCTCCAGCGCGTCCAGCAGCGCGGCGCGCACGCCGTGGCGGTCGAGTTCGCGCAGCGCCGCGACGGTCGTCCCGCCCGGCGAGGTCACCGCCTCCCGCAGGATCGCGGGATGCTCGCCCGAGTCCAGCAGCATCCGCGCCGAGCCGAGCGCGGTCTGGGTGATGAGCTGCGCGGCCAGTGCCCGCGGCAGGCCGAGCAGTACACCCGCCTCGATCATGGCGTCGACCAGGTAGAAGAAATAGGCCGGCCCGCTGCCGGACAGCGCCGTGACCGCGTCGAGCTGGGCCTCGGAGACCTGGGTGACCTGCCCGACCGGCGCCAGCAGCCCCTGGGCGGTCGCGAGGTGCTCGGCGCCCGCGTACCGGCCCGCGCAGATCGCCGACATCGCCTCCCCGACGAGCAGCGGCGTGTTCGTCATGACCCGGATGACCGGCGGGTGGGACGGCAGCCGCTCCTCGATCGCCGCCGTGGTCACCCCGGCGGCGAGGGACACGACCAGCGTGCCGGCCGACACCTGCGGGGCGACCTCCGTCAGCAGGGTCGCCACGTCCTGCGGCTTGACGACGATGAGCAGCACGTCCGCCTTCGCCGCGACGGTCGCCGGCGGGTGGACCTCCACTCCGTGCCGGGTCGCGACCTCGCTCGCCCGGGCCGCGTCCCGTTCGGCCACGACGACGTCCGCGGGAGCGTGCCCGCTGGACAGCAGGCCGGAGAGCACCGCGCCGCCAAGCCGTCCCGCGCCCATGACCCCGACAATCATCACCGGTCCCTCTCGTCTCGCCGCGTTCCACCCATCGGCCTTGGAGGTTACGGTGCCGACCGCCCCGCGGGGTGGTCGGGGCGGCGAGGAGCGACTCAGGTGCGCGCGGCGCCGCCCTGGCCGGACCATCCGTCGTGTGCGGGCGGCCAGCCCGCCCGGGCACGCGGATCCCGCTCCGGCACCGGTTCCCAGCCGGCCTGCCGGTCCTGGCCCTGGTAGCCGCCGGGGGTGGCCTCCCGGACCAGTTCGCCGGTGTAGACCTCGTCGACGTAGGCGGGGTCGGCCGGGGGACGGCTCGGCCCGGTCACCTCGCCGCCGCCCGCCCAGGGCCGGGCGTACCCCTCGTCGACCCAGATGTCGTCGTCCGGACCCGCGGCGCCCCGGTCGTCCCAGGTACCCCGGTCGTCCCAGGTGCCCCGGTCGTTCCAGCTGCCCCGGGGCGGGCCGGCGCGGCCGTCGGTGTCCTGGTCGTAGAAGTCCGTCGCGCGCTCGGCGCCGCCGTGGCCCGCCGCCGCCCGCCGTGCGTCCCAGCTGGTGTCCTGAGCCGGCCGGTCGTCCATCGGGTAGGGATCCGCCGCGGGCGGACCGCTCGGCGGGTACCCGTCGCCCGACGCGTACTGACCACCCGGCCCGTACCGATCGCCCGACGCGTACTGGCCGTGCGGGGTGTCCTGATCACCCCGCCCGTACCGATCGCCCGACGCGTACCGGCCAGCCGGTGCGTGCTGATCGACCGGCGGGTAGGGACCCCCCGACGCCTGCCGACCGCTCGGCACGTACTGGTCGCCGGACTCGTACCCGCCATCCGGCGCGTACTGGCCGCCCGGCGCGTATCCGACGGCCGGGTCAGGCTGGCCGCCCGGCGCGTACGCGGCACCGGGCGCGGGTCGGCCACCGGCCGCGTGGGCGTCGACCGGTGCTTGGCGGCCGGCCCGCGAGTACGGATCGTTCGCGCCGTACGGATCGTCCGGGTACGGGCTGTGCGCCAAGCGCCCATCGCCGGCGGAGTACTGATCGTCCCGGGAATCGACGAGATCCCGGTCGTCGCGGTCGCCGTCCTGCCCGGCGTCCCGCCACTGTCCCGCGCCCCGCCCCTGCCCATCGACCTGGCCCTGCCCATGGACCTGGCTCTGTCCATCGGCCCGACCCTGCTCATCGGCCCAACCCTGGCGAGCACCCCAACCCTGCTCGTCGGCCCATCCCGGACCGGCGGCCCAGTGATCCGCGGCGCGGTCGCCGTCCCAGCCCCGGGCGGCGGACCCGGCCCACTCGGCGCCGTCGCCCGGACCGGCCAGCGCCGGGGCGCGGTCGTCCCAACCATCACCGCCGCGGGCTCGTCCGTCGGCCGTGGCACGGTCCCGACCGCCTGGCCCGGACGGGCGGGTGCCGCGCCGGGCGCCGAGGTTCAGCCAGGCGGTGTCCTCGGAGTCCCCGCCGCGGTCGATCGAGACCGGTGCGAGGTCGAGCGGCTCGGGCGCCGGCCGGGCGGCGGGCACCGCGCTGGGGGCCGGCCCGCGTGGGGTGTCGGCCCACTTCGGCCGAGCGCGCTGGGCGGGCTTCTCGATGAAACGGTTCGAGAAGTACGCGACGAACGTGCTCGCGGCCGCCGCGCAGACCACCGATGGCCACAGCCCGATCCGCGGCACCAACTGGCCGTTGGCCGCGGAGATCACCGGATAGTGCCACAGGTAGATGCTGAACGTGATCTTCCCGAGGAAGGCCATCCTCGGCCGGCCGACGAGACGGACCCAGGCGGCGTCCCGGCGCAGATCGGCACTGAGGACGATGATCGCGGCGAGTGCGGCGCTCGGCAGGTAGGCGGCGTGGTCCAGCCAGTTCGACCGCAGGCCGTCCTTGTTGGGCCCGAGGAAGGCGAAGAACACCAGGCAGACCGCGGCCACCGGGCCGAGCGCCGCGATGATCCCGCCGGCGCGCCAGCGGCCCACCGCGGCCGCCCGGACCGCGGCACCCGCCGCCGTGCCGCCCGCCCTGCCTCCGCCGGTGTCCGCGCGGCCGGACCTCGCCCGCCGCCGTCGCCCCCCGGCGCCGGGCTCCTCCGCCAGGTCCTCGTCGCGGGCCAGCGCGCGCAGCCGGTTCTCCCGCCACACCGCGGTCAGGCACCCGACCAGGAGCGGCGCGACATGGGTGTCCAGCGCGAGATAGATCCGGGAGTGCGGCGCGCCTCGGCTCGCCACCAGGTAGGTCCACGCGGCGACGATCACGATCATGGCGACCAGAATCCGGGCCAGGTGCGGGCGCAGCCGCTCGGACCGGGTGACGAGCACGAACAGGCCCGGCCAGAGCAGGTAGAACTGCTCCTCCAGGGACAGCGACCAGACGTGCGCCAGCCAGCGCCCACCCGCCGCCGGGTGCAGCACCTTGTACCAGTTGTTGACGTTGAAGAAGGCGGACACCGCGCTGCCGAGGTAGTCGTTCCGGAAGGCGATGTCATTCCATTTGAACGCGACGGTGACGGCTAGTCCGACAAGGAGGTAGACCCACATCGCGGGCATGAGCCGGAACGCGCGGCGCACCAGGAATCGGCCGATCGAGACCGTCCCCGTCCGGCTGCGCTCGGCGAGCAGCAACGCCGTGATCAGAAAGCCGCTCAGCACGAAGAACATGTCGACGGCGACGTTGCTGGCGTGGATGGCGCCCATGTGGCCGGCAAGGATGATGTAGATGCAGATCACCCGCATGCCGTCGAGCGCGGGATTGTAGGCGAACTTCGCCGCCAGATCCCCGGCCGAGAGGCCGGCCCCGGGACGTGCCGGCGCCACCGGTTGGCCCCCCACCGGCGCCTCGGACGCGCGCCGCCGCGCCGCGCGCGGCTGCGACGGGTGCCGCTGCGCGGATCGCGAGTCCGCCCCGTGCTCGTCCGCCCCATGATCGTCCGCGTCGTGCGCGTCCGCGTCGTGCCTGGCCACCTGACGCGGGTCCGGGTCTCGCCGGCCCGCCGGGCGCACGTCCGAGGAGTACGGATCGGTCGCCCGCGGGTTCGTCGGGCGGCGGCCCGCCGGGCGTGCGGCCGCGGCGCGCGGTTCGGGCGGGTAGGGGTCCCTGCCGCGCCTGCGTCCAGTGGTCGCCGAGGGTAGGTCGGTCGCCTCGTCCCGATCCGCAGCATGCCGCATGACGACCGTCGCCTCCCTCTCCAGCACGCCGGCGGTCGGCGGCCCCTCGGGGGTGACGTGGTGCCGGAACTGGCCGTCCCGGCGGTGGCGCAGTCCACGGTCGCCGGCCCAGACCGGCTCCCCCATCGTCCCGCTACGCCTGCAAAGTACGACACCACCCCGCGAACGCCGCAAGACTAACGGATCGGTAAAACGCCCCGAACGCGGGTGTGCCGTCCGCAATGCGACAACACCACAGCAATTACCAACAGTCCCCACATCATTACCTAGAATGCATGTCGCGCGACAACGCGTTACCGCTGGTCGGCGGAGAAACGATCAGCGGGCCCCGGCGATCGGCCGGCCGGCCGCCCCGTGTTCAGTCGAGGGGTGTGCGGGCTATCACGAGCAGGGTACGGAACGGTTCGACGACGATGCCGTCGGGAAAGGCCCGCAGGACGGTGCGCCGCTCGGCGTCCAGAAAGTCGTCGAGACGATCACCGATTGCCGCGACGTAGGACCTGGAACGCTGCCAGATCAGATAGTCGTCAATTCCGATGCGACGCGCCCAGCGCCCGGTGAGCGTGACCACCTCGTCGAAGTGACCCGTCCAGCGCAGCTCGTCGGCGAAGGGCCGCCGGCGGTAGTCCCGACGATAGCCCGGGCTCATCCGTTCCAGGCGCTCCTGCTGCCGCTGCCACCAGCGCGCGTCCGGCGCGTCGACGTCGTTCCACCACACCGCGAGCGCGCCGCCGGGGCGCAGCACCCGGGCGGCCTGCGCCGCGGCGACCGGCACGTCCACCCAGTGCCAAGCCTGCGCGTAGGTGATCAGATCGGCCACCGAGTCCCGAAACGGCAGCGCCTCCCCGTCGCCGCGCAGCGCCGGCAGGTCGGGAGTGCGCTCCAGCAGGCGGGCGAGCATCGCCGTGCCGGGCTCCACCGCGACGACCCGCGCGCCGCGATCGCGCAGCAGGCGGGTGGCGATACCGGTGCCCGCCCCCACGTCGACGACGTCCGCGCCGGCGAGCGGCCGGCCGAGGATGCGTTCGATGTCGGTGAGGACATGCTCCGGGTACCCCGGACGCGCCGCCGCGTAGGCGTCCGCCAACGGGTCGAACAACGAGCCGGTGGGGATACGACCGTGTGTCACACCGCACATGGTGCCGATCCGCGGCGGCCCTGTCAGCCTCCGGGCGGCACTGTCAGCCCTGCGGGAGGCTCAGTCCCGCGACCGAGGGCGCGGCGAAGTGCAACCGGGTGAACGCCAGCGCCTCCGCGAGGTCGGCCTCCCGCTGCGCGCGCGACTCGGCGCGCCGCGTGTTGATCTCGACGACGATCGTGCCGTCGAACCCGCGGATGGCAAGCAGTTCCAGCAGGTCGGCGCAGGGCTGCGTGCCGCGGCCGGGGACGAGGTGCTCGTCCTTGGCCGAGCCGACGCCGTCGGCCATGTGCACGTGGACCAGCCGCTCCCCGAGCTCACCGGCCATCGCCATCGGGTCGGAGCGCGACACGCTGGTGTGCGACAGGTCGAGGGTGACGTGGGCGTAGTCGTCCTCGACGGGCGACCAGTCCGGCGCGTAGGCGGAGACCTCCCGGCCCCGGGCCCGCAGCGGGAACATGTTCTCCACGGCGAAGCGGATGTCGGTCTCCCCGGCCATCCGCTCGATGCCGGTCACGAACTCGCGGGCGTAGTCCCGCTGCCAGCGAAACGGCGGGTGGACGACGACGGTGGGCGCGTCGAGGGACTCGGCCACCGTGCGGGCGCGGACCAGCTTCGCCCACGGGTCAGTACCCCACACCCGCTGGGTGAGCAGCAGGCAGGGCGCGTGGATCGCGAGGATCGGGATGCCGTGATAGTCGACGAGACGGCGCAGCGCCTGCGGATCCTGGCTGACCGGATCGGTCCAGACCATGATCTCCACGCCGTCGTACCCGAGCCGGGCGGCCATCTCGAAGGCCGACGCCGTCGACTCGGGATAGGTCGACGCGGTGGACAGCGCGACCCGCGCCGCCGCAGCGTTCGGGCGCGGCGTGGCCCGCGGCGCCACCCGCGGCGAGGCGATGATCGACCCGGTCGTGCGGCCGGTGGCAGGGGTGGCGCCCGGGGCGCTGGACGCGTCGCCCGGCCCGTCGCCGTCGGCCAGGGGCTGCTCCGGTGACGGGTCGGGCGTCATCACGACCGGCGGAACCGGCCGTGTGCTCTCCCGCCACACCCGCAATCCATCTCCCTGCCGTGCGATCCGGCGGCCGGGCCTGCCGGCCGACCCCCTCACCAAGGCTAGGCCATCTCCGCGGGTTCGCCCGGGGAGATGGCGGGCGGACGAGGGTGCGGATCCCCACATCGCGCGTGACAGCGGCCACATCCGACAATCGTCTCGCCGGCATCCGATATCGGCAACCCAAATGTCCCTTTTGGGCGTCGTGACAAACACCCGGTCAGCCCGAGGTGAGCCAGTCCAGCCGCCGCAGGATCACACCCTCCCGCAGCGCCCACGGGCAGATCTCCGCCTCCTCGACGCTGAACAGGTCGAGCGCCTCGGCCGCCACCACGGCGCCGGCGAGCAGCTGCCCCGCCCGCGACGCCGACACGCCCGGCAGCGCCGCCCGCTCCTGCGCGGGCATCCGGGCCAGCCGGGCGACCACCTCCGCCACGTCGTCGCGCCGCAGCACGCGCCGGGTGTAGGGCCCACGGCTGTACGGCTCGGCGCCGGCGATGCGGGCCAGCGAGCGAAACGTCTTCGACGTCGCGACGGCCCGGGTGTGCTCGCCGAGGTGGTAGATCGTGCCGACGACCGGCGCGATCTGGGCGCGAACGTAGCGGCGAAGCTCGGCGAGCTCGCCCCGCTTCGGCGGATCGCCCGCGGCCAGCCAGTCCCGGGTCAGCCGGCTCGCGCCGAGCGGCAGCGACGCCACCACCTCCGGGTCCTCGTGCATGCCGGCACCGATCTCCAGCGAGCCGCCGCCGATGTCGAGCGCCAGCAGCCGCCCGGCACTCCAGCCGAACCAGCGCCGCACGGCGAGGAAGGTGAGCCGGGCCTCCTCCTCCCCCGACAGCATCCCGATAGCGACGCCCGTCGCGCCCTTGACCCGGTCGAGCACCTGTTCGCCGTTGCTCGCCTCGCGCAGCGCCGACGTCGCGAAGGCGGCGAGGTCGTGGACGCCGAGCGCGTCCGCCTGCTGGCGCATGTCCAGCACGCACGCGGTGAGCGCCTGCTCGCCCTCGGGCCCGAGCGACCCGTCGGCCTCCAGCAGCTCGACCAGCCGCAACGGCACCCGCACACTCGCCGCCGGCTGCGGCTGCCCGCCCCGGTGCGCGTCGACGACCAGCAGGTGGACCGTGTTCGACCCGATGTCGATCACACCGAGGCGCATCGGTCCCGGATGCGGCCCGGCGGGTAGTGGGCTGACGTCGACCGCGGCCCCCCGGGCCGGCGCGCCCGGGGCCAGCACGCCGGGCGCCAGACTCACCGCCCCCCCCCGCGGGCCCCCCCGCCACGCCCACCGCCAGAACCTCTCCGGCCACGACGCCATCCCCGCCCGCGGCGCCCCCGGCGGGGACGCCCTCGGCGGGAGCCTCCCCCGGCGGCGCGCCGGTCTCCTCCCCTGCCGGCGTCTCCCCGTCTGACGAAGCCCTGACCAGCGCCTTCCTGGCCGAGGCAGCCCCGGACGAGGAGCTCGCACGGTGGGTCCCGAGCGGGAACCACCCCCCCGGGCGCACACCACCGAGCACCTGACCACCGCCCCCTCAGAGCGTGACCCCTGAGGTCACGGCTCGAACTTGTAGCCCAGCCCCCGCACCGTCACCAGGTGCCGCGGGTTTCCGGGTTCCCGCTCAATCTTCGTCCGAAGCCTCTTGACATGTACGTCGAGGGTCTTCGTGTCCCCGACGTAGTCCGATCCCCACACCCGGTCGATCAGCTGGCCACGCGTCAGTACCCGACCGGCGTTGCGCAGGAACATCTCGAGCAGCTCGAACTCCTTGAGCGGGAGCGTCACCGTGGTGCCGTCGACCGTGACGACGTGGCGCTCCACGTCCATCCGGACCGGGCCGGCCTCCAGCGTCGCCTCCGTGACCTCCTCGGTCTCCGAGCGGCGGCGCAGCACCGCCCGGATCCGGGCGACGAGCTCCCGGGCCGAGAACGGCTTGGTGACGTAGTCGTCCGCGCCGAGCTCCAGGCCGAGCACCTTGTCGATCTCGCTGTCCCGGGCGGTCAGCATGATGATCGGCACGCTGGAGCGGGTCCGCAGGGTGCGGCACACCTCGGTACCGGACAGGCCGGGCAGCATGAGGTCGAGCAGGACGAGGTCCGCGCCACGGCGGTCGAACTCGGCCAGCGCGCTGGGGCCGTCGGCGACGACCCCCACTTCGAAGCCCTCCCGTTCGAGCATGAACGACAACGCATCGGAGAAGGACTCCTCGTCCTCGACCACGAGCAGCCGGGTCACCTGTTTTCCCCTGTCACCTCGGACGGACCGGCCGACCCGGACCGTGCGCTGGCAACGACGCCCCGCCCACCATGATCACCCCTGGCGTCATGGTCGTCAGGAACATCGCCGAACTCGTCGGTGGCGCCGGAACCGGCCGGCACCTCCACGCCGCCCGCCTCGGGCGTCCCACCGGAACCGGGCGCCTCGGCCGCGCGGCCCGCCGCACCGGAGCTGGCCACCTCGCCGGAACCGGAACCGGCTTCCCCACCGGAGCCGTCCACGCCGGCCGTCTCGACCGTCTCGGCCGTCTCGGCCACGTCATGCTCCTCGGCGGGGGCGACGGCGGCGGGGTCGTCGGTGAACAGCGGCAGTCGCAGGGTGAACGTCGACCCGGCGCCCTCGGCGCTCCAGACCGTGACCGTCCCGCCGTGGTTGGTGGCGATGTGCTTGACGATCGCCAGCCCCAGCCCGGTGCCGCCGGTCGCCCGGGAGCGGGCCGGGTCCGCCCGGTAGAACCGTTCGAACACCCGCTCCAGATCCCGCTCGGAGATGCCGATGCCCTCGTCGGCGACGGAGATCTCGACCGTGCGCCCGCTGCGGCGGACGCCGAGCACGACGCGGGTGCCCCGCGGCGAGTAGCTGATCGCGTTGTCCAGCAGATTCGCCACCGCGGTGACCAGCTGGTTCTCGTCGCCGAGCACGCGCAGCCCGCCGTCGCCGATGACGGCGACGGAGATCGCGTGGGCCTGCGCGGCCAGCCGGGTGCGGTCGACCGCCTCGGTGAGCAGCTCCGCCGTCGGCAGCGGGCGCAGGTCGGGCAGCGGCTCCGCGCCCTGCAGCCGGGACAGGTCGATGATCTCCTGGACGAGCCGGGCGAGGCGGGCGGACTCGTGCGTCATCCGGGAGGCGAACCGGCGCACCGCCACCGGGTCCTCGCTGGCCGCGGCGACCGCTTCCGCGAGCACATGCAGCGCGCCGACCGGGGTCTTGAGCTCGTGGCTGACGTTGGCGACGAAGTCCCGCCGCACCGCCTCGACCCGGCGTGACTCCGTGATGTCATCCAGGATGACAGCAACATGACCGGCCGAGTCCAGGATGCGCGCCCGGGTGCGCACCGCGAGCGCCTTCTGGTCCGGTCGCGGCCGGGTGAGCGGCGGTTCGGGCACCGGCGGCAGGTCGATCTGGCGCTCACGGTCGCTGCCGGCGAGCCGGGTGGCGCGAACCAGCTCGGCCAGCTCAGCGAGGGCGAGCTCGTCCTGGCGGACCACGCCCATCCGGCGGGCGACCGTGTTGACCATGACCACGCGGTCGGCCGAGTCAAGCACGACCAGCCCGGTCGGCAGTCCGGAGAGCACCCTGCGGACCAGCCTGGCCGGCAGGACGGCGCCCTCGTCAGCACCACCATCCGGCCCGGTAGGCGCGGAATGGGGGGATGTCCTCCCGGGTACCAGCGTCATTGTCCATCCATGGTGTCGAGCCGGCCGACGGCGAGGGATAACTCGACGTAGTGTGCACGGGTTGTCACGGCATCTACCGACCTGTCACCCACCCGCCGCATGCTAGGTGCCGCCATGCCATGCGGGCATCGCCCTGCAAGCCTTCAGCGCCGATCGTCGCCCGTTGTTCATCGGATCTATCGTCGATGTTCACCGAACCGCGAGAGGTGCGCATCATCGTCGAGTTTCGGCGCGCCTACCGTCGCCGTTCCCGTGATCAGATGGATCCACGCATAGTTCGACGTCCCACCTGAACCACCCCTGCTGCCCCACGAACCATCATCGAAGAGAAGGAGCCGTCCGTGCGGGACGCCTTCACCGACGAACTCGAGAGCATCAACCAGTCACTGATCGAGATGACCAACCTGGTCGCCTCGGCCATGGCGCGGGCGACGACCGCTCTCCTCGACGCCGATCTCCAGCTCGCCGAGAACGTGATCAGCGGGGACGAGACTGTCGACCTGCTGCGCAACGAGATCGAGGAGCGGGCCTTCGACGTCATGGCCCGCCAGGCGCCGGTCGCGACCGACCTGCGGATGATGGTCACCACGCTGCGCATCGTCGCCGATCTGGAGCGCATGGGCGACCTCGCCCTGCACGTGGCGAAGGTCGCGCGCCGCCGCTACCCCGGCCGGGCGGTCCCGCCGGAGCTGCGGGCCAACCTGCTGGAGATGGGCCAGGTCGCGCAGCGCATCGTCGCCAAGGCCGGCTCGGTGATCGCCAGCCGGGACACCGACCTCGCCAAGCAGCTCGAGGCCGACGACGACGCGATGGACGGCCTGCACCGCGCGCTGTTCCACGTGCTGATCGAGAAGCCCTGGCCGCACGGCATGGAGGCGGCCATCGACATCACCCTGTGCGGGCGCTACTACGAGCGCTACGCCGACCACGCGGTCTCCGTGGCCCGCCGGGTGATCTATCTGGTCACCGGGGAGAACGCCGCCTCCTGAGGGAACCTGACCCAGGCCCGCGACGACGCGCGGGCCTGGCGGCATGTCTCGCGCTACTTCTTCGAGCCCTGGGCGGCGACGGCCGCCGCGGCGGTGGCGGCGGCGTCCGGGTCGAGGTACCCGGAGCTGACGACGCCGAGATCGTCGTCGAGTTCGTAGCGCAGCGGGATACCGGTGGGGATGTTCAGCCCGGCGATGTCGGTGTCGCTGATCCGGTCGAGGTGCTTGACGAGGGCCCGCAGCGAGTTGCCGTGCGCGGCGACCAGGACGGTCCGCCCGGCGCGCAGGTCCGGCACGATCGCGTCGTACCAGTACGGCAGCATCCGGACGACCACGTCGGCGAGGCACTCGGTGCGCGGGATGAGGTCGGGGGCGAGGTCGGCGTACCGCTCGTCCACCCCGCTGACCTGCTCCGGGCCGATCTCCGGCGGCGGCGTGTCGTAGGAGCGGCGCCACAGCTGGAACTGCTCCTCGCCGAACTTCTCCAGCGTCTCGGCCTTGTTCAGGCCCTGCAGGCCTCCGTAGTGGCGCTCGTTGAGCCGCCAGGAGCGCCGGACCGGCACCCAGGTCCGGCCGGCGGCGTCGAGCGCCAGCCACGCGGTGCGGATCGCCCTGGTCAGCACGGACGTGTGCACCACGTCCGGCAGGACACCCGCCTCGAGCAGCAGCTCACCGCCGCGGGTCGCTTCCTTCAGGCCCTTCTCGGACAGGTCGACGTCCACCCAGCCGGTGAACAGGTTCTCACGGTTCCAGTTGCTCTCACCGTGGCGGAGCAGGACGAGAGTCGGCATACCCGAGATCCTGCCTGGTGGGTCCGGGACTCGGCCAGCATTGCCGGTTCCTGCCGGTGTCCGTCCGCGTCATGGCCGGTCACGGCCGGTAGGGGACATGCCACGCAGGCCCGGACGGGCACGACCGGCCCGCAGGCGAGGACATCACCCGACGGGTAGTCGGCGAAGGGAGCGGTTCCGGGAGAAGGAAGCGGTCCGGCGAAGGGAACGGTCCGGGCGAAGGGAACAGTCCCGGAAAACGAGCGACCCCCGGGTGCCTCCGTCGCCGCGCGATGCGGACAACGGGCCGTCGGGACTTGTCGACGGCAGCCCGGGGGTCGGGTGATCTGCCTGGTACTCGCCGGTGCCGGTGCCCGTGGGCCACCCGGCTAGAGGTGAGGACCACGAGACCGGCTAGCGGACAGTCACCTCACGAGTCCTATGAGCATACAAAGTTTGGACCACCTCCCTTCTCGTGTACCGACGACGCTACGCGGCCCGGGCCGGGGCTCGCAACGCCTTTTTCCGCGCGCCGAGTGCGACGATCGCAACACCCCGTCCGGGAACAGGACAGCCCCGACCCGGCCAGGCCTGAGGAGTCCGCACCGAAGCCGGGACGCCGGACACCCGACACCCGACACCCGACACCCGACACCCGACACCCGACACCCATGATCATCGCCGGTGTCGGTGTCAACCGGAACATCGAGGAGGGGCGGACTTCCCATGGGCGGGAAGCGCGCGCAGGGGACAGCGGCATCGTGTCGCGAATACGGCGTGTCGTGTCCGGTTTGTCCCCGTGTTCGCGACACGAACCGCCGTGACGTTGCCAGAACACGGCCACGAACCGCCGCGAGGCCGTGTAGGGCGGATCCCTGACCGCGGTCGCAGAAGATCAGGGCGCGGGGCCGCTCGACGCGGACGGCCGGGGCGCCACTCCACGGAAGACGGCCGGGGCGCCACTCCACGGAAGACGGCCGGGGCGCCACCACTGCTGGGCCTGCCGGGGCTCGGTTGCCGGGCCTAGACTCGGAACATGACAGCAGGGTCACCCTTGCCCTCCCCCACCGATCCCGCTACTCGCTCCGCGCTGCTGGGCCTACCTGGCGCGGTGCCGGGCACGGGGCCTGACGCTCTGGTCGCCGCTCACTATGGCGATCCGCTGCGCGAGCAGCGGGCGATGGCCACGGGGGCCGCCGTTGTAGACCGGTCGGACCGGGCGGTGATACGCATCGCGGGGCCGGACCGGCTGAGCTGGCTGCACAGCATCACCTCGCAGCATCTGTCCGGGCTCGGCGCGATGCGCGGCAGCGAGGCGCTCGTCCTGTCGCCACAGGGGCACGTGGAACATCATCTCGTCCTGGCCGACGACGGCGCCGCCACCTGGGTGGATGTCGAGCCTGGGACGGCCGCCGGGCTGCTGCGGTACCTGGAGTCGATGCGGTTCCTGCTGCGGGTCGAGCCGGTGGACGTCAGCGCGGACACGGCCGTGCTGAGCGTGCTCGGGCCGGCGGCGGCGCGCACGGTCGCCGCGGTCCTCCTCGCCCCTGCCGACCCGGCCGCTTCCGCACCAGGCGGTGCGACCACGGACAGCCAGGCTGACGCGCCTGGCCGCCTCGACCTGCCCGAGCCGCTGTCCCCCGAGCCGACCGGCGCGCCGGTCAGCGGCCCCTACTCGGTCGCCCGCGCGGCGGACGGCACGCTCGTGCGACGGATGCCGTACGGGGTGGATCTGCTGGTCGAGCGGTCGGCCGTCGCGGGGACGGTCGAGCGGCTGCGGGCCGCCGGCGCGGTGCTCGCCGGGCTGTCCGCCTTCGAGGCGGAAAGGATCGCGGCGCGCCGGCCCCGGCTGGGCTTCGAGACCGACCATCGCACGATCCCGCACGAGGTGGGCTGGCTGACCAGCGCCGTGCACCTGGACAAGGGCTGCTACCGCGGTCAGGAGACCGTCGCCCGGGTGCACAATCTGGGCCGCCCGCCGCGCCGGCTCGTCCTGCTGCATCTGGACGGCGCGGTGGCGGCGCGGGGGTCGGCGGTGACGGCCGGCGGCCGTGAGGTCGGCTTCGTCGGCACCGCCGAGACGCATGCCGAGCTCGGGCCGATCGCGCTGGCGATCGTCAAGCGGTCCGTGCCGGCGGACGCCGCCCTGGTCGTCACCGACCCGGACGGCGCCGACCTCGCGGCGGCGATCGATCCCGACGGCGAGGTGGCGGTCCAGGCGCCCCAGCGCCCCGCCGGGCGTCTTCTGCGTTCCTGACTCCCGGCAAGGCCGCAGGTCGCCGAGCTGCCGCCGGTCAGGAGCTGCGGGCCAGCGCCTGGTCCAGCTCACGGGCGTCCGGGTCGGTGCTGTGGCGGCGCAGACGTCGGCGCAGCTCGTCGGCCCGGCGGGCGTTGCGCTTGGACCGGGTCGCCTCCAGCATCGGCAGTGCCTGCCGGGTCAGCGCGCAGCCCTGGTCGACGTTGCCCAGGTCGATCTGGACGGCGGCCCGGCGCAGCAGGTAGGTGGCCCGGTCCCGGGCGCGGGCGGCGGGCAGGACGGCGAGGGACCGCTCCAGCCACCGGTCGGCCTGGATGAGGTGGCCGAGGTCGATGAAGCAGCTGCCGATCTGGGCCTGGTACTCGCCCTCGTCGAAGTAGTCCGCCCAGGCCGGGTCCTCCGGGCGGGCCTCGTCCATCGCCTCCTCGGAGCGGGCGAGCGCCTCGGCGCAGGCGGTGGACTCCCCGATCGCGGCGTGTGCCCGGGCCCGGCGCATGTGCAGCATCGCGCCGACCCGGCCGGTGACGGGGCCGAGGCTGGCCACGGCGGCCTCGGCGAGGTCGACCGCCTCCCGCGGGCGGGCGAAGTCGACGCACTGTAGTGACATGTTCTTCAGCACGTTCGCCCCGAGCATCCGGTCGCCGCCGGTGTGCGCGGCGTGCAGCGCCGTGATCCAGTAGCGCTGCGCGGCCGTGTGGAACCCGGCGTCGAAGGAGACCCAGCCGGCGAAGCGGGCGAGCTCCGCCGCGACCGTGTGCAGGTGCCGGCCGACCACCTCGGTGTACGAGCCGCGGACCAGCAGATCGGCGACCACCCCGAGCTCGGCGTCGACGAGGCGGCGCACGCTCTCACCGCCGAGACGCTCGTCCATCACCCGCAGGCCGGGGATGTTGTGTTCGATCCGGTTGACGATCTGGTCGTCGACGCGGCCGCCGGCGAGCGCGGCGGCCAGCATCCCCGGCTCCAGCCCGAGCCACTGGGTGGCGAGCTCGGTGGCGCCGACGCCGGTGATCGTCAGGAAGCCGCGGCGGTCGGACAGGGCGTCCTCGACGACGTCCATGAGGGAGGTGACGCTGCCGCCGGCGGTCCAGGGGTACTCGGTGCGCACGGCGTCGCCGGTGGGGAGCCAGGCGGGCCAGGGGTGCGACTCGAGACGATCGTTGGGCACGCCGAGCTCGGCCGCCAGGGCGAGCTGGGAGACACGGTCGGGAACGACACCGCGGTGCTCCCAGCGCCAGACCTTCTGGCGTTCGGCGGCCATGTTCGCCACCCCGAGGTCACGGGCGCGGCGAGCGACCACACGGGCCAGCCGCTGATAGGACCAACCACGCTGCGCGCGGACGAATGCAAGCGGATGTGTGCAGGCGTGCGCGTTATCCGTCAGCATCGACGATCTCCTCGGGTCAGATCTCCTGGGGTCAATTCCGTGAGCGCCCACTAACGCTATGTCGCGACATCTTGGTGTCCCTAGCGATGACCCCGGTGCGATGCGTGCACAGAGGTCACGCCCGGACCACTGGCAGCCACGATTGCACGGTTGTCGCCCGGAATGCCCGAATCTTCGCGGAGAATGCCCGAATCTCGACCAGTATATGCGCCGAGGCACCAAACACCGAAGATCATGCCATCTGCCGCACCCCGGAGACCACATCCGCCACAATCACGACGCACCACGCACTCGGGGAAAACCACCGCACCGCACCCGCCGGAACCGATCCGACCGGACACCACCATCGCAGTCGATGGGCGTTTGTCGGACAGCAAATCACAGTGGACGGGCCGTTGGTCCACGTTTCGCGAAAATATCGGGCACCGACTGTCGGAGGATTCCGGCAAACAATTGTTATCGGTCGGCGCCGTATATCCGGTTGAACCGATGCATGCGAAATTTCCGCTATCTACGCACCCGGAAGCGAGGCGAGCCGGGCACCCGCCGCGTCGAAGAAGGTCAGCGCGGAGCGCGGCGCGCGCAGCGTCACCGCGGAGCCGGGGGTGGGCGCGAGCGTGGCGTCGACGCGGATGGCGACCTTCTGGCCGCCACAGCGCAGGTACACGGCCCGCTCGGCGCCGAGTCGCTCGGCGACGACGATGTGGCCGGCCAGCGCCAGCCCGGCATCGTCCACGCCCTGCGGACCGCGCCCCTCCCGCCCGTCCGCCACGGAACCGGAACCGGTGCGGGCCGCGGGAACGCCGTCAGGGGTCAGGTGCTCCGGGCGCACACCGACCGCGACCGCGCCCGCGGGCGCCGGCACGTCGAAGCCGTCGCCGCGCAGCCGTCCGGCCTCGAAGCGGCCGTCCCAGATGTTCATCGGCGGGCTGCCGACGAAGCCCGCGACGAAGCGGGTCACCGGCGTGTCGTAGAC
The DNA here is from genome assembly GCF_900197875.1 of Frankia canadensis. Lineage (GTDB taxonomy): Bacteria > Actinomycetota > Actinomycetes > Frankiales > Frankiaceae > Frankia > Frankia canadensis. The sequence goes on along the minus strand of NZ_FZMO01000334.1, from coordinate 65,109 downwards.
CTCGTCGGGCGTGCCGATCTGCTGGAGACGCCCGTCCCCGAGCACGGCGACCCGGTCTCCGATGGCCATCGCCTCGGCCTGGTCGTGCGTCACGAACAGGGCGGTGGTGCCCAGGCCGCGCAGCAGGTCGACGATCTCGACCCGCAGGTCGACGCGCAGCTGCGCGTCGAGCCCCGACATCGGCTCGTCCAGCAGGATGACCCGGGACCGGGTGGCCAGCGCGCGGCCGATCGCCACCCGCTGGCGCTGGCCGCCGGACATCGCCGCGGGCCGGCGGTCGGCGAGCTCGGAGATGCCGAGCAGGTCGAGGGTCTCCCGCGCCCGCGCGACGGCGGCGGCCTTCGGCAGGCCCCGGCCGTGGCGCAGCGCCAGAGTCAGGTTGTCCAGCGCCGTCTTGTGCGGATAGAGCGCGAAGTGCTGGAACACCATGGACACGTCGCGGCGGTGCGGTGGCACGCCGAGCTGGCTCGTCCCGTCGAAGCGCAGGTCGCCGGAGCTCGGCTCGTCGAGACCGGCGCAGATCCGCAGCAGCGTCGACTTCCCCGAGCCGGACGGCCCGAGCAGCGCGACGATCTCGCCGGCCCGCACCGACAGCGACACCTCCCGCAGCGCGGCCACGGCGCCGAACGACCGGCTGACCCGGTCGAACTCGATCGGCACCCCACCGACCACCGCACCGCCGAGCACCGCACCGCCGACCACCGCACCAGCGACCACCGCACCAGCGACCCCGACAGCCACCTCGCCGGCCCTCCCGCCGGCCGCCTCACCGACCGGGGCGCTCACCGGTTCAGCTCCTCGGCCTGCGTCTGGGCGTCGGCCAGGGTGCGGGCCGGATCCTCGCCACGGGTGATGCGCACGACCTGGTTGGACAGCGCGGTGGGCACCTCACCGCCGCGGGCACCGGTCCACACGGGCGCCTTCACCAACGAGCCGGTCAGCGCGAGGAACGGCTTGAGCTGCGGGTAGGTCTCGTAGAACGGGCCGAGCTGACTGATCGCCTGACTGTCCACCGGAATGTAGCTGAACGCCTCGGTGCTGGCGGCGACCACGTCCGGCGACAGCAGCGAGACGACCAGCTCGGTCGCCATCTCCTGCTGGCAGCGATCGGTGGCGAGCACGGTCAGCGCGTTGCCGCCGGCGACCGGGTGCTGGCTGCCACCGGGCAGCGTCGGGAACGGGATCGCGCCCGCGCGGAACCCCTTCGTCCCCTGGTCGGCGATGAACTTCAGACCGCCGGCGAGCGACGCGACGGTCACCGCGGTGATGGCGACCTGCCGGCGGATACCGAAGCGCAGCAGGCCCTGCTGGGTCGGGTCGTCGGACTGCGGGCCGTAGGTGCCGACCTTCGCCAGGAACTGCGCGGCCTCGCGGGCGGCGGGGGTGGTCAGCGCCGGGCGGCCGGCGGCGTCCTGGATCGGCGTGCCCTTCGAGCTGGCCAGCGTGTTGAGCACCCACTGACCGAACTGCTGGCCGGTCGGCAGGTCGATCGGCTGGACGTTCTGCCCGGATGCCTTGATCTTGTCCGCGGCGGCGATGACGCCGTCGGTCGTGGTGAGCGTCTTCGGGTCGACGCCGGCCTTCTGCAGGATATCGAGGTTGTACACCAGCGCGAGCGTGGAGACCTGCTGGGGGATGCCGACGAGCTTGCCGTCGACCGTGCCCAGGCGCAGCAGGCGCTGGTCGTAGGTCGGACGCAGCAGCGACGGTGAGAGCACCTGGGCGCCGAGCTGGCGGGCGTAGACGGGCAGCTGGTCGAAGCCGGCGACGGCGACGTCGGCGGTCCGGCCGGCCGAGCGGTCGGCGCTGATCTGCTGGACGAGCGCGCTGTAGTCCGGGGCGGTCGCGGTCAGCTCGACGGTCAGGCCGGGGTGTGCCTTCTCCATGTACGCCTTGCCGGACTTCGCGACGTCGTTGAGCGTGCCGACGGCCGCCATCCGCAGAGTCTTCACCCTGGCGGCGCATTCGGGCGACGCCGTCGCCCCGGCCACGCCCGCGACGCCGGCGTCCGCCGTGCGGGCCGTCGGGCGCACGTCGTCGGCGGGGTTGGACGAGCCCCCGCCCCCGCCGCAGGCCGTGAGGACGATCATGCCGAGGGCGACGACCGTCGGCAGGGTTCGACGCATGCGCATCAGGCGGGGGTTCCTCTCAGGCTCCGGCGCCGGTGCCGGCGATCCCGGTGGCAAGACGACGTTGGGCGATGACGAAGACGGCGAGCGACGGCAGGCTGATGACCAGTGCCGCCGCGGCCAGTTCGGCGAAGTCGGGAATGATCGACGAGGAGTCCGTCAGCAGGCGGGCGAGGGCCAGCGGCGGGGTGGCGATCCCGGGCGAACGGGCGACCAGCAGCGGCCACAGGTACTCGTTGTAGGACAGCAGGAAGCTGAACACCGACACCGTCGCGATCGCCGGCGCGGCAAGCGGGACGACGATCGAGCGCAGCGTCCGCCACGTGCCCAGCCCGTCAATCCGGGCGGCGTCGAGGACGGACGCCGGAATCGTCGTCATGTACTGGCGGAGCATGAAGATCATGCCGGCCTGGGTCATGAACGGCAGGACGAGGCCGATTCTCGTGTCGGCGAGGCCGAGGGCGGAGATCGTCACGTAGTTCGGCACCGCCGTGATCTGTGACGGCACCAGCAGGGTGGCCAGCACCATGCCGAACGCCGCGGCGCGGCCGCGAAAGCGCAGGCAGGCGAAGGCGTAGGCGGCGGGGATCGCGGTGGCCAGCTGCAGCGCGAGGATCGCGAGGCTCACCCCCACCCCGGTCACCAGGGCCGACCCCAGGTCGGCGTCCTGCCACGCCCGCCGGAACGAGTCGAGGTGCACCTCGGACGGCAGTGGATTGGAGTTCAGGCTGAGCGCGGTCTGCGGCGGCCCGAGCGCGGTCCGCAGCATCCAGACGAACGGCAGCAGGGCGGCCGCGATGCCGACCGCGAGCAGCGCCCAGCGGGCGAGGGTCCCGGGGGCCGGTAGCCGGCGCCGTCCCGCCCCCGGCCCCCGCTCGGGGCGGGCCGCGTGCCGGCGCCGGGTGCCGGCCCCGCCCCGGGGAGCCCGGGCGGCGTCCGGCCGGGCGGCGTCGGTGCCGGCGCTCACGCGGCGGCCGCCCGGATCCGGCGCAGCCGCCGGCCCAGCACCGCACCGCCCGCGCCCAGCGCCACCGTCGCCGCGAGGAGCAGCAGGGCGATCATCGACGCGTACCCGATGCGGAACGATCCGGTGAAGCCCACCTGGTACATGTAGTAGATGATCGTGGTGCTCGAGTTCAGCGGGCCACCCTTCGTCAGGACGGCGACGGTCTCGAACGTCTGCACCGTGAGGATCGTCACGAACACCCCGAGGAAGACGCTGGTCGGCGCGAGCAGCGGCAGGGTGATGTGCCGCAGCCGGGCCAGGCCTCGAATGCCGTCGACGTCCGCCGCCTCGTACACCGAGCGCGGGATCGCCGTCAGGCCAGCCAGGTAGACGATGAACACCAGGCTGGTGAGCCGCCAGCCGCCGACGAGCGCGACCACCGGCAGCGCGGTCGAGGTGTCGCCGAGCCAGTCGACCGGCGCGATCCCGACCAGGCCGACGACCGTGTTCGCCAGGCCGTCCGGGCTGCTGTCGAAGATGTAGGCGAACACCACCGCCATCGCCACGATGTTCGCGCTCACCGGCAGGAACAGCGCGAGGCGCACCAGGCTCCGGCCGCGGGTCACCCGCTCGGCGGCCAGCGCCAGCGCGAGTCCCAGCACGACCGCGGGAATCACCGTGAGCAGGCAGTAGACCAGGGTGTGCACGACCGCGTCGCCCAGATCCGGGTCATCGAAAGCGGCGCGCGCGTTCGCGGTGCCGACCCAGTGGAAACGCGGACCGGTCAGCGCCTTGTCCGTCCCCGCGACGAAGACCGACACCAGCGCGGGCCCGATGACGAAGACGACGATCCCTACGAACGCCGGCAACAACAACGCGGCGGCCCGCCATCCCACCCGGCCGCCACCCGTCCCACTCGTCACGGTTACGCATCTTGGCCCCACCCCTGCCGGAGTGCATAGACCGGGTCGGGGCAGGAACACGAACAACAGGTGTCCGGACGTGGCCCACGCGGACAGCACGGCCCGCCGAGCTGCTTCTTCACCGGGTCGCAACTACCGGCCCGGTCCCGGGCGGTCGACATCGGCGAGGTCGCCACCTGGACGTCCGCGTCTGGGCACTGGCACCGCCGCGTCGGTACCGGACGGGCGCGCCCCGCGCCGGAGAGGTCGGTACGGATATCGGTTCGGATGCCGGCGCGGACGATGTCGGCACCGGTTCGTGCTGTCCGGTTACGTGGCGCCCATCCCGCCGGAGGCCGACGCCTGCAAGAATGACAGGAAAACGTCAGTCGATCCCCGGGAACACGATGAGTGACCGCAGCGAATCCGGCGACGCCCCGGCCTGGGGGCGGGTCGCGGAAGACGGGACGGTCTACGTTCGCACCGCGGACGGAGAACGTGCCGTCGGTTCGTGGCGTGCCGGCAGCCCGAACGAGGGTCTGGCCCACTTCCAGCGCCGATACGACGATCTGTGTGCGGAGGTCGAGCTGCTGGAGCGGCGGCTGACGCTCAGCGCGGTCGATCCGGCCGGGATCTCCGGCAGTGCCCGCCGGCTGCTGGACACCCTGGACACCGCCGCCGTCGTGGGCGACGTCGACGCGGTGCGCGGCCGGCTCGACGCGGTCATCGCGGCCACCCAGGAGCGGCGGACCGCCCTCGCCGCCGAGCGGGCCGAGCGCAGTGCCCGGATCGCGGCCGCCAAGGAGGAGCTGGTCGCCGAGGCCGAGCGGCTGGGCCGCAGCTCCGAGTGGAAGAGCGCCGGCGAGCGGTTCCGGGCGATCGCCGAGGAGTTCCGCGCCGCCGGCTCGCTGGACAAGCGGACCGACTCGGCCCTGTGGCGACGGGTCACCGCCGCCCGCGAGGAGTTCACCCGTCGGCGCACCGCCCACTTCGCGGCGCTCGACACGCAGCGGGCCCGTTCCCGGGAGCGCAAGGAGGCGATCATCGCCGAGGCGCGCACGCTGATCGACTCGACCGACTGGGCCGGCACCACCACCCGCTACCGCGCCCTGCTCGCCGACTGGAAGGCCGCCGGCCGCGCCGCCAAGGACGTCGACGACGCGCTGTGGACCGAGTTCCGCGAGGTCCAGGACGTCTTCTTCAGCCGGCGCAACGAGGCGAACGCCGAGCGCGACGCCGAGCTGCGGGAGAACCAGGTCCGCAAGGAAGCCCTGCTGGCCGAGGCGACCGCGCTCGACCCGGCGGACACCGACCGGTCACTGCGGCGGCTGCGGGAGCTGCAGGACCGGTGGGACGACATCGGCCGGGTGCCCCGCGAGTCCGCCGCCTCCCTGGAGCGGCAGATGGCCGCGATAGGCGACAAGCTGCGCGACGCCGCGGACGAGCGCTGGGCACAGCGGTCCGTCTCCAGCTCGCCGTTCGTGATCAGGCTGCGGGAGTCGGTCGCGAAGCTCGAGGAGAAGCTCGCGCGGGCGCAGGCCGCCGGCCGCACCAAGGAGATCGCCGAGACCGAGGCGGCGCTGGCCACCCAGCGCGCCTGGCTCGCCCAGGCCGAGAACTGACCCCACCGACCAGGCGGCTCGATCCGTCACACGGCCGACCAATGGGCTAACTCGCCCGCTTGCCAGAGCTAGCAGTTCGACGTAGGGTTCCGTCTGTTGATACCGCGTTGTTCCGACGATCTGTCCGGAGCGGCCGGTCCGCGGCGACCGCCGCGCACGTTCCCGGTGCGGAGCCCGGCGGCGGCCCGGCGTGGCGGCTGCCCGGCGAAGGAGGCATCCGACCTGGTGGCGGCCCTGAACGTGCGTGATGTCGGCGATTTCATCCGGGACCAGCGGCGCACCGCCCAGATATCCCTTCGTCAACTCGCCAAACAGGCCGGGGTGAGCAACCCTTACCTCAGCCAGATCGAGCGTGGTCTGCGCCGACCGTCCGCGGAGATCCTGCAGCAGATCGCGAAGGCGCTGCGCATCTCCGCGGAGGTGCTCTATGTCCAGGCCGGAATCCTCGAGGAACGGCACGGCGGCGAGAACGTGATGGCCGCGGTGCTCGGGGACGAGTCCCTTTCCGAGCGGCAGAAGCAGGTGGTGCTCGACATCTACGAGGCGTTCTGCAAGGAGAACGCCGTCGCCGGTCGTACCGGGCCGGACGACGTCGAACTCGCCGCGGACGTCCCGGCCGACGAGGAGGCCACCGTGCCCGTCGCGCCGGCCGTGGACGAGAAGGCGTCCGCCACCGCACCGGCCCGCCGTCGCGGCACGGTGCGAGGCACCTCCACCACCGCCGACACGCGCCGCACGGGCACCGGCCGTTCGGCGGCCGCCGCGGGCCGCGCGCCGGGCAAGCCGGCCGCCAGTGCTTCCCCGGAGACCGCGCCGACCGGCACCGCCCCGCCGAAGCGCCGTACGAAGCGGACAACGGCCACCGACACCGCCGCCTCGACCGGCACCTCGTCGGCGGGTGAGCCCACCCGCTCCCGCCGCGGCGGCGGCAGCGACGTCGTCGCCGACTCCGGTTCCACGGCCGGCAACGCGAACGGGGTCGCCGGCACCGAACAACCCGCCACCGGAACAACCTGAGCCCACCATTTCCCACGCGGCCCCGACCCCGCCGCTGGCCGCCACCGCCGCCGCCGACCCGCGCCGGCCAGCCGTCCGAGCGTCGGCGACGACGCGGCGGCGCCACCCGGCTCGTCCCCGTGAGGCCCTGCCGGTACACGGACATCGGCTGCCGGCCGGCGCCCGCCGCGCGTCGCCGGTCCGCTTGGAGCGGCGCCGGCAGCGCGCTCCCGCCAGGCCGGAGCGCGGCCACCTCGCACCCGTCCCGACGACGATCCCTGACCCGAAAGCCACGGCTGGGCCATCTGACGGCCAACGCCCGAAACCCCGGGACCGCTACACGACGACACCTGAACCTGGACCAGAGGAGACAAGATGGCCACCACGCGCACGACGACCCGCAGCACCACCCGGCCGGCGACCCGGTCGACCGCCCGCCCCGCCGCCCGTGCGACCACCCAGGCCCGCGCCGGTCAGACCGAGGTGAAGGCCGAGGTCAGGGTGCCCCTGGCCGAAGTCCGCAAGCCGCTGTACGCCTCGGTGGGGGCCGCGGACGCGGCCGTCGAGAGGCTGCTCGCGCTGCCGACGACGACGGGCAGCGAGGTGCGCCGGCTCTCCGACCGGGTCGGGGCCCTCCCCGTGCAGGCCGCGCGGGTTCCCACCCAGGTGAGCTCGGCCGTGCGCGCGCTGCCGTCCACGGTCACCTCCCAGATCTCCGACCTGTCGGGCCGGGCGAACGAGCTCTACAACTCCTTCGCGAACCGCGGCGAGCGCCGGGTCGCCAGCATCCGCCGCAGCCCCTCCACCGAGCAGGCCGTGACGCGCACGCGGACCGCGGTCAGCCAGACCCGCGCCGCGCGCACCTCGACCCGCCGGGCCGCCGAGGCGGTCGGCCGCGCCGTCGTCGACGCCACACCGGAGCGCTGACGCCAGGCCAACATGGCATCACCGAAACATCTACGGTCGATAACCCATGTGCTGAAGTCGGCTGTGGTCCGTGGACCTGGTGTCCGCGGACCACGGTCCGATGTGCTGTATTGACAGCATGCGCTATCGCCCGCTGGGTTCGTCCGGACTGTTGGTGTCGGTTGTCGGCCTGGGATGCAACAACTTCGGTTCGCGCGTCGATCTCACCGGCACCCGTGCCGTCGTCGACGCCGCCCTCGATGCCGGCATCACCTTCTTCGACACCGCGGACACCTATGGCAACAAGGGCGGCTCGGAGACGCTGCTCGGCCATGTCCTGCGCGGCCGTCGCGACGACATCGTGCTCGCCACCAAGTTCGGCAACGACATGGGCGGCATGTACGGCCAGGACTTCCGCGCCCGCGCGTCGCGCCGCTACATCCGCAAGGCCGTCGAGGGCTCGCTGAGCCGACTGCAGACCGACTACATCGACCTTTACCAGCTGCACAACCTCGACGCCTTCACCCCGATCGAGGAGACCCTCGAGGCACTCGACGAGCTGGTGAAGGAGGGCAAGATCCGCTACATCGGCTCCTGCAACCTCGACGCCTGGCAGGTCTCCGACGCCGAGTGGACCGCCCGCGCCTCGGGCGCGACCCGGTTCATCTCCGCGCAGAACCACTACAGCCTGCTCGAACGTGGGGTCGAGGCGGAGCTCGTCCCGGCCGCGGTCAAGTACGGCATCGGGGTCATCCCCTACTTCCCGCTGGAGAACGGCCTGCTCACCGGCAAGTACGTGCGGGACGAGGCGCCGCCCGCCGGCACCCGGCTCGCCGGGCGCCAGGACGAGCTCACCGACGACGTCTTCGACCGGCTCGACGTGCTGGAGTCGTTCGCCCGGGAGCGGGACCGCTCGCTGCTCGACGTGGCGATCGGCGGCCTCACCGCGCAGCCCGGCGTCGTCTCCGTCATCGCCGGCGCGACCAGCGCGGCCCAGGTGCGCGCGAATGCGACGGCCGGCCAGTGGCAGCCGCGCCCGGACGACCTCGCCGTCCTCGACAAGATCGCCCCGACCCGCCGCCCCGACGCGCCCTGACCGGCCGGGCCCCGGGCTCGGTCCCAGGACCGGGCCCACGCTCGCCCCGGCGGGCGGGCGGCGGCGGTCAGATCGGGGCCGGGTCGCGTCCCAGGACGGTGGCCAGGCGGCGTTCCTGGTCAGGCGGCAGCGTGGTCATGATCACCATGGGGTGATGGGGGCGCAGCGCGGCGGTGACCTCCTCGGTCGAGTGCCGCACCAGCGCCAGCACCGCCGCACGGCCCGGCTGCAGGTGGCCGGCGATCCGCCGGACGACGTCGTCGTCGACGCCGGGCCCGGTCAGCCGGCTGGCCAGGGCTCCGGCGCCGGCCCCGAGACCGAGGCCGACCACCGGCGCGAAGAAGACCGCGCCCACCACCCCGCCGCACACGGCCCCGCCGAGGGCCGCCGTTCGGGCCGGGCTCGCGGCGTGCCGGATCCGTACCCGACCATCGCCGTCCCGCCAGACCAGCACGCCGTCGGCGACACCGAGGTGCCGCGCCCGGCGCAGGCGGCGGCCGAGCGCCCAGGCCGCCCTGGCCTGTTCCACACTGTCGAACCCGAGCACCACCAGCTGCCCCGCCATCGCCACCGTCCCTTCCGGCCGCCCGGATCCACCCGGCCGACCCCGGACCCTCGGCGCCGCGGGCGCCGTTCCTCCCCACCGATTCTCGTCCGTCGACGCCGCCACCCGCGAACCCGCCACCCCCAGACGGGAGACTCGGCCACGACCGGGGACGCGGCCATGCGGAAGACTCTGCGGCATGGTGCAGGTGACCCTGAAGCGGGGCGACATCACCCGGGTCGAGGTCGACGCGATCGTCAACGCCGCGAACAGCGGGCTGCGCGGTGGTGGTGGCGTCGACGGTGCGATCCACGCCGCGGGCGGCCGCGAGATCCTCGACGCGTGCGTCCAGCTGCGCAGGACGGTCCTGCCTGGCGGGCTCCCGACGGGTCAGGCGGTCGCGACGACGGCCGGGCGGCTGCCCGCGCGCCACGTCATCCACGTCGTCGGCCCGGTGTACGACCCGGTCGAGGACCGCTCGGCGCTGCTGCGCTCCGCCTACACCGAGGCGCTGCGCGTCGCCGACGACCTCGGCGCGGCCAGCGTCGCGTTTCCGGCCGTGAGTGCGGGCGCCTACGGCTGGCCGCTCGACGACGCCGCCCGGCTGGCGGTGACGAGCGTGCTCGGGGCGACGACGGCGGTGCGCGAGGTCCGTTTCGTCCTGTTCGACGAGCGGACCCACCGGGCGTTCACCGCGGCGCTGGCGGCGGCCAGTCCAGGGTGAGCTCGCCGAGCCGCCAGCGCCGCGCGTCACCCCGCACGGGCCAGCCGGCCGCCCGCAGCTCACCGGCGGCGGCGATCCAGCGCTGCCGCGGCGAGAACACCGCCCGCGGCGCCGCCCGCGCCCACGCGTCGTCCAGCGCGCCGAGCAGGCGGTGAATGCCCTGACCGGGCACGTTGCGGGCGATGAGCGACTTCGGCAGCCGCTCGGCGAGCTCGGAGGGGGCCCGCAGGCTCGCCAGATGCGCCGCCAGGGTGAGGGTGGGGACCGTCGGCACCCGCCCGGCGGCGGCCGCCCAGCCGGGTGGCGCCTGCCCTGCCGGCAGGCCGAACCAGCAGGCCCGCCGCCCGATCTCGTCGCAGGTGCCCTCGACGAGCAGGCCGCCGGGCGCGAGCCGGCCCGTCATCGTCGCCCACGCCCCGGCCACGGCCGGCTCCGGATACTGCCGCAGCACGTTCAGCGCCCGGATCACCACCGGGCTGCCGAGCTCCGGGGGCAGCCCGAATCCGCCGCGGGCGAACGTCAGCCCGGGTGGCCGGGCGGCGGGCAGCGCGGCGGCGACGCGGTCGGGGTCGAGCTCCAGGCCGACAACCCGCACCCGCGGACAAACCGCGCGTAACCGGGTGTACAGCTCGACTGTAGTGACCGCCGACGCGCCGAAGCCGAGGTCGACGACCAGCGGATCGGCGCAGCCCCGCAGCAGCGGCCCGGCGGTGTCGAGCAGCCACCGGTCGATCCGCCGCAGCCGGTTCGGCGCGGTGGTGCCCCGGGTGGGCAGACCGAGGGCCCGGGCCCGGCCGGCCGCGAGCCGCCCGGCACCAGACGTCGACACCGGACCAGCCTCGCAGACCGGCCACACCCGTCCGGGGGCCGGGGTGACGTTGGATTCGTTACAGAACTGTGACCGCCCGGCTGGCATGGATGCCCCGCGACGGCGTGTTGACCAGCATGGGGACAGGCATTTCCCCCGGTCCGGCGGCGGATCCGGCTGGTGGGCTCCCGCCGGGCGGGCCGGACTGATCGGTTGACCCCACAACCGGGCGGGTAGAACGGTGGTTCTCGTGTCGGTCCACAGCAGGGATGGTCGTGCCGGGCGGACGCCCCAGGCGGAATGCGGAGGTGCCGGGTGCGTCTGATCGGCAGCGGGGCCGAGGCGGGCCGCACCGGGCCCGAGCGCGGGCGGCGGCCGCGGCGCGTCGCGATGCTGTCGATGCACACGTCGCCGCTGGAGCAGCCCGGCACGGGTGACGCCGGCGGGCTCAACGTCTACGTGGTGGAGCTGTCCCGGCAGCTGGCCGCGCTCGGCGTCGAGGTCGAGGTGTTCACCCGGGCGGTGAGCAGCCGGGCGCCGACGTCGGCCGAACTCGTCCCCGGCGTCACCGTGCGCCACGTCGACGCCGGGCCGTTCGAGGAGGTCCACCGCGAGGACCTGCCGGCCTGGCTGTGCGCGTTCACCGCCGACGTGCTGCGGGCCGAGGCCGGGCAGGAGCCCGGCTGGTTCGACCTCATCCACTCGCACTACTGGCTGTCGGGCCAGGTCGCCCTCGCCGTGGCCCGGCGCTGGGGCGTCCCGTTCGTGCACACCTCGCACACCCTGGCGAAGGTCAAGAACGACGCGCTCGCCGCCGGGGACCGGCCCGAACCACCCGGCCGGGTCCGGGGCGAGCAGGAGGTGATCGCCGGTGCCACCCGGCTGATCGCCTCCACCGAGGACGAACGCGAACACCTCGGCGGCCTCTACGGCGCTGCCGCGGACCGGGTGGACGTCGTCGCCCCCGGCGTCGACCTTGACGTCTTCCGCCCCGGCGACGCGGCGCGCTCGCGGGCACTGCTCGGGCTCGACCCGGACGGGGACCTGCTGCTGTTCGTCGGGCGCATCCAGCCCCTGAAGGCCCCCGATCTGCTGCTGCACGCCGCCGCCGAGCTGCTTCGCCGTGATCCGGGCCGGCGGGACCGGCTGACCGTGGCCGTCGTCGGCGGCCCGAGCGGCTCGGGGCTGGAGCAGCCGGACGTCCTGGTCAAGCTCGCGGCCGACCTCGGGATCTCCGACCTGGTCCGTTTCCAGCCGCCGGCGCCGCAGCGCGACCTCGCCCACTGGTACCGGGCGGCCACCGCCGTCGTCGTGCCCAGCCACAGCGAGAGCTTCGGGCTGGTCGCGCTGGAGGCGCAGGCCTGCGGCACGCCGGTGGTCGCCGCGGCCGTCGGCGGCCTGCGCACCGCCGTCGCCGACGGCGTCTCCGGTCTGCTGGTGCCCGGCCGCGATCCGGCGCGCTACGCCGACGCGCTGGACCAGCTGCTGCGCCAGCCGCACTGGCGGGCCCGGCTCGCCGCCGGCGCCCTCGGCCGGGCCTCGGGCTTCGGCTGGTCCACCACCGCCCGCGGCGTCCTGCGCAGCTACCGGCACGCGCTGAGCCCCGCGGCCGTCGCCGTCTGAGCCGCCGCCGGCGCGCTGGCCGTCACGGACCCGCCGCCGGCGTGCCTGGAGGGCCGCTGGCGGGGACCGCTGCCGCCAGGGCGGTCGACCGGATGCGAGGATCTGCACCGGATCCGGCATCGTCGCCGCGGCGACAGGGGAGGTTTGCGGTCATGACGGCACCCATCGACACGACGGAGCGCCAGCGGCTCGACGCGCTGATCGCCACCGCCCTGGCCGACCTCGACCTCGCCTTCGAGCACGTCGACACCGGCTCGTTCCTGGTCACCCTGGAGGGCGAGCACAAGCTGCGCACGATGACCTGGCTCGTCGTGCAGGACCACTCGCTGTTCGTCGAGGCGTTCTTCATGCGCGCCCCGGCCGAGAACGCCGCGGGCACCTACGGCTTCCTGCTCGGCCGCAACGCGCGCACCTACGGCGTGCACTTCTCCATCGACCGGGTCGGCGACATCTTCCTGACCGGGCAGCTCCCGCTCGCCGCCATCACCGCCGAGGAGATCGACCGGATCCTCGGCTGCGTCGGCACCTACGCCGACGACAACTTCGACCCGGCGATCGCCCTCGGGTTCGCCTCCGCGATCGAGCGGGAGAAGGCCTGGCGGGCCAAGCTCGCCGCGGATGGCGGCAGCGCGGCCAGTCCCGCCTGACGCGTTAGTCAGTGACCCGCTTCAGCCGCGCCGACAGGTGCGACTGCAGCGGCTTGCCCTCCGCCTCCATGTCGATCGCGTAGGCGAGGTCGCCGCCCTCGACCAGCCCGTACAGGCGGACCGAGCGGGTGACGTCCCGGGCGGTGGCGGTGCGGATCAGCACGTTGTGGTCGAGGTCGATCCGGGTACCGGTGACCGTGCCGACATAGATCTCGGCGATGCCGAACGGGTGCGCCAGCATCACCTCGACCGCCGTCGCGCCGTTCTCCCCCGGCTGTACCCGCCAGAAGCCCGTCTCGGTGGCCAGCGGGCTGCCGGGCTCGCGGCCGTCGCGCGGCTCGTCCGTCCACCAGGTGTGCGAGACGTATCCCAGCGCGGGCCGGCCGTCCGCGGCGAACGTGATCTCCTGGCCGTAGTGGAAGCCGTCCATGCCCTCGTAGCCGCCGACGCCCTCGCCGCGCCAGGTCCCGACCAGGAAGGCGAGCGGCAGCAGGCTGGCGTGCAGGTCCACCGCGCCGCGCACGTCGGCGGAGCGCGGCCGCTCGGCGGCGGTCCGGTCCCGGGCGCTCACCGCAGTCCCTCGTACAGCTTGTGGACGACGTAGCCGGAGATCCAGGCGATCAGCACGCTCATCGCCACCAGGAGCCCGGTGAAGAAGTAGTGCAGCACGCTGCGCAGCCTAACGGCCGCCACGACGTCGACCACGCCCGGGCGGGTGAGGCAGACTGGAGGGATGCCCCGTCGCCTCGTCGTCAAGGTCACCGCCGGGCTCGACGCCCCGGAGCGTTGCTCGCAGGCCTTCACGGTGGCGGCGGTCGCCGTCGCGGCCGGTGCCGACGTGTCGCTCTGGCTCACCGGCGAGTCCGCGTGGTTCGCCCTGCCCGGCCGGGCCGCCGAGTTCAGCCTGCCGCAGGCCGCGCCGCTGCCGGACCTGCTCGCCGGCATCCTCGCCGGCGGCCGGGTGACGGTGTGCACCCAGTGTGCGGCCCGGCGCTCCTTCGGCCCGGACGACGTGCTCGACGGGATCACGATCGCCGGCGCGGCCGCCTTCGCCGACGAGGTGCTCGCGGACGGCGTCCAGGCCCTCGTCTACTGAGCCGCCGGGCCGTCTGGCGTCGGCTGCCCCCGGCGCCGTCAGGCCATTGCACAAGCCACTGCACGCGCAATAACGGACCACGGGCGGGTCACGCCGAAAGGGCCGTACGCCGCCGTCGCATGCGCTTTCCTGAATCGCATGACGGCTGAATCCGACATACTCTTCGCGGTGGTCCTGTTCGCGGCGGCCGGGCAGCGCACCGTCCGCCGCATCATCGCCCCGTTCCCGGATCGGGAGTCGGCGCTCGCCTTCGCCCGGGAGAACGGGCTGCGATGCTTCGCCGTCGGCCCGATGCACTTCGCGGTGCCGACGACCGTTCCGCCCGACACCGGGTTGTCTCCCACCTCGCCCGGCGCCGGCTGGGAACGGGAGCACCGGGTCTGCCGCTGATCCCGAAGCGGACAGAAATGGCCCTGACATGGGCAGGAATGCCCCTGACATGGGCAGGAATGCCCTGAACGACGAAAGGGGACAGCGGACGATCGCCCGCTGCCCCCTTCCCTGGTCGGCTGAGCTCAGGCCGCGACCTCGACCTGGGTGTCCACCGGCTCGCCCTGCCGGGCGAAGACCTTCTGCTCACCGCCGCCGCCGGGCACCAGGACCCGCACGGTCCACGTCCCCGGCCGCGCGAAGAACCGGAACTGGCCGGTCGCGGACAGCGGGACCTCGGCGGTGAAGTCGCCGCCCTCGTCGAGCAGCCGGGCGTAGCCGCTCGACACCGGCTCCCCGCCGCGCACCACGATGCCCTGGATCACGGTTTCCTTGGCCACGTCAATTCCCTCCACGGACGGTCCGCCGCTGGTCGCGCCGCACATGCGTCACGCCCCCCTCTCGATCGGCACGCCCACCAGCGAGCCGTACTCGGTCCACGATCCGTCGTAGTTCTTCACGTTCGGCTGGTCGAGCAGCTCGTGCAGCGCGAACCAGGTGTGCGCCGAGCGCTCCCCGATGCGGCAGTAGGCGATGATGTCCCGGGACAGGTCGACGCCGGCCTCGTCGTAGAGCGCGCGCAGCTGGTCGTTGCTCCGGAAGGTGCCGTCCTCGTTCGCCGTCTTCGCCCACGGGATGTTCTTCGCGGTGGGAATGTGACCGGGGCGCTGGGACTGCTCCTGCGGCAGGTGCGCCGGCGCGAGCAGGCGGCCGGAGAACTCGTCGGGCGAGCGGACATCGACGAGCGCCTTGTCCCCGATCGCGGCGACGACCTCCTCGCGGAAGGCGCGGATGTCGGTGCGCGGCTCGCTCGCGGCGTAGGTCGTCTCCGCGCGGGTGGGCACCTCGGCGGTCAGTTCGCGGCCGTCGAGCTCCCACTTCTTGCGACCACCGTCGAGCAGCCGGACGTCCGCGTGCCCGTACAGGCTGAAGTACCAGTAGGCGTAGGCGGCGAACCAGTTGTTGTTGCCGCCGTAGAGGACGACGGTGTCGTCGTTCGCGATGCCCTTGCCGGACAGCAGCTTCTCGAACTGCTCCTTGTTGACGAAGTCCCGGATCACCGGGTCCTGCAGCTCGGACTTCCAGTCGAGCCGCACGGCGCCCGGAATGTGACCCCGGTCGTAGGCGGAGACGTCCTCGTCGACCTCGACCAGGACGACCTTCGGGTCACCGCTGTTCGCCTCGACCCACGAGGCGTCGACCAATGCCTTCTCGCGGCTCATGCCCGCACTCCCTTCACGGTGATGGAACGGAAAAACAGGTACATCTGGCAGCCGAGGCAGAACTCGAACACGGCGTTCAGGAATGCCGCGACAAAGGCGGCGGCCGCGGCCGCGTAGCCGAGCACCGCGACGCCCGCGAGGAACCCGACGACCCCCACGATCCCGAAGATCGTGCCCACGAACTGGGCGAACCGGGGCGGAGCCGGGTCCTCGGTGCTCGCCGGGGGCCCGAGCCGGGGCCTGATCAACGCGCGGAAGACGACGGCGTACGGCGCGTACCGCACGCCCGCCGCGGCACCGATGGCGAAGACGACCGTCTGGGCGAGCAGCAGCCACCCGCTGCCCGTGACGAGCACGACGGCGAGCACCACGGTGGTGACGGCAGCGGTGAACCGCATGCCCCGGGGATCTGTCACCGGACTTCTCCTGACTGCGCCTGACTACCCGATCGGATACGGAGCGAAGCAGGGCGCACCGATCAACTCGGACGGCGCGGACCCGCGGTCAGGAAAAAGCGACACAGGCAGCTGCTCACGCGGCACAGGTCGACCGCGCGGCGCTGCACAAGCTGCGTCCGGAACATAGTTCGTGTCACGGTAGCAGCGAACGTCACGTCTGTGTTAACCCGCGGGCGATGGTTCCGAAGAATCACTGTCTGCCCGATTGGTCCCCGCCCGGTGGGACGATCTCCGCGAGAGTGGCGAACACCGCGTCGCGCGACGGCGGGGCACCGCTCGCCCGCCGCACCTCCAGGCCATGCCCGTCCAGGACGAGCACCGTCGGGGTGCGCCGAACGCCGAGCCGGCGCACGAGCCCCAGGTGTGCCTCCGCGTCCACCTCGACGTGGCGCACGCCCGGCACCGTCTCGGCGACACCGGCGAGAACCCGCCGCGTCGTCCGGCACGGCGCGCAGAACGCCGTCGAGAACTGCAGCAGCGTCGCGCGCTCCCCCAGCTCGGCACCGAGCGCCGCGAGCTCCCCACCCAGTCCGTCCGCCGCCACCTCGCCCGGCGCGGGCCCGACACCACTGCCCACCGAACCCTCCAGCCCACCCTCCAGCCCGACCGCGCGTGGGAGCCGCGCACCCGACACGACGGGCGGCGAGACCCGCGACCGGCGCGGGCGCAACCGGCCGTCCCGGCGGCGGCTGGCGACGCCGATCACGAGCGCCACGACGACCGCCGCCAGCAGGACCCAGACTCCCGTCACGCTACGTACAGCACCCCGGCTCCGCTCCCTCTTCCCACCTCACGCGCCGCCGAGGTCACATCCGGCCGCACACGTCATCCGCGCGGACGTCCCGGTCAGGGGGACGTCCCGGTCAGGGGGACGTCCCGGTCAGGGGGACGTCGGGGTACCGGTGCCGATGGTCGCGTTCGGGTCGAGCACCACGTTCTGGCCGGAGGCCGCGAAGACGATCCGGTCCGCGGCCACCGTCGCCGAGGTCAGGCGCATGTTGAACGGCAGGCCCGCGATCGGCACGCGGACCGTCAGCAGCTCTCCGACGCTCTGGCGCAGGGCCGGCGGCAGCACCGCGCCCACCGAGGCGGCCAGCTCCCGCGGGGTGAAGGTCACCGCGGCCGGCGCCACCCCGATGTCCGCCGTGCCGGACACCGGGTAGCTCGTCCCCAGCACCGCGACGCTCCCGGCCACCCGGATCGCCTCACCCTGCGCGCCGATCGTGAGCGCGGAGCCCTGGCCGTGCAGGTAGGTGTTGATGTCGGCGAAGGTCAGTTCGACCCGGGCCGTCAGGTGGTCCACGGGCACCTGACGCACCTGGCCGCGCACCACGTCACCGAGCGGGACGCGGACCCCGGCGAGGTCGGCGTGCACCCGGTCGACGCGGACCCCCTGCTGGACCTGCCCACGCACGTCGACCCGGACGTCGCGGTAGTCGCCGGCGACGACCTGGGTCAGGAACGGGAAGCCGCCGAGGGACACGTCAGGCCGTGACGACAGGGCGTCGGAGCGCTGCGCCTGGATGGCGATCTGGCCGGCGACGACGCGCGCCGCGATCCGGTCCACGGCCACGAGCAGCCCGAGCAGGACAACCACGACGACGGCCGTGATGCGCAGTCCTCGATGGGATCCGCTCATCCGGGCAGGTGCCGTCCGACCAGGTAGACGAGGGGAGCCGCGCAGGCGAGGGGCAGGACGGCGGCAAGCAGCGCCGCCGATGCCGGCGGCGGCGCGGGCTCGTCGCGGGCCCGCACGAGCGTGCGGTCGACCAGTGCCGCGACGAGCGCACCGGCGGCCGCGGCGGCGAGCCCGGCGGTCGCCGACAGGCTGGCGGCGCCGGGACCGCCGAGGCCCGCACCCGCCGCGGCGGCGGCGAGCACCCCGAGCACCCCGGCGGGCGCCCAGGCGAGCCCCGCCCAGCCGAGCAGCCGGGCAACGGCGACCGCGGTGCCCGCGCCGAGCAGGCCGGCGGTCGCCATCAGGTCCGCCGGGTTCGGGGCACCGGACTCGGCCCGCAGCGCGAGGTAGCCGGTGGCCAGCGCGCCCAGGCTGATCCCGCCGAGCGCCGTGACGAGCTCGGCGCTCACCCGCGTCGCGGGGGCGCCCGGGGGCGCTCCCGCGGCCGGCGTACCGGCGGTGGGCGTCGGGGAAACCGCAGGGCCGGGGGAGGCGGCGGGGGTTGCCGAGGCCGCGGGGGTTGCCGAGGCCGCGGGGACGGCGACCGGTCGGACGCGCAGCGTCACCGCTCGGCGCAGCGTGAGCTGATAGAGGACGACCGCCGCGACGGCCGAGCCGACGACGCCGGCGGCCGAGCCGTAGGTGTGCCGGTGGGTGACGAGCACGGCCACGTCGGCCAGCACCGACCAGGCCGCGACCAGTCCGATCGTGCCCGGCGAGCAGCGCAGCACCCGGCCCCAGGCCCAGGCGAAGGCGACCTGCTCGGCGGCGAGGACCACCGCGAGCGCCCAGGTGGCGAGGATCGCGGCGGCGATCGCGAGCCCCGCCGCGACCACGGCGGCCACCGGCGCGAGCCAGGCCGCGTCCCCGGACTCATCGTCCCCGGGCAGGCCGTCCCGGGATGGGAGGGTGCTGCCGGGTGATCCCGGATCGCCTGCGCTCACGCCCGCCATGCTGTCATGCCCTCGTCGCGCGCCCGGCGCCGCACCGGTGGCGGGCGCGCGAACACGGATCAGCCGCCGGCGAACGGCGGCAGGGCCTCGACGACGGCACCGTCGGGCAGCACGACGCCGGCCGGGTCCCGCCGACCCACCGGGCAGTCGTCCACCAGGTAGGAGCAGCGCCGCAGCACCGCCGGCAGGGATCCACCGTGCCGGGCGGCGACGATCACGAACAGCTCCGCGAGGGTGCGGGCCGGGACTGTCTCCTCGGCCACGCCGGCGGCGGCCCGCGCGGCGGCCCAGTACCGCACGGTGACCCGCGGCGGCGCCGGTTCGGACTCGGCCGTCATCCGACCCTCGCCTCCGGGTCGGGGGGCACTGCCCTCGCGAGTGGCACCGCCGTCCCGGGAGCCACCGCCGGTCCGGACGGCCGGGTCTGTGCCGTCAGGCTGACGATCTCGGCGCCGATGCGGTCCAGCAGACCGGGGTTCAGGCCGGCCTCGGCGTGGCCGAACTCGGGCTCGATCCACAGCCGTGCCTGCTCTCCCGCCGCCGCGGCGAGCGCCCGCGGATGATCGAGCGTGAAATACCGGTCGCGGCATCCATGAACGATCAGCAATGGCGTTGGAGCAATCGATCCGATGAGGTCCAGCGGAGACGCCGGAATTGGCACGAAAGCGCCCGAATCGATGCGTACACGTAACACTCCGCGTGCCACCATCCGGCCAGTCGCGTGTTCCGCGAACCAGTGGATCCGACGCATGGGCCTGGTATCCCGCACGAACCAACGGCTCGTCGCGCTCACGCTGACCACCGCGTCCGGAGGATGACGAAGGCGGTGACCGTGACAGAGCGTACCAGACTTGACCATCGCGGCCTGCCGGATCACTGCGGCCCCACCCATCGACCAACCAATGGTGGCAACGCGCTGATAGCCGAGCCGGCGGGCGGCCCCGACCGCCGCGTCGACGTCGAACACCTCACGATCACCGAACGTGCAGAACCCCGTGGATCGGCCATGCCCGCGCAGGTCCATGACCTGCACGCCGGCATATTTCCTTAACCCGGCCGATACACGGCGTAACGCGGGCCGCGTCATCGATCCCGAGAAGCCGTGTGCCACCACAACGGCCAGATCCCGTGACTCTCCGTATAGATCGTTGATCTTAGGATCGTGACTCGTGGCCAGGATCTCAGAATCCGCGGTAGGTAGTAGCCCGTAGACGGTAGGAGCCGAGTAGGACACTCCGCTATCCTCCCCACATACCGGCCTTCGTTTCATGCCCATGACGGTCGTGAGACGCCCAGTGCCGGGGTTGGAGTTACTCACCGGGTCGACGCTGCCCCACCACAACACCTGCCTGGAGGAGTCGTCTTGAGCGTCGTCCTTTTGCTCACCAACGCCCCCGGTCCCTCCGCCGAGTCGTTTCCGTCCCTTGGTCTGCTCACCCACACGGTACGAGTCGCGCCGCTCGAGGCGAGCGCGCTGCTGGACGCCCCGCCCGTGGACGTGATCACGGTGGACGGCCGCCGGGAGCTCGTCATCGCCCGTGGCCTGTGCCGGCTGCTGCGTACCACCGGGCTCACGACCCCGCTGCTGGCGCTGGTCACCGAGGGCGGCCTGGCCGCGGTGTCCGCGGACTGGGGCGTCGACGACGTCGTCCTCGACTCCGCGGGTCCCGCCGAGGTCGAGGCCCGGTTGCGACTGGCCATCGGTCGGGTCGCCGCCGCCGGCGGCACCGCCGAGGCCGGTGTCATCCGGTCCGGCGACCTGTCGGTGGACGAGACCACCTACTCGGCGAAGCTGCGCGGCCGCCCCCTCGAACTCACCTTCAAGGAGTTCGAGCTGCTCAAGTACCTGGCCCAGCACCCCGGCCGGGTCTTCACCCGGGCGCAGCTGCTCCAGGAGGTGTGGGGCTACGACTACTACGGTGGCACCCGGACGGTCGACGTCCACGTCCGCCGGCTGCGCGCGAAACTCGGCCCCGAACACGAGGCCATGATCGGCACGGTCCGGCACGTCGGCTACAAGTTCGTCGCGCCGCCGATCACCCCGCTCGCGGACGGTCCCGGCGGATCGGGCGGCCGGGTCAACCGCGAGGACACGCGGACTCCCGAGCGGGTCTAGGACCGGCCCGGGCCACGGCCAGGGCGGGTCGATGGCGCGACAGCGGGGCTCCCCGCCCCCTACGGTCGTACCATGACCTCCCTGACCTGGCAGTCGACGCTCAGCGGTGCCGACGTCGACGGCGTCGAGAGTCTGCTCGTGGCCGCGGAACGGGCCGACGGCTGCGGCCCGGTGTCCGAGGACGTCCGTCTTGCCCTGCGTCCGGGGCTGCCTGTGGGCGCCGGCCGTCACCTGCTGGCCATGCGGACGGTCACCGGCGGATCGTCGGCGCTGTCCGGTGCCGACGATCCGCGGGAGATCGTCGGCTACGCGCATCTCGGCGGGGGCATGGGCAACCATCAGGCCGAGGTCGTCGTGCATCCCGCGCACCGACGCCACGGCATCGGGAGGGCCCTGGCCGGCGCGCTGACCGAGGCGGTCGGCTCGCCGCCCGCACGGCTCGACGTCTGGGCGCACGGCGACCTCCCGGGTGCGGCGGTGCTCGCCGATCGGCTCGGTTTCGCCCGCGCGCGGGTGCTGTTCCAGCTGCGCCGTCCCCTCGACGCCGGGCCGCCGCTGCCGGCGCCCGAGCTGCCGCCCGGCATCGACGTACGCCCCTTCGTCCCCGGCCGGGACGACGAGGGCTGGCTGGCGGTCAACGCCGCGGCCTTCGCCGACCATCCCGAGCAGGGCCGGTGGACGCGTGCCGATCTGGCCCTGCGCCAGGCCGAGCCCTGGTTCGACCCGGCGGGATTCTTCGTCGCCGAGCGTGACGGTCGCCTCGTCGGCTTCCACTGGACCAAGGTGCACGAGGTGGACACGACGCCGCCGCCCGGCGCCGCGGGCGGTCCCATCGGGGAGGTCTACGTGATCGGCGTGCTGCCCGGGGCGGGCGGGGCCGGGCTCGGCCGGGCGTTGACCCTCGTCGGCCTGCGCCATCTGCGCGCCCACGGACTCGCCTCGGTACTGCTCTACGTCGACGAGGACAACGACCGGGCGGTGCGGATGTACACCGGCCTCGGCTTCACCGAGTACTCCCGGGACGTCTCCTACCACTGGACCGGCCAGCCGAGCGGGCGCGGGCCGCGCGACTGAGCCCGCCCGGACCGACCAGCCCGCCCGGACCGACCAGCCCGGCCGCCCCGCCCGGGCGGGAGACTTCGCCGGCCCGTCACCGCGGGCGCGCCGTCCCCGGCGGGGCGGGATCGTCAGGTCATGCTCCGCGCCGGCTCGCCACGCCGGACGCCGTCGCCGGGCCGCCCTGGTCGACGTCGATGACAGAGGTCAGGTTGGTGACGGTGAGCAGCCGGTAACCGTCCTCGTTGAGGTTGCGCAGCGCCAGCCGGCCGCCGGCCGATCGCTGGCGCTGGTGGGCGAACAGGATCACCGCCAGCCCCTGGGAGTCGAGGAAGCTGACCTCCGCCAGGTCCACGACGATGTCCCGAACGCCGGCGACCCGGGCGTCGAGCAGTGCCTCCCGCAGGGGATCCAGCGACGAGTAGTCGATGTCACCCACCGGGTGCACGACGATGGCGTCTCGACCGGTCACCTCGACCCGAACACTTGGCTCCATGGCTCCATGGCTCCGCTGACGACCGGACGGCCTGGGCGCCGCGAGAAGCCGGCCGGGCTGCCTCCCACCACGCGTCGTGCCCCTGGCAAGCGCGACGTTGCGGGCCTACCCCGACCACGCCCCTCCCACACCCGCCGAATTCCCACTGGGAAGCGGCCTTTCTCACACCGGACCGACACCCGACTCCCCCTGGCCGCTCGCTCGCCACGACCCTCCCGGGCCGATCGCCGGCCTTACCCCCCGACTTCTCCCCGTCTGGCGGGATGGGATCACACGTCGTCCGATGAGAACGTCTGTTCATGAACATCAACCCGCCCTGGTCCCGCGGTGACGTCGTTCCCCCGGACGCCGTCCCTCCCGCCGACCTCGCCACCCACCTCTACACCGCCGAGGGCGCGGCCGTCTCCGTCGGCCCGCCCCCCGGCATGACGGCGCGGCGACCGCTCGTCCTGCTCGGCGCCCAGGCGCCCGGCGCCACCCCGGCCGTCCTGCGGCTGCGGCCGGAGGAGGCGCGCCGGCTCGCGCAGACGCTGACCGAGGCCGCGGACGCCCAGCCCGCCCACGCCGAGCGGGCGAACCCCGCCGCCGCGGAGCCGACCAGCGCCGGAGCCGACCGGCCGCCCGAGCGCCACGAGCGGTACGTGGTCGCGGTACCGGAGGGGTGCGCGGCGGCGGAACTGCGGCGCACCCTCGCGCCGCTGCCCGCCGCGTCCCGTCTCGTCGACTTCTCCTCGGACACGGACGTCGTGCTCGTCTTCGCCACTGACGACCCTCGTTGGCCGTCCCGGTCCGGTCCCGCCCGGTGATCGGCTCGGCGGCGGCGCCGCCTACCCGCGCACCACCTCGATCCCCGAGATGACGGCGAGCACGAGGAACGCCGCCGCGGCGATCCGGGTGATCATGGAGATCGGTATCAGCCGCAGCAGCCCGCGCCCGCCGGCGATGGCAAGCCCGGCCACGGTCCACAGCGCCAGCACCGCGCCGAGCCAGACGGCGACAGGCGCGTCGAACCGGGCGGCCAGGTTCGCCGTCGAGATCTGGGTGAGGTCGCCGAGCTCGGCGAGGAAGACGACACCGAAGGAGGTGGCGGCCACCCGCCAGAACGGGGTGGCGGTGGCGGTGGCGCGGCCGGGCGCGGGAGCCTCGGCCCCCTCCGGAGAGGCCGGCGTCGCGGCGGCGCCGGCCTGCGTCCCGGCTGGTTCCCCGTCCTGGTGACCCTCGCGGAGCACGAGGACGGCCCCGGCCAGGAACAGCAGCGCCGTGATCGCGTCCACGAGCCGGTTCGGCAGCAGGGAGAAGGCACTGCCCGCCGCCACCGCCACGGTCACGTGGATGACGAACGCCGCCGCCACTCCCACCCAGACGTACAGGGGCCGGAACCGGCTTCCCAGCACGAGGCTCGCGACCATCGTCTTGTCGGGTAGTTCGGCGAGGAAGATGACGCCGAAGGTGACTAATGCCGCGGTGATACTCACGCCGGAACCTCTCGATCGGGCCAGGTCGTGAGCGGGGAGACGCCTTCGACCCGGCATGGCTGCCGTGTCGAAGGTCTCGCCCACCCGACCATCGCGGCCGGGCCCGGCCGCCGGGCGCCGACGGCCCGGCCCGCGACGGGCCGATCCAGCGGACGCCAGTATGTCGACGCACCGGGCCGCTCGAGGCAGCCCGGCGCACACGCCGCCGCCGACCCGGTGCGGATCGGCGTGGCCGCGCGCCGACGCTGCATCGCTCGGCGGGGCTACTCCCCTTCGGGGTGAGAGGCTACCCGACCGGCGGATGGCACGCATCACGCCGGAAGCCGCCACCTGGACATTTCAGAGGAACACACGAAGACACATCCGCGGGACGGCAACCCGCATGGACATCACGGATTGCGTCACTAGATTTACGTGAAGTGATTGACGATCTGGCCCCTCCCCGCTCCGACGCCGCCGAGGATCCGGTACCGGCGCCGGTGGCGCTCGCCCGCACCGTGACCGGGCTGCGCCCGGTGATCAATGCCACCGGGGTACTGCTGCACGGCGCGCTCGGCCGGGCACCCCTGTCGGCGGCAGCCCGGGCGGCCGTCGATCTGGCCGCCGGCACGACCGATCTGGAGCTCGATCTCCACACCGGCCGCCGGGACCGCCGGGGGCGGACGGCCCACGCGGCCATGGCCGCCGCGGTGCCGGCGGCGGCCGCGGTACACGTGGTGAACAACAACGCCGCGGCCCTCGCCCTGTCCGCCGCGGCCCTCGCCGGCCAGCGGGAGATCGTCGTCAGCCGGGGCGAACTGCTGGAGACCACCGACGGATTCCGGCTGCCGGATCTCCTGGTCGCCGCGGGAGCCCGGCTGCGCGAGGTCGGCACCACCAACCACACGACCCTCGGCGACTACGCCGACGCGATCGGGCCCGAGACGGGCTTCGTGCTCCGCGTGCACCCGGCCGGCTACCAGGTCGTCGGCTTCACCGACCGGCCCGGCGTCGGCGATCTCGCCGCGCTGTGCGCCGACTTCGCGGTGCCGCTCGTCGGCGACTGCGGCTCCGGCCTGCTCCGTCCCGAGCCGTTGCTGGCCGCGGAGCCGGACGTGACGACCTGGCTGGACGCGGGCGTCGGCGTGGTCACGGCCAGCGGCGACAAACTCCTCGGCGGTCCGCAGTGCGGCCTGCTGTTCGGGCGCGCGGACCTGATCGACCGGATGCGGCGGCATCCCATGTCCCGGGCGCTGCGAGCCGGCAAGCTCACCCTCGCCGCGCTCGAGGCGACGCTGCGCCAGGGCGACTCGCCGACGGGCCGCGCCCTGCGGGCCCATCCGGAGCGGCTGACCGCGCGCGCCGAGACGCTCGCGGCCTGGCTGCGCCGCGCCGGAATCGCCGCGTCCGCCGTGGCCGGACGGGCGTTCGTGGACGACGGGGCCGCTGCCGCCGCCGTCCCCGCCGGCGCCGAGACCGGGTATCGGCGCTGGCCCGTCACCATCGGCGCCGAACTGCCCAGCGCGGCCGTAGCACTGGACGCCGCCGTGGCGGCACCGCTGCGCCACGGTGAGCCCGCCGTGCTCGGCCGCGTCGAGCACGGCTGCTGCCTGCTCGACCTGCGCACCGTCCCGCCGGAGCTCGATCCGGTGCTCGCCGCCGCCGTCCTCGCCGCGGCCACCGCCGCCGGCGCGACCGGCCACACCGACCCGCCGACCGCGCCGCGCGGCACCACGACGACGCGGGTGCTGGCGCCCCACCCGTCGGCGGCGCACCGAGCCGTGTCCACCCCGCCCTCCGGGCCGTCGCACGCGCCCGAGCCGCCCGGGACGACGCCTCGCCCCAGCACCACCCGCCCGGATGCCCCACCGACACACATGGAACAACCACCGGGTCGACCTGGCCCGGCGTCGCACCCGTCGGCACGGCATCTACCCCCGCAGCACCCGCCCGGCGCGGCCCCGAGCAGCCGCCCGGCGCACACCTGCGCGCCGGAAGGGGGTGTCCTCGCCGCGGTCGCGACGTTGGACGGGCCCCCGGCCTCGACCGCTCGCGCCGCCCTCACCGCGACCGACGACACCACCTCCTGTCCGCTCCTCGGTCCGCTCCCGCCCGCGTCCACCGCCCCGCTCGAGACGGCGGAGATGGACACCGTCGAGTCCGCGACCATTCCGCCGCCGTCCACATCGGGGCGGCACACCCCGTGAGCGGTTCCCGGCTTCGGGATCATCCCGTCGTCTCCGACGCGGCGCGCCGGCTGTCCGCCGCGGCCGCCGGCTCGATGCTGCTCTGCTACGGGCTCGTTCATCTGCTGGTCTGGCCGGGGGCGCCGACCGGCACGCCGGGTGAGCGCTACGGCTGGGACGGCGCCTCCCGGCTGTTGGACTGGCTGCCCGCCGCCGCGGTCCGGACCACCGGCGGGCTCCTGCTCGCCGTCGCCGTGCTCGGTCACGCGTGCGGCGCGGCCGGCGTCGCCGGGGTTCCCGTCCTGCGCCGCTATCGGCTCGCCACGACCGGGGCGGGCGCCGCCGGCTCGCTCGGCCTCTACGCGGTGACGTGGCCGGGGCTGCAACCGTCGCCGACGGATTTCAGCGCCGGGCCGGTCATCAGCGGCCTGCTGCTGACCTGTGTGCTGGCGACGGCCTGCGCGCGGCGGTACCCGCCCCCCGCTGCCGGCGACCATCCGGGCCGGCGGTGACGCCGGCGCTCGGTGGCGTCAGCCGAGCGCGTCGAGCTCGCGGAGCAGGTTGAGCCGGGCCGTGGGCTCCCAGGCACGGCGTGCCCAGGCCGTCGCGTAGACGGGACCGC
The DNA here is from genome assembly GCF_900197875.1 of Frankia canadensis. Classification (GTDB taxonomy): domain Bacteria; phylum Actinomycetota; class Actinomycetes; order Frankiales; family Frankiaceae; genus Frankia; species Frankia canadensis. Next base: position 38,399 of record NZ_FZMO01000334.1, on the reverse strand, counting down.
TCAGCAGGGCGCGCACGACCGCGCCGCGCCCCGCCCGCCACACCTGGTCGTCGAGGCCCCCGTACTCGCGGCGGACACGGCGGACGTACTGGTCGTAGGCGGCCGGGTGCCGGGACAGGATCCGCAGGTCCGCGTCGTTGACGAGCGCCTCGTCCGGCTGGTGCGAGCGGTGCGCGGCGGTGGCCAGCACCAGGCGTGCCACCGTCTCCCCCACCTGCCCGGGACAGCCCAGGCGTTCGAGGACCGCTACCGCGAGCTGGGCGGAGCGCTGCTCGTTGTCGATCCGCCGCGGCACGAGGACGGCGTCGTGGAAGTAGCCGGCGAGCACGCAGGCATGGACGGTCGCACCCTCGGGCGAGGACCGGGCCGCGGGCGCAGGCCGCTCGGCGGCGAGCAGCACCCGCAGGGCGGCCGTCATCTCGGCCACGTGCCGCAGCGTGTGGTAGTGCCGCCCAGGCTCCTGGTAGCGCCGGGCGAGGTCCACGAAGGCCGCCACCCGCTCGCCGGGATCCGCCCGGGCGCCCGCGGTGACCAGAGCGTCGTCGAAGACCCGGGCCAGCGGGGAGCGCGGGCCGCCCGCGCCCGCCGCGCCGACGGCGCTCACGTTCGTCCCTTTCCCGCCACTCGCCCCTCCCCACTCGCGTGATGGCCGCCGCGGACCGCGCGCCACCCACTCGGCCACCCCCAACCTTGCCACGATCGAACACGTGTGCGACTGTTGGGCGGTGGAAGTGCAGATCCTGATCGACGGGCAGCCCTATCCGCTGCCGGCGGGGACCGATCCGGAGGAGCTGCGCCGACGGGTCGCCCAGGCGGTCTTCCGCTGCGAGGTCGAGCAGCTCCATCTGGCCGACGGCCGAACCATGCTGGTCAACTGGCGATCCGTCCGCCTGGTCGAGATCCGACAGGCCGGCGGTGCGTCCGCGCCCACCCGGGACAGGCAGCCCGCGGCGCCGGCGACGATCCCCCCGCCACCCCCGGCGAGCGGGCCGAACAAAGACGATCTCTCATGACAAGAACCCAATTCGCCATGTCTTCGATATAGCGGAGTATATCGGTCCTTTTCGGGCACCCGCTGACCGGGTGGCATTGATGCGGCGTTTATGGTTCGCACACCCCGTCGAGATGGTTAAGTGTTATTTGTCTACCGGTTGCGATAATTGCGATCTTTGTGGGACGCGGGGGACGCGGCCGGCCCACTCCGTGGAGAAGCCATCAGGGGGTCTCGTCATGAGCGGATACGACTATTCGGTTGCGATCCTGGGGAGCGGCATCGCCGGCTCGACGCTGGCCAACATCCTCGCCCGGCACGGGCACAGCGTGGTGCTCGTGGACAGCGGCAGTCATCCCAGGTTCGCGCTCGGCGAGTCTACGATCGGAGAAACGACCTACCTGCTGAAACTCCTGGCGGAGCGGTTCGACGTCCCCGAGCTGGCCCACGTGAGCAGCTTCGAGGGAGTGCGCTCGCACGTCACCTCCGCCTGCGGCGTCAAGCGCAACTTCGGCTTCGTGTACCACCGTGAAGGCCACGTCCAGAACCCCGAGGAAGTCACCCAGTGCAACGTCTCCGAGTTCCCCAACGGGCCGGAGATGCACATGCACCGCCAGGACATCGACTCCTACCTGTTCTATACGGCGGTCCGGTACGGAGCGGAGCCGCGCCAGCGGACGTGGGTGGAGAAGGTCGAGTTCAGCGCCGACGCGGCGACGCTGACGACGCGGTCCGGCGACAGGCTGCGGGTCCGGTACGTCGTCGACGCGTCCGGGCGCAACTCCGTGCTCGCCTCCACCTTCGGACTCCGCGAGGATCCCTGCCGGTTCCGGACGAGCTCCCGCACGCTGTTCACACACATGGTCGGCGTGACCCCGTTCGACGAGGTCACCACCCCGAGCGGGCAGCCGTCCGAGTGGCACCAGGGCACCCTGCACCACATCTTCGACGGCGGCTGGCTGTGGGTGATCCCGTTCGACAACCACCAGCGCGCCACCAACCCGCTGTGCAGCGTCGGGCTCAACCTCGACACCCGGCGCTTCCCCAAGGAGCCGGGCCGCTCCGCCGACCAGGAGTGGGCCGACTTCCTCAGCCGTTTCCCCAGCGTGGCGCGGCAGTTCGCGGGCGCCCGGCCGGCCTGGGACTGGGTGTCCACCGGGCGCACCCAGTACTCCAGCAGCCGCACGGTCGGTGATCGCTGGGCGATGATGAGCCACGCGGCCGGTGCGATAGACGCGCTGTTCTCCCGCGGCATGGCCAACACGATGCAGGTGATCTACGCCTTCGCCCCGACCCTGCTGGCCGCGCTCGACGACGACGACTTCTCCGCCGAGCGGTTCAATCACATCGACGCCCTCAACCAGACCATCCTCGACGTCAACGACAAGCTCGTGCACGGCTCGTACGTCTCGTTCCGCGACTTCGACCTGTGGCGGGCGTGGTCGAAGGTCTGGTTCATGGGCTGGAACATGGGCATCGCCCGAATCCTCGGCACGTACTTCGGCTACCTGGAGAAGGGCGACCGCGAGCTGTTCGACCGGCTGCTCGACGCGCCGCACCCGGGCACCTTCTGCCCCGACCTGCCGGAGTTCCAGCCGCTGTTCGCCGCGCTGAGCGGGGTGATGGTGGACGTGGAGGAGGGCCGGCTCGCCGCGGCGGACGCCGTCGGGCGCCTGGCCGGGCTCCTCGGCGGCGCGGACTTCCTGCCGACCCCGCTGCGCCTCGGGGACGTGCTCCGCCGCTGGCACGACGGCTCCTTCGAGTCGCAGCGCCGGATGTACGAGTGGGGCCGCAGCAGCTCGCCGGAGCCGATGCGGCGCTGGTACGAGTACGACCTCGACGAGCTGCTCAGTCGCGCCGGCGGGGTCGGCGAGCCGGTCAGCTTCTGATCGCGGGGCGCGGACCGGGGCCGCGTGGGGCCGGGGCGCCACTGCTGGGCGGGCCGTATCCTGACACCGGTACCGAATTCTGAGGGGTCGTGCGCTGGAAGCAGGCGGGCCTGCTCGGGATGAAGTACTCCGACGTCGAGACGATCGCCGAGCAGGTCAACCGGCTCTGACCCACATCGGCACAGGTGCGGGGACGCGGGCCGCCGGGGTCGCGACGGCGCCGAACCGCTCGGCACCCGCCGTCCAGTCGGCACGGGCGGCCTCGATCTCGCCGCGGGTACGGGCGACGAGGTTCCACCACATGACCACCTGCTCGGGAAACGGCTCGCCGCCGAGCAGCATCGCCCGCACGCCACGCCCACCGGCGCCGCCCGTGCCGCCCGTGCCGCTGGCGGGAACGCCGGCCACGGCCGGCCCGGTGCCGATCGGCAGCTCCTCCCGGCCGGGGCGCAGGTAGCCCAGCTGGCCGGCGACCAGGACGTTCGCGCCGATCCGCACCGCCCCGTCGAGGGCGATCACGGCGTACTCGAAGTCGCGCCGCAGCGGCAGCACGCCGCCCCCGCCGTGCAGGGCGAGCTCGGCTCCGACCAGAGGCGTGTCGGTGCGAGCCGGGGAGGCCGCGCCGCCCAGCTCGCCGAGCAGCACCGTCACCTCGACCGAGCCGAAGCCGGCGACGGGCAGGTGCGGGTGGTGGGCGAAGTCGGCGGGGCCGTGCCGGGTGCGGTCCGGTTGGGCGACCCACAGCTGCACGCCGTGCAGCTGGCCGTCGCCGTCCTCGGACGCCTCGGCGTGGGCGACGCCGTTGCCGGCGGTCATCAGGTTGAGTTCCCGGGGCCGCAGCGGCTGGTTGCTGCCCAGGCTGTCCCGGTGCACCAGCCCACCGGACAGCAGCCAGGTCACGGTGGCGAGCCCGATGTGCGGGTGAGGCCCGATCTCGACCGGGCGCCGCGGGCCGACCGCCAGCGGGCCCATCTGGTCGACGAAGCACCAGGCACCGACGGTCCGCCGCCCCTGGCGGGGCAGGGTGCGGCGCACCGGGATGCCGCCCACGTCGGCCGCCCGCCCGTCAACGACCTCCAGGTCGACGCCGACGGCCGGGACGGGTCCGCTCATCCATCCACAATACGTTGTACACGCAACAACGTGATATGGATGCCAGAACGGTGCCGCGCCGCCCGGGCGGCTCTCACGCGTCCCGGTGGACGGTGTCGGGGGTGAAGCCCGGCAGGCAGACGGAGACGTAGTCGGCGCCGTCGGGTCCCGGCGTGCTGTAGCGCACCCACTCCCCGGCAGCCGTGCGCACCGCCTGACCCGCTCCGACCTCGAGGGTTCCGCCTTCGTGCTCCACCAGGACCGCCCCGCGCAGGACGATCGTGTACTCGTCGAACTCGGGGCGCTGGCCGGGCTCGGCCCACCCGCCCGGGCTCGACATGTGCGCGATGCTCAGTCCGCGGGTGCCGGTGTTCACCGCCCCCACATACTCACGAATGACTTTGGGCAGGTTCCCGGCGGCCTCGACGATGGTCGGCTTCTCGATGAAAGTCGGCATGGGAGGCATCATCGTCGACCGCGGGGGCGCCGCGGCGGAACTACCGTCTCCGGGCGGAACAACCAGCCGCGTGGAACAAACTCCGTAGCGTGGAACGGCCGCCGCCGTGCACGCCCCGCCGGCAGTCGGCGCCGGGGGACGACGATACGATCGGCAAACTCCCCCGATGCCGGTGGGACGTGGAGGGGGCGTCGTGTCAACGGAATCGGTCTTTCTCACTCGTGCGCCCGAGCGGGCGGGCGGTATCTCCGCCACCGGCCGGGCACCCGTCGGGCAATTCCCGCTCGCGCCGCGACCGGGCACGGGATTCGCCGCGGTTGATTCGATCCTGGCCAACCTGACCTTTCACCACTTCGGCATCGTCGTCGCCGACCTCGACCTGGCCCGCGGGCTTTACACGGTCGCCCTCGGCATCGACTCCTGGCAGGTGGTGGCGCTGTCCGGCCCGGCATTGCGCCGTAACCGGACCATCGCCCTCGACGGCGCCCGGGTGGCTGTCGGCCGTCTCGGCGCGGGCCACGTCCAGCTGGTCGAGCCGGGGCACCAGCCGTCACTGGCGCGCGAGATGCTCGATCTTCGCGGCGAGGGTCTGTTCGCCATCGGCTACCTGGTCGACGATCTGGCGGCCGCGTTGCGCGGCGCGGGCCGCGGTGGTGCCCTGGTCGAGCAGATCCAGCCGGATCCGGGCAGCCCCACCCAGGCCTACCTGGACGGCGGCTCGGGCCTGCTCGTCGACCTGTTGCAGCGCGGCGCACCCTGGCCTGCCTGACCTTCCCCTGCCACCTGGGCCGACGCCCCGAGTGGTCGGCTGGCTTGTGTCCGGGACGGTTCAAATGTCATCATGAATAGGAGGCCGCCCGGCACCCCCCGAGCTGGGCGGCCTCACCTGTGCGCGGAAGTGCCCGCGTCCGTCGTCTCGCGCGGTCGGCCCGGCGAGGGGCGACGTGCCCGGTCAGGTGGTCTCAGGTGGTCAGCACCACGACGGTCAGCACGACGCCGATGAGGGTGGTCGCGATCGCGACGAAGGTCGCCACCCGGCCGCGTCCGCTGCCCCGCCGCCAGGCCAGGGCGCCGCAACCGATCGCGATCAGGCCGGAAAGCGGGAAGAACAACCCGACGGCGGCGAACGTGAACGCGAGAATCCACAGCGCCCGTGCTCCCGGCAGTTCGTCGGCGGTCACTTCCGGGCTATCGGCCATCGCCTGGCCGGGGTCATCGTCCGGATACGGAGCATGTGGCGCCGCCCCGGTGCCCGGCGCGGCGGCCCCGACCGGCTCCGCGCCTTCCGTGGCGCTTCCCGGACGCCGGGGGTCGGAACCGGCCGGCGCGCCGCCGCCCGCCTTCGCCGACCCGACCGATGCCCTGGCGGATGCCCCGGCCGGCGCCGGCCCGGAATCGGCACTGGCGGCGGTCGGTCTGGTCATGACGGACTCCTCAGTGGACGAACTACCGCTCGTCCTGATCGTTCCCGACGCAGCGTCGGCCCGCGGACCGACCCGTTCTCGTCGAGCCTGACGCAGATCCGCGGCGGCGTCCCGAACACCACGCCAAAAGCGAACATATGGAACATCACAGTTCCCCGAAAGCGCCCCCCGTATGGCCTGCGTCACAGCGGCGACGACGTATAGGACGTGCGCGGACCTTCGTCGCGGGGCGTGCGCGGCCGCCACCAGGGTCACCAGATCGGATCAGGCGCCCCTGGTGAGGGCAGGCGGCACCGCTCCCGGCAGACTGGACGCGGCCGGGCAACCCGGGCGTCACCGCGCGGGCGGGTGCCCGCCCGCGCGATTGCCCGGCGGGTCGGCCGTCCGCATGGCGCCTGTCACGACCACAACCGAAAGGATGGCTGTCGATGCCGACAGTGGGGCAGCCACTCAGCTCGATCGAACGCCTCGGCCCGGACCATCACCGCGTCCTGGTCGACCTCGGCGCACGCTCCTACCCGGTCGAGATCGGCCCGGGGGTACGCCGGGTCCTGCCCGAGATCGTCGCCCGGACCGGGGCCCGGCGCGCGGTCATCGTCTCCGCCCGTCCCCTGGACACCGTGCCGGATCCGCGAGTGCCAGCGCTGCGACTGCCCGCCCGCGACGGCGAGGCGGACAAGACGCTCGCGAACGTCGAGGCGCTGTGCGGGCGGTTCACCGACTTCGGGCTGACCCGGTCCGACGTGGTCATCTCCTGCGGCGGCGGCACGACGACCGACGTCGTCGGGCTCGCGGCCGCGCTCTACCACCGCGGCGTCGCCGTCATCCATCTGCCGACGTCCCTGCTCGCCCAGGTGGACGCGAGCGTCGGCGGGAAGACCGCGGTGAACCTGTCCGCCGGCAAGAACCTCGTCGGGGCCTACTGGCAGCCGAGCGCCGTCCTGTGCGACACCGACCTGCTGGCCACTCTGCCCCGCCGGGAGTGGATCAACGGCTACGGCGAGATCGCCCGAGCGCACTTCATCGGCGCTCCCGACCTGCTGGGACGCCCGGTCGCCGAGCAGATCGCGGCCAGCGTCGCGCTCAAGGCCGCCGTCGTCGCCCGCGACGAGCGCGACGCGAGCCTGCGCCACATCCTCAACTACGGGCACACCCTCGGCCACGCGCTGGAACGGGTCACCGACTACGCGCTGCGCCACGGCGAGGCGGTGGCCGTCGGTACCGTGTTCGCCGGTCAGCTCGCGGGCGCCCTCGGCCGGATCGGGCCCGACCGGGTCGCCGAGCACCTCGACGTCGTGCGAGGCTACGGCCTGCCCACGGCCCTGCCAGCCGGCGCCGGGGCGGCCGACCTCGTCGCCGTGATGCGGCTGGACAAGAAGTCGACGAACACCGGGCTGACGTTCGTGCTCGACGGCGCGAACGGTCCCGAGCTGGTCCCCGATGTCGACGAGCGGGTCGTGCTCTCGACGCTCGCCGCGATGCCGCGCCAGGACGCGGCGTGACCGCGCCCCCCACCACGCCCACCGCGCTACCGATCAGCGGCACCACCAGGCTGTACGCGGTGATCGGCGACCCGGTCACCCAGGTCCAGGCGCCCGCGCTGCTCAACCCGCTGTTCGCTCGGCTCGCGATGGACGCCGTCCTGATCCCCGTGCAGGCCCACCCACGGCGGTTCGCCACCGTGCTGGAAGGTCTGGAAGCGATCGGGAACCTCGACGGCGTGCTCGTCACGATCCCGCACAAGATCGCCGCCTGCACCCTGGCCAGTGAGCGCAGCACCGCCGCCGCGATCAGCGGCAGCGCCAACGTGCTGCGCCGCGCTCCCGGCGGCTGGCGCGCGGACAACTTCGACGGCGCCGGCTTCGTCCGCGGCCTCACCGCCGCCGGGCACCCGCCGCGCGGCGCGCGGGTCGCGCTCCTGGGCGCGGGCGGCGCCGGCAGCGCGATCGCGGTCGCGCTGCTCGAGGCCGGCTGCGGCCCGCTGGCCATCCACGACCCGGACCAGGACAAGTGCGCGGACCTCGTCGCCCGGCTGGACGCGCACTGGCCGGGACGCACCGTCGCCGCCGCCGCACCGGTGCTGGGCGACGCGGATCTGGCGGTCAACGCGACACCGCTCGGCCTGCGCCCCGACGACCCGCTGCCCTTCCCGCCCGACGCGCTGCCCGCCGGCTGCGTGGTCGCGGACATCATCATGAAGCCCGCGCGCACCCGGCTGCTGGCCGCCGCCGCCACCCTCGGGCTACCCACCCATCCCGGCATCCACATGCTCGCCGAGCAGCTCGACCTGTACCGCTCGTTCTTCGGTCTCATCCCCGCGCAGCGCGCCTGACCGGCGGCGAGAGGAGTCCCACCGTGTCATCCACCGCCCTGCCGCCCGCTGTCGGCGCCGGTGTCGCCGGGGTGCTCGGCATCGACATCGGCGGCACCAAGGTCGCCCTGCGGATCGAACCCGCCGCGCCCGCGCCCGCACCCGCACCGGTCGAGGCGACCCTGCGTTGGCAGCCGGCCGCACCGGCGGCGCGCGACGTCGAGGACCTCGCCGAGCACGTCGCCGCCCTGCTGGTCCGCTGGGCCGGTCCGGTGGAGGCCGTCGGCGTCGCGATGCCGGGGACCGTCGACGCGGCGGGCTTGGTGACCACCTGGCCGGGCCGGCCGAGCTGGACCGGGCTTCGGTTCGCCGACACGCTGCGCGGGCTGGTGCCGGGCGCCACGATCGCTCATGCCGACGACGGCGACGTCGCCGCGCTCGCGGAGGCCTCGGCCGCCGGCTGCCCGGACGTCGTCTACATCGGCGTCGGCACCGGGGTGGGCGGCGGGATCGTGCTGGCCGGTCGGCCCTGCCCAGGGCCCGGCCGCGGCTCGGCCGAGGTGGGACACATGGTGATCGCCATGGACGGCCCGCCGTGCGGCTGCGGGCGGCGCGGCTGCGTGCAGGCCATCGCCAGCGGCCCCGCCACCCTGCGCCGCGCCGCCCGCCACCGGGCCGCCACCGCTGTCACCGCCGCCACCGCTGTCACCGCTGTCACCGCTGTCACCGCTGCCGACGTCGAGCGCGGCGGCGAGGGCGGCGTGCGGGGCGTGGACTTCGTCGAGCTGCGCGCGGGCTGGGTGGACGGCGCCGACTGGGCGGTGCGGGCGGTGCGGGAGAGCGCGGCGGCGGTGGCGGTCGCCGTGGTCAGCCTCACCGAGCTGCTGCACCCGGCGCTGGCCGTGGTGGGCGGCGGGTTCGCCGACGGGCTGCCCGGGTTCACCGACGCCGTGGCCGAGCATGCCCGTGGGCTCGCGCGGCCCGGCCATCCGCCGGCGCCGGTGCGCGCGGCGGTCCTCGGCGGCCTGTCGTCCCTCGCGGGCGCGACCCTGCTCGCCCGCCAGGCCCTCCGGCCCGCCCACGTCCCAGCCGGCTGACCCGTCGCCCCACCCGGCCAGTCTCCCCCGGTGGTCGAACTCCCTGGCCGGGGCGCGGGCGTCGCCGGCCAGGGGCTGGGCTGCCAGGGACGCAGCTGCCGACAGGTGCGTCAGTCCGAGGCGTCGCTCCGGGGTGTCAGTCGCCGGAGAGGACCCCACCGGCGACCGGCGCCCCGGCGGCGACCGGCGGCGCCAGACCGGCCGGTGGCACGGCGGCCGTCGCGACCGCGGTGGGCGGCACGGGGGAACCATCCGAGCGTGCGGCCGGAACATCCGGCGCGGGCCGCGTGGAGCCGTCCGCCGATCCGGGGCCGAACCCCGCCGGCGACTCACCGAGCAGCGCGAGCAGGTCCGCCGGCCGGTGCAGAATCGCGTCCGGCTCGGCGGCGATCAGCTCGACACCGTCGGTCTCTCCCCACAGCGCGGCGACGGCCATGACCCCGGCACCGCGGGCGCTGTCGAGGTCCGCGACCGCGTCCCCGATCATCATCGCCTCGCCGGGTTCCGCGCCGAGCAGGTCAAGCGCCCGCAGCACGATGTCGGGTGCGGGCTTGGGCCGGGGGATCTCATCGGAGCCGAGCACATGGTCGAACAGCCCCAGCACACCGAGCTCGCCGAGCAGATGGCGGGCCCTCGGGCCGGCCTTGCCGGTGGCGACCGCCAGCCCGTAGCCGCGCTCCCGCAGCGTGCGCAGCATGTCCGCGACGCCGTCGAAGAGGACGACCTCGCGGGCGAGCCGGTAGCTCTCCCGGACGAACGGCTCCTCCATCTCCAGCGGCAGATTCATGATTCGCATGATGTCGGGGAAGTAGCGCCCCAGGTGACGCTCGTACTCCTCGAACGGCGGCTCGCCCGGGCCGACGACCTCGGCGTAGGCGATCGTGAAGGCCTGGCGCATGACGCCGAAGCTGTCCACGAGGACGCCGTCGAGATCGAAGATCACCGTCCGCCGGCGGATCCCACCGGCCGCGACCAGCCGGGCCTGCACGGTCTCGGGCGGGCCGAAGCCACCGTCCGCGCGGTTGCCGTCAGGTTCCGTACCCACATGCCCCTCCGGGCTCAACGCGTAGGACCTCGGTGACTTGTCGGCGGGGCGTCATCGGCCCGCGGGGACGAGGGCGGATGCCGCCCGGTGCGAACGGGCGGAGTCGTAGAGCCGTTCGATCGCGGCGATGGTCGGGCGGACCTCGGCGATCGCGCGTCCCCGGAAGGCCGGGTCGGCGAGCATCGCCGGCAGCTCGTCGAGCTGGCGCCGGTACTCGGTCCCGATGGGTTCCTCGGGCAGGTCGACCGCGGTGGTCTGACCGGTACGGGTGACGGTCAGGGCCGAGCGGTCCTGCCGGTTCGGCCCGAAACCGAACGTGCAGGTCAGCGAGGCGGTTCCGGCTGTGCCCTCGACGCGGATCGCGGTGATGTCGCGGGCCTCGTGCGAGGCCCAGCTCGCCCGCAGCGCGACCGAGGTGCCCTGTTCGGTCACCAGGAAGCCACGCACGGTGTCCTCGACGTCGCCTCCCGCGCGGGCGGTCCGGACACCTGCCGGTCCCTGCTCCGCCGCCTGGTCCTCCTCGTCACCGTGGCGCCAGGAGGCGGCCCACGCGCCGTCGCTGACGAAGTCGTCCGACGTCGTGCCGACGACCTGGTGGAAGTGGACGCTGCCGAGCAGCGGAGTGAGCGTGTCGAGAAGATGCCAGCCGAGGTCGACCAGCGCGCCGCCGCCGGACTGCTCGCGGCGGGTGAACCAGCCGCCCGCGTCCGGGATGCCGCGGGCGCGGACCCAGGCGAGGTCGACGTGGCGGATCGCGCCGAGACCCGCCGCGACCTCGTAGAGCCGACTGACGTCGGCCCGGTAGCGGGCCGCGCTGCCGGCCAGCAGGGTGACGTCGCCCGCTCGCTCCGCGACGGCCAGCCGGTCGGCTTCCGCCGAGCTGAGGCACACCGGCTTCTCCAGGAACACCGGGACGCCGGCGCTCAGCAGCCGCTCGGCGATGTCGGCGTGCCGGTGGTTGGGCACCGCCACGACAGCGAGGTCGGGCCGGACCGCGCCGAGCTCGGCCACGTCGGCGACGACCGCCAGGTCTGGATCCTCCCCGGCGACGGCAGCGCGCGCGGTGGGGTCGGGATCCACCGCCGCGATCACCGTGAAGCGCCGATGCTCCCGCAGCCGGGGCAGCCAGATCGACCGCCCGGCCCAGCCGAGGCCGACGACGGCGACCCGGATCGGTGTCGACCCGGCCACTGGCCCCCCCGTGGTCACGGGCCCGCCGTCGGTCACTGGGCCGCCATGGTGTCGGCCACGACGGCCGCGACCTCGTGCATCTGCTCCTCGGTGCCCAGCAGGGTGCGGTGGTGCAGCCAGATGCCGTCGGCGCTGAGCGCCTCGGTGTTCGGGCAGCGCCGCGCGATGTCGTCGACCGTCTCGTCCGGGGCGCCGGTCTCCCAGAAGCCGTTGGAGCGGTAGATCGCGCGGAACGCGGCGAAGGCGGGCAGCCCACGCTCGACAAGCGCGTCGACGAGGGCGTTGCGGCGCTCCTCACCGAGGCCGGGGACCCGGAACATCGCCATGTAGTGCGGCTTGCGGTCACAACGCTCGTCGCGGCCCTGGGGAACGACACCCGGGATGGCCGCGAGCGCGTCGGCGAGCACCGGCCAGCGCTGCTCGCGGGTGTCGATCTGGCCGGCGAGCCGGCCGAGCTGGGCCCGCAGGACCGAGGCGGAGAACTCGTTGAGCCGGAAGTTCGAGCCGGAGGTCTGGTGGAAGTACCGGCGGTCGGTGCGGGGGCGCCCGCAGCTGTGCCGCAGGAAGGCGAGTTCGTGCAGCTCCGCGTCCGGGAACGTGACGGCGCCGCCCTCACCGGCCGTCATGAGCTTGCCGTTCTGGAAGCTGAACGCGGCCACGGAGCCGAGCTCGCCGACCTTGCGGCCCTGCCACTGGGCACCGTGGGCGTGCGCGGCGTCCTGGATGATCGGGATGCCGGTGTCGGCCGACAGCTTGGCCAGCGCATCCATGTCCGCGATCTGGCCGGCCATGTGCACCGGCATGATCGCCTTGGTGCGGGGCGTCACGGCGGCGGCGGCCGCGGCGGGATCGATGCAGTAGGTGTCCAGGTCGACGTCGACCGGTACCGCCACGGCGCCGAGACGCTGCGCGGCCTGGGAGGACGAGATGAACGTGAACCCCGGGACGATGACCTCCGTGCCCGGCCCGACACCGAGTACCTGCAGAGCAAGCTCCAGGGCGTGGGTCCCGTTCGTGACGGCCAGGGCGTAGTCGGCGCCGTGATAGGCGGCGAATTCACGCTCGAAGCTGTCGACCTCACTTCCGCCCATGCGCCACCACTGGCCCTGCTCCAGGGCCCGGATCAGACCGTCGCGCTCCTCGTCGGAGTACTGCGGCCAAGCCGGCAGCTCCGGTGCGCGTCGCGCTCCACCGCTCATGGTCCCCACCCTTTTCTTACGTGACGATAGGTTCGCGCGAGGATCCCGGTCGTCGACGGTTCATTACCCTGGGTTGCCCGAAGAATCCGCACGAGTGCATGCGCGACGGACGGTACCGCAACGCCCTGAGACAGCCTGCCGTCACCCGGACCCGATCACGCAATGAACAACAACATGACAATGATTGCACCATGAGCATCCTGCCGAGACCCACCCACGCTGGGATTTTACCGCCCATCGCCCGGCAGCGACCCCCAGCGTAACTGCGATATTGTGCCCGACAGGGCGCCGGCCGACCGGGCCCCTTGGCTACAGCGATGATGAGGTCCGGTGAGCACGCTCCTTCTTCTGAACGGCCCGAACCTGGGCATACTGGGCCGCCGCCAGCCAGAGGTCTACGGCACGGCCACCCTCGCGGACATCGAATCCGCCGTCGCCACCCGGATCGCCGACCGCGGCTGGAAACTGGTTTCGGTCCAGCGCGAGTCCGAGGGCGAACTCATCCATGCGATACAGGATAACTATGATTCGGTCGGCGCGATAGTCAACCCGGGCGCGCTCATGATGTACGGCTGGAGCCTGCGGGACGCCCTGGCGAACTATCCGAATCCGTGGATCGAAGTCCATCTGTCGAATGTCTGGGCACGCGAGACATTCCGGCACGAGTCGATTCTCTCGGCACTCGCACGGGGGGTGGTCGTGGGCCTGGGAGCGCTTGGCTACGAGCTCGCCGCCCAGGCGCTGCTTGAGCTCGTGCCAGCTGGGACCGACTGAACGCCGGGTCTGAACGGCCCGGTCCCCGCCGAGCGCGCCGGCGGGGACCGCACCCTCCGCCCACGGACTTCCACGGCTGGGGAGCGCCCGCGCCGCGGGGAGCGCGTGTCCGCAGAACGTCCCGGCGGTGAGCCCCGCCACCCCGCCGCCGGCCGAGGTGAGCCGGATCTCCGGCCGGCACCGGAATGCCGGGCGCGAGGGCGCGACAATACGGGGCACCTCGTTACCGGAATTTCAGCCGTCGCCTACCGCCACGCCACCTGTCGGCCACATGGCCCAGGCCTGGGAAAGACCGTGCCGCGCCGCGGGGCCGTGGATTACTGACACGGGCCCGAATACCGAAGGTGCATGAGGCCCGTCCCGTCGGCGGACCGCCGCGTGGACCGGGGTGCAACGGCGCGCGATCGGCGGCGGCGTGGGAGCGGCGGGAAACCGAAACGGCAGGCGGCCTTTCCGGCACCAACTCTGTCGGCGGTCCGACACATGCGCGACTGTCCTGCCGGGCATCGCCGGCCGCCGCGACAGACCCGGTGACGCGACAGACCCGGTGAACGGAGGTCAGTCCTCCGCGAGCGCCCGGGTCGCCGCCTCGGCGACGGCCGGCGTCAGGCGCGGGTGGTCGAGCGGCGGCAGCAGCCCGCCGGGCGGGGTGAGATCCACCAGCGCCCGCACGGCGGCCAGCCGGGCCGCCATCGTGACCGCCCGGTGGGCGCGGACAGCGGCGCGTAGCAGGCCCGGCAGCGCGTGCAGCGGCCGGGGTCCGGAGGTCGCCGAGGCCAGCGGCGGCGGGGTCTCCGGCCGGATGCGCAGCACGGGCGCTCCCCGCGGCGGGGAGGCCAGGCCGATCAGGTCGACGACCAGGTCAAGCTCGTTGGCGAGCTGGTGAAGCGGCTGGATCCCGTAGCTGAGCGGGTCGTAGAGGGTCAGGTCACGGATGCCGGCGGCGAGCAGCAGGCCAGCGAGGTCGCCGCCGCGGGCGGGATCGACGACGACCACCCGGGCCCGCCCGGGCGGCAGGCCGCGGGCGAGCAGATGGCTGAGCGCGGCGGCGGTCGCCGCCACGGCGAGGCCGTCGTTCAGTGTGTCGAGCAACGGCGTGGCGCCGGCGGCCGCCGGCGCGGCGCGCACCGCGTCGATGTGGCTGACATGCGTGTGGACCAGCACCGTCGCCGCGAAGCCGGGGGCGATCATCCCGATCGCGAGCCCCAGATCGGCGGCGTCCCGCGCGGCGATCGGCATCGGGATGACGTCGAGCCCTGTCGCCCGGTGCAGGTGCACCGCCTGCGACTCGACCGCCGGCAGGGCCGCCTCGGCGGTGAGCGGCTCGAAGTCGAGCACGGCACTGGCATCGGTGAGCAGGGCCACCCGGCGCGGCCGCCCGGTGAACAGGTCGGTGTGCGTGGGGTGGCTGGCCAGGTGGCGGATGACCCGGCGGTCGGCGTCCGCGTCGAGCAGCGCGAGGTCGTGGCCGGTGATGACGGACGCGCACAGGGACTGGGTGAGCTTGCCGGTGGACGCGACGACGAACACCGGGTCCTCCGTCTGCAGCAGGTCCGCGCCCAGCCGGCTGCGCAGGGCGTGGATGAGCCAGGTCAGTGTCGCTGCGCTGTCCGCGTCGAGGGTGATCCGCCTGCCGGCCGGGTCCGGTTCGTCGGCGTAGCAGGTGATGGCCCCGGGAGCCGCCGCGACCACCGCGTCGATGACCTGCCGCGCCGTGCCCGGCACGCGAACCGTGACGCTGTATGCGGGATTGGCCTGGGTCACGAGGCACTCTCCATGATCGTCAATCCGGGCGGGCGAACGCCCGCGGCGCCGAACCGTCCGCCGCCGCGTCGCCGGTGTCGAGGCCGGCATCGGGCGGGGCGGTTGCGCCATGTGTACGACGATCGTCGACTATCCCGCCGCCTGCCCGAGATCCTCACCGCGTCACCGTCGAATCTCATCGCACGTCCCGCCGCGTCCCGGCATCACCAGCCGGGCGGAACACCAGCCGCGGAGGCCGGGTCCTCGCCGGACCGCTCCGCTCGTCGCACCGGGCCTGTCATCCCGACCCCGCGCTCCGCGACGCCCGGTCCCACGTCAGGACGACCCGGAGCGACCGGCGGATCGCCGGATTTTTCCCACGTTACGCCACACCGCGCGCTCGCAGGTCACGCACCGGCACACGCCGGACCGCGGTCCACCGCGGCGAACGCGTACGCCACGGGAGAAAACGCGTACGCCACGGGAGAAAGTGCCCCAGGTAGGAATCGGACCTACGGCCTACCGCTTAGGAGGCGGTCGCTCTATCCACTGAGCTACTGGGGCATGGGACGAGGTGGAAACGACCACGTCGTGACGTGCTGAGGTGGCTCGGGCGCACCGGGCCCGGTGCCTCTCGACGATCGAGAGTACCCGGGACGCCACTGCGGCTGATCGTACGGCCATGGGGGCGCGGGCGGCAGCCTCCCGGAGAATCACTCCCCCGGGAGCCGCCGAGGCGGCGTCCGGCAGCGCGGACCGCCGGTCAGCCGAACTGCTGGGCTATCTCGACAAGTTCCTTGCATTTCGGGCAGATCGGGAACCGCGAGGGGTCCCGGACGGGTTCGAACTTGTAGCCGCACAGCGCGGTGACCCGGCCGCCCTCGATCGACGCGCGGACGATCTCCTCGCGGCGGGCGTAGTGGGAGTGGTCGTCACCCTCGTTGGTGCGGGTGTCCGACGTCTCAGGTGCGATCTGAGTCGTGCTCATGCTGGCGATTCTAGTGCCGTGCCCGGCGTGCCCGGCGCGGGCGAGCCGGGCGCGGTCCGACTTGCGGCGGCCCGTGACGGGCGCCGCTCGGGGTGTCGCCACGGACGCCCACGGTGGTCCGACGGACACAGCCGCCACGGGACACATGGCACTTGCATTTCACGGGCGCGGCGTACTCTGGAGTGGACGAAGGAGACCGGTGACTGGACTGATCGACAGTACCGAGATGTACCTCCGCACCCTGTATGAACTGAGGGAAGAGGGCATCCCCCCGCTACGCGCGCGCCTCGTGGAACGGCTGCACGTGAGCGCGCCTGCCGCCAGCGAGTCGACGGCTCGCCTGGCCAACGAGGGCCTCGTGTCCCTCGCCGATGACCGTACCGTCCAGTTCACCGAGAAAGGCCTGATGCGCGCCACCGCCGTCATGCGCAAGCATCGGCTGGCGGAGCTGCTCCTCACGAAGGTCATCGGGCTGGACTGGGCCCTGGTGCACAACGAGGCGTGCCGCTGGGAGCACGTGATCTCCGACGAGGTCGAGGCGCGGCTGACGGTCCTGCTGGGCGATCCGAAGCGCTGCCCGTTCGGCAACGAGATCCCGCCCGCGCAGCACCCGGAGCAGACACGCCCGGCCACCGCGCCGGTCAGCCTGCTCGCCTCCGCCGACCGCGCCCCGGCCAACGGCGGCCAGCCGGTGACGGTGAGCTGGATCTCCGAACGGCTGCAGACCGACGAGTCGGCCATGCGTCGCCTGCAGGACGCCGCCATCGTGCCGGGCGCCCAGGTGATGCCGGGTTCCCGCGGCGATCTGATCCGGATCATGACCCCCAACGGCCAGACCGACGCGGAGATCAGCCGCAGCACGGCGGCGCTCGTCTACGTCGACCGCTGATCCCTCCGTCCGCCCTGGGCTCGCGCCGGCGGCCTTCAGCTACCGGCCAGCGGCTCGGCCGCCCCAGGGCCGGCGGACCCGGCCAGCTCCGGGGCGGACTCACGCACCCGGTCGCACTCCACCCTGGAAGCTCGACCACCAGACGTCCTCGACCCGTACCACCTCGCCGGTCCGCGGCGCGTTGATCATCTTTCCGCTTCCCACGTAGATGCCGACGTGGTCGATGTCGGCGTGGAAGAAGACCAGGTCACCGGCGACCAGCTCGGCACGGCTCACCCGCCGCCCCTCGTTCCACTGCGAGCCCGTGTAGTGGCTGAGGGCGACACCTGCCTTCCGCCACACCCACTGGGTCAGGCCGGAGCAGTCGAAGGTGCCCGGTCCCTCCGCCCCCCACACGTACGGCTTCCCGAGCTGGGCGTATGCCTCCCGCACGGCCGTCCCGGCGCCGCCACTGCCCAGCGGCGGTTCCGCTGGCGCGGCCGTGACCGGCGTGGCGGCGAAGCCCTTGCCGGCCGCCGCCGCGGCACCCGCCTGCTGTCCGTAGCGGGCGCTCTCGGCGGCGGCCTGCCGCGCCGCCGCGGCGGCCGCGGCGGCGGCCGCGGCCTGTCTGGCCCGCCGGGCGGCCTCCGCCCGCGCCCTGGCCCGCTTCTCCAGCTCCGCGAAGCGTGCCTGGAGCTGACCGAGCAGGTCCTGCTGGTCCGTGGCGGTGGCCGCGAGGGCGCTTTTCCGCTCGGCGAGGTCATCCACGATCTTCTTCTTGCCAGCGAGCGCGTCGTCCGCCTCCCGCCGCGCCTCGGTGAGATCCCGGCGAGCCAGACGCAGCCCGCCGTCGGCCACCCGCTGGCGGCGCGCCAGCGCGTCGACGGCACCCAGCCGGTCCAGCGCGCGGCGCGGGTCACCGCCGAGCAGCAGGGACAGCTCGCTGAACCCCCCGGATCGGTCCACCGAGACGGCCAGTCCCCGGTGGCGATCCGAGGCCGCCCGCACGGCCTGGTTGGCCCGCCCCACCCGGGCAGCGGCGGCGGAGGCGGCCCGCTCGGCGGCCGCGAGCCGGATTCGACCGGCGTCGAACTCCTCCGCCGCCCGCGCCGACTGCCGGACCGACGCGTCCAGCGCCGCCTTCGTGCGGTCGATCTCCACCTGGACCTCGGCGAGGCTCGAGGACGTGGCGGGTGCCGCCGGCCCCGGCGCCCCCCAGGCCGCGCCGGCCAGGCCCGTCAGCGCCATCGGCGCGGCCAGGAGCAGCCCCGTGAGGCACGAGACCGCCTGGCGGGATGCGCGCGGTGGGTCTGGTGGACACGAAGCCGCAGTCGGGACGTCGGCCCGTCCACGGCGCGCCCGGAACGCGTCTTCGGCGTCGATATCGGCGCCCGCGTCGGCGTCGATATCGGCGCCCGAGTCGGCGTCGCGGTGGCGGGTCTCGGAACACGATTCGCCGGCGTTGCGCCGGCCCTCCGTGGGGACGCTGCTCACACCGCCGGACCGTAACTGTGTGCAGTTATACAGTCACGGAAGCACGCCGAAGTGGGCGCAGAGTCTCCGGAGACCCACTGTGAGACCGCCGAAACGGGCCACAGGTCGCCCAATTCAGCGATTTCACACGTCAGAAACAGCTTAGACACAGGTCGGGAACAGATCCTGCCGAACCTTCGGACCCGAGGATCCGGGACGAGCGCAGCGTGGCCGGCGACCGGGTGAGCGTAGTGTCCGCGCAACGCGCGGGGGGATGACAGGAGTGAAATGGACAAATTGAACTCGGGCGATACCGCGTGGATGCTCACCAGTGCCGCGATCGTGCTGTTCATGACACCCGGGCTGGCGTTCTTCTACGGCGGCATGGTCCGTGCGAAGAACGTCCTCGGCATGATCATGCAGAACTTCTTCACCATCGGCATGATCACGCTCGTCTGGTCGGTCCTCGGCTTCAGCCTGGCCTTCGGTGACGGCAACGGGTTCTGGGGCGGCTTCCACTTCTTCGCCCTGCAGAACCTGACCAGCGGCGATGCCGCGATCCCGTACGTGGTGTTCGTGGCGTTCCAGATGATGTTCGCGATCATCACCCCCGCGCTCATCACCGGTTCCATCGCCGACCGGATGAAGTTCAGCGCCTTCGCGGTGTTCATCACGCTGTGGTCGCTGTTCGTCTACTCGCCGATCGCCCACTGGGTCTGGGCGACCAACGGCTGGCTGTTCAAGCGCGGCGCGATGGACTTCGCGGGTGGCACGGTCGTGCACGCCAACGCCGGTATCGCCGCGATCGTGCTCGCGCTGGTGCTCGGCAAGCGCGCCGGCTGGCCCAGCGGCGACTTCCGCCCGCACAACGTGCCGTTCGTCCTGCTCGGTACCGGCATCCTGTGGGTCGGCTGGTTCGGGTTCAACGCCGGCTCGGCGCTGGGCGCGAACAAGCTCGCCGGTGTGGCGCTGCTCAACACGCAGATCGCGACCGGTGTCGCCATCCTCGGCTGGCTGGTCATCGAGAGGATCCGCGACGGCAAGGCCACCACGCTGGGCGCCGCGTCCGGTGCGGTCGCGGGTCTGGTCGCCATCACCCCGGCCTGTGGTTTCGTCTCGCCGATGGGATCGATCGCGGTCGGCGGCATCGCCGGCGTGGTCTGCGCCCTGGCCACGTCCATCAAGGGCAAGGTCGGCATCGACGACTCGCTCGACGTCGGTGCGGTCCACCTCGTCGGTGGTGTGCTCGGCGCCCTGCTGACCGGTCTGTTCGCCACCGTGGACACCAACTCGGCGGGCAAGGACGGCGTGTTCTACGGCGGCCCGTGGAGCGTCTTCGGCGAGCAGGCGCTGGCCGTCGGCGCAACGCTCGGCTACTCGGCTGTCGTCACTGCGATCATCGCGCTGGCGATCAAGTACACGATCGGCCTGAAGCTGAGCGAGGAGGACCAGTTCACTGGCATGGACGAGGCGCTGCACGGCGAGACCGCCTACCGGTACACCTCGATCGGCGGCGCCGGTTCGCTGTCGTCGTCCGTCAGCTCCGTCAAGGTGCCTGAGGAGGCCCAGGCATGACCAAGCTCGTCACCGCCGTCATCAAGCCGTTCAAGGTCGACGACGTCAAGACGGCGCTGGAGAAGCTGGGTGTGCACGGCCTGACGATCTCCGAGGTCCAGGGCTACGGCCGCCAGAAGGGCCACACGGAGGTCTACCGGGGCGCCGAGTACAAGGTCGACTTCGTCCCGAAGATCAAGATCGAGATCGTCGTCGCCGACGAGGCCGCGGACGACCTGGTCGCCGCGATCACCGCGGCCGCGCAGACCGGCAAGATCGGCGACGGCAAGGTCTGGGTCGTCCCGGTCGACTCGGTCGTGCGAGTCCGCACCGGCGAACGCGGCACCGACGCGCTCTGATCACCCCGGCACGTCCGGGTGCTGGCCACGCCGGCACCCACCACGCACCATCACATGAGGCGGCACCGCGCGATCACCAGCGCGGTGCCGCGCCATGCGTCCGGCAGGCCGAGGTGTTCCACGGGTGCCACGGCCGGACTCCGCTCGCGGAGGAGACAGCCATGAAGGACCGTCTGGACATCCTGCGCGGACGCCACGACCCGCTCCCCACGGCAACCGGGGCCGCCCTGCGCCGCCAGCTCACCGACCTGGCCGACGAGGTGCTCCTCGAGCTGTTCGGCGACCCGGGCCCGGGCGTCGCCCTCGTCGCCGTGGGCGGCTACGGCCGGGCCCAGCCCGCCTTCGGCAGCGACCTCGACCTGGTCCTCCTGCACGACGGCGCACGACGGGACATCACCGCCCTCGCCGACGCGATCTGGTATCCGCTGTGGGACGCCGGCATCGGCCTCGACCACAGCGTGCGCACGATCGACGAGGCGAACGCGGTGGCCGACGAGGACCTCAAAGCGGCCCTGGGTCTGCTCGACGCCCGTCACATCGCCGGCGACGAGAACCTCTCGAAGGACCTGGCTCGCCGCGCCCGCTCCCGGTGGCGCACCCGCGCGCCGAAACGCCTCCCCGAGCTCGCGGCCGCCGTCGCCGAGCGCGCGGCCCGCCTCGGCGAGGTCGCGTTCCTGCTCGAACCCGACCTCAAGGAGTCCCGCGGCGGCCTGCGTGACGTCGACGCCCTGCACGCCCTTGCGGCCGCCTGGGTCGCCGAGGTCCCCTCCGAGCGGGTGCTGGCCGCCGCCGAGGTGCTCCTCGACGCCCGCGGCGAGATCCGCCGGCTCAGCGCCGGGCGCGCACAGGACCGGCTGCTGCTGCAGGACGGCACCGCGGTCGCGGAGGCCCTCGGCTACGCCGACTCGATGGCGCTCGCCCACGCGGTCGCCGACGCCGGCCGGACGATCTCCTGGGCCTGGGACGCGACCTGGTACCGGACGTTCGCCGGCCTGCGCTCCACGTCGCGCTGGCCCGGCCGGCGCCCCGTTCGCCGCCCGCTCGACGAAGGGGTGATCGACCAGGGCGGCGAGATCCAGCTCGCCCTGGACGCCGAGCCGACGAAGGACCCGATCCTGGTGCTGCGGGTCGCCGCCGCCGCGGCGCGCACCGGCCTGCCGCTGGGCCGCTACGCCGTCGACCGCCTCGCCCGCGAGGCACCGCCGATGCCCGCTCCCTGGCCGCCTGCCGCCCTCGACGCGCTCGTCGCCCTGCTCGCGACCGGGGACGCAGCCGTCGGCGTCCTGGAGTCCCTCGACCAGGTCGGTCTGCTCGTCCGTCTGCTCCCCGAGTGGGCAGCCGTGCGCAGCCGACCGCAGCGCAACCCGTACCACCGTTTCACCGTCGACCGGCACCTGATGGAGGCCGCCGCGCGGGCGGCCGCGTTCACCCGGGACGTGGACCGTCCCGACCTGCTCCTGCTGGGCGCCCTGCTGCACGACATCGGCAAGGGCTTTCCCGGCGACCACACCGACACGGGCATCGAGCAGGTCCGCCGGATCGGCCCACGACTCGGTCTGCCCGACGAGGACGTCGAGGTTCTCGTCGCGATGGTCCGCCATCACCTGCTGCTGGGGGAGACCGCGACTCGACGCGACATCGACGACATGGCCACGATCCGAGCCGTCGCCACCGCCGCTGGCAGCGACCGGATCCTGTCGCTACTGCACCGCCTTACCGAGGCCGACTCCCGCGCGACCGGCCCGACCGCGTGGAACGCCTGGAAGGCCCGTCTGATCGGCGATCTGGTCGCCCGCGCCCGCGCCCTCCTCGACGGCGAGCGGGTCCCCTGCCCGCCGCGCCTCGACGATCGCCAGCGCGCGCTGCTCGCCCTGCCCGACGAACACGTTGTCCAGGTCAACCCGCTGCCCGACGAGGGCATGTTCGAGATCGTCGTGGTCACCGCCGACCAGGTCGGCCTGCTCGCCGTGACAGCCGGCGTCCTCGCGCTCAACCGCCTGGACATCCGCCGGGCCTCCGCCCGCAGCCAGGATGGGCGGGCGCTGCTGCAGGCCGCCGTCGCCGCGCCGCACGGCAGGACGCCGGAACGGGCGAAACTGCTCGCCGACCTGCGCGCGGTGCTCGCCGGCACGGTGGACATCGCCGAGCGTCTCGCCGCCCGGGAACGCGACTACGCCGGGGTGAAGCAGTGGACCACACCGGGGCCACCGCAGGTGCTGTTCGACGACCTCGGGACCACCACCGTCCTCGAGGTGCGGGCCCCCGACCGCGCGGGCGTCCTGTTCCGGATCGTGCGTGAGCTCTCCGGCCTGCGCCTCGACGTGGCCACCGCGATCGTCGCCACCCTCGGACTCGACGTGGTCGACGCCTTCTACCTGCGTGAGGCCGATGGCGGCCCGGTGGCCGACGAAGCTCGCAGGGCCGAGATCGCGCACGCGGTGCTGACCGCGCTGGGCGGGCGGGCGGACAGCGACGCAACCGCGGCCCCCGCCGGCACCAGCGAGCCTGCCGGGAATCTCCCGGGGACGGGCAGCGGCGCGACGACGCCCGCCACGGGCGTCGAGCCGCGAGCGGACCCGTCATCCGAGGCGTCGGCCATCCCGGCCTGACCACAGACCTGACCCGCCGGCCCGCGCCCACCGTGGTGTGATCCATCCCGCGCGCTCCGGGCAGGACCCGCCCCGTTGGCACGCGCGGGGGAGACGCTATGATGAGCACGCACGTTGGGAGGCTTCGCCTAGTCCGGTCTATGGCGCCGCACTGCTAATGCGGTTGGGGGCTTCAACCCCCTCCCGGGTTCAAATCCCGGAGCCTCCGCCCTTCGCTCCCGGGGTCCGTCGCACGACTGGCCCTACGAGCAGCCCAGCCTCGCCGGGACGTCTGCGTGGGCCTCCGTTTCCGCGGGCAGCACCGGTTCCCGCGATCACGTCTCGCCGTTGCCTCGTGGGACCGGGTCACTGTCCGGAGGTGCCTGTCGGTTCGGCGACCAGCCGGTCGGCGGAGCACCATCCAAGGCGTGCCTGTCCGGCCCCGTCCACTCGCTCGGGGCGCGGGGCTGTCACGACTCTGGCTGACCGTGCCGCTCCTGCTCGGCGTCCTCGTCATGCACGCCGGCCTGTCCATCAACACCGGCCATGCCTCACTCGCCAGCGACGCCTCCCTCGCCAGCCATGCCGCCCCCGCCAGCCACGCCCCCCTCGCCAGCCATGCCGGCATCCCAACGCCGTCAGGCGACCGTCTGGCGATGCCGTTGCATGAGGGCGCTCGATAGCGCCGTTCATGCCGCCTCACCTAATGGTGGGGCACCCCGGGTCTGACCGGCCGTGGCCGTGCCCGGTTCCTGTTTCACAGCCACCTGCCCCGCAAGCGGGGTCCTCTGGTCGACTCCACGGGCGTTTTCCGTCTCCGATGTACTGGCGGCGACGAGGTTTGCCAAGTTGACCGCGGCGTTGCGGTCGCGGTCGGCTACCAGCCCGCAGGACTGGCAGGTGAACGTACGATCCGACAGGGGCAGGCTTGGGTTTCGCCAGCCACAGCCGGAACAGGTCTTCGAGCTCGGATACCAGCGGTCGGCGACGACGAGCGTCGAGCCGTACCAGCGGGTCTTGTAGTCGAGTTGCCGGCGGACTTCAGCCATCGCGACGTCCGAGACGGCGCGTGCGAGCCGCCGGTTACGGACCATCCCGGCGACATGGAGATCCTCGACCACGATCACGTCATGGTTCTTCGCGAGCCGGGTCGTGAGTGTGTGCAGGCCGTCGCGACGCTGGTTGGCGACCCGGGCGTGGATCCGGCCGAGGGCGGCCGCCCGCTTGCGCCGTCCGGCGCTTCCTGGCTTCGCCCGGGCGTAGGCCCGGGATGCCCTGCGCAGCCGGCGCTCGGACCGCCGGGCGTGCTTCGGGTTCGCAATCCGCTCTCCGGTCGAGAGGACAGCAAGGTGCCTCACGCCCAGATCGACGCCGACCACGCCGCCGCGACCGGGCTGGGCGGGGATCTCACGGTCGGCGTCGACGGTGAACGAGACATACCAGCGCCCGGCGGTCCGGGACACGGTGGCGCCGAGCAGCCGGGCGCGGCCGTCGGCAAGCCGGCCGGTGAGCGCGCCCATCGGCTCGTGGACCTTCACCCGCCCGATCCGGGGCAGCTTGACGTGCAGGTCATCCGCCGGACCGTAGGCGCCGGTGGTGTAGCGGAAGCTGTCGCGTGCCCTGCCGCGCTTCTTGAACCGGGCAAACCCGACCCGCCGGCCTTTGCGTTTCCCGTTGCGGGAGTCGCCGAAGTTCTTCAACGCACGGGCGAGCTGGTCCAGCCCGGCCGAGTACGCCTCCTTCGAGCACTCCGCCCACCATGAGGCGGCATCGTCCTTGGCCGCGTTCCAGGCCCGCCGCAGGACGGGCAGCGTCCACGGCACTGGGGTGAGCTGGTCGCTGTCGATCCCGTAGGACTTCTCCGCGTCGCGCTGGGCAAGCGCGGCCTTCACCAGCGCCAGACCCCAGTTGTAGGCGAACCGGGCCGCCCCGGCGTGCCGTCGCAGCCCGGCAAGCTGGGCGTCGTTCGGGTCAAGCGCGAACCGGTACGCCTGCATCGTCTTCACACCGGACCGTCCTTCGTGGCCTCGACGACCGCGCGGGCAGCCCGGTTCGCCGCCGCGCGGCGGCCATACAGCCGGGCACACATCGACGTGAGGATCTCGGTGATGTCCCGGACCAGATCATCGTCGACCTCGGCCGGGTCGACGACCAGCAACTCCCGGCCGTGCGCGGCCAACACCGCCTCGACGTATTCGGCGCCGAACCGCGCGAACCGGCCGCGGTGCTCGACGACGATCGCGCTCACCCCCGGGTCGCCCAGCAACACGAACAACTTCCCGCGGTGGCCGTTCAACACCGAACCGACCTCGGTCACGACCCGGCCAACGGGCAGGCCCTGCCCGACCGCCCACACGGTGACCCGGGCGACCTGCCAGTCCAGGTCGGCCTTCTGGTCAGCGGACGACACCCGGGCGTACACCGCCGTCACACCAGATGGCACCAGCCGTGTCTCGACGTCGCCGACCAGAATCAGGCCGCCAACCTTGCGGGCGGGGACCCGGAGCGTACCAGCGCCGGGCGGTCACGTACGCGACGCCCCGCGACTCGGCCCACTCCTTCAGGTTCACCTGACCATTATAGCGGGCCAAAGAGTACTATTGAGCGCCACTAGGCCAGCAGTTCACGGCCCCCTCGGCGCACCCTGGAACGGCGACATGCCGGCGTTGCCGTCCGGCGGCCCAGCACCGCCTGGCCGCCAGGCGCGGATGGCTCACACGAACTTGGCAGCGCCCGATCCAAGCCTGCACCCCCGCTCCGTCGCGCACACACCTCACCATCTGCATACCGGCGCGATGTGCCTGGCATTTCTCCGCCCTACGGGACTGCTGGCCTTCGCGTTGCTCCTCGCCGGTGCTCTTGCCGTCTCCGCATCACGGTGCCTGCTCTGCGGGTCCGCATGCTCGCCTGGTGGCCGGCCGCCCCCTGGCGAGTCCTGGCACTCCGCTACTCCCTCGCTCGCCCAGCTCTGCGTGCTTCGCCGGTAGATCGGCCGCTGCCGCCCAGGACATCCCTCCGCGGACCCCTGACCGGCACCCGACCACGGCTACGCACCGACAGAACGAGGGATCGCTTCACCATGAGACGACTGGCACTGTTGCTCTCAATGATCGCGACCGCGGCCCTGCTCGCGGCCTGCGGCGGGAACGACAGCGACGATCCGGGGAGCGGCGCCCACAACGGCGCCGACACCACCTTCACCCAGCACATGATCATCCATCATCGACAGGCGATCGAAATGGCGGATCTCGCTCCGACGCGCCCCGGAGACGGCAGGGTCGAAACGCTGGTGGATCAGATCCGCACCGCGCAGACGCCGCAGATCACCACTATGACCAGCTGGCTCAAGGCCTGGGGGCAGGCGACGGAGCCGGCGCAGGACGATGCCGGCGATGACCGATCGATGCCTGGCCCCGCCGGTCACGACCACGTCATGCCCAACGCGGGCACGACGCCCGCGGAGCCGATGGGCACCATGGACGGAATGATGTCCGACCTCGCCATGACCACCCTCAGGAACACCAGCGGCACCGCTTTCGACCGCATGTTTCTCACGATGATGATCGAGCATCACCAGGGCGCACTCGCCATGGCCAGCAGAGAGCTCCGCGATGGAGTCAACCCGGCGGCCCGCTCGCTCGCGACCGACATCAAGAGCGCACAGACCAGCGAGATCACCCGAATGCGTGAGCTGTTGAAGGGAATCTGACCCACCCGCTTGCCGGAAGGCGAGCGGGCTGACGTCGCCCCTGCGCCACAGGGGACGTCGGTCGCGGCCCCCGTCCCTGCGGTCAGGCGACGCGCCGCGGGTCGGCTGCTTCCCATCGCGACACCGCTCGCCGCTCCGGCGTCAGGATCACTGAATGCGCACGCAGTCACTATGTCAACACATGTCCAGCCCTCACGCAGACCTTTCCCCGAACACTGTTCGACAAAGTGGAGACTGCCCGTCGAGCGTCGCCGGAAGGATGCGGTCTGGCATCACTGCGGCGACCCTCACCGGCACAGAACCGGCCGGATCGGTCTCCTTGCGCGATAGCGCGTGCCGTGCGAGTAGGGGCTCTCACGCGGCGTTCCACCGCCACCTGGTCCGGTAGCCGGAAGGATCCCTGCTCGGTGATCACCGATGATGTCGCGGCGGCCGTGTTCGACTCGCTTCCCACTCCAGTCGCCGTCCTCGGGCCGGACGGAACGGTGGTTCGGCTCAACGAGGCCTGGCGGCGTAGTGCCGCGACCGGGGTCGCGTTGTTGCCCGTTCGACCTGGAATGAGCTGGCTGGTCGCCTGTGAGCACGCCATGGAGGCGGCGGCGCGCGGTGGCGACGCCGCCGGCGCCACCGAGACCCGCGTCCACGGGAGTCTGCCGGGCGATCCGGCCGCGCCGATTCGGATGCTGGCGACACTGTCGCGCCAGTTGATCGATCGACGTCGGACCAGGGCCCGCGTCGAGATGCCCCACCCGGCCGTCCGCGGCCAACGCTGGCTCGACGTACGGCTGAGCACGCTCGTCCGGGGCAACGGACTGCTCGTCGTGGTTGACGACGTCACCGACCGACGCCACCGCGAGGACGATCTTCGCCGCCAGGCCACAACCGATCCGATCACCGGCCTGCCGAACCGGACCGCCCTGCGCGCCCTGCTCACAACCCGCCTGACCGCCGATCCCACGGCCGACGCCCGCGCGGACACGGGAGCGTCACCCGGGAAATCCGGTCCGGCAGTGCTCTTTCTGGACCTGGACGCGTTTCGCCACATCAACAACTCCTTCGGCTACACGGTTGGCGATGCCGCGCTACATGCTTCCGCTCGGCGCTTTTCGAGCGTACTGGGAGCCGGCGACATCATCGGTCGATGGGACGGCGACGAATTCGTGGTTCTTTCCGACACCGAAACGGCTCAGGCGGCGGCCGATCTGGCGGAGCGACTGGCGGCCGCGCTCGATGAGCCGCTCGAAGTACACGGCCACCGGATCCATCTGTCGGTCAGCGTCGGCGTCGCGCTCGCCGTCGCCTCCGCATCTTCCGCTCAGGCAGGGCCTGTTGGCAAGGGGTCCCGGCGCGGAGCCTCCTCCCGGTCCGCCGCCTCCGCGTCTGAGGAGACCGGGGACGCGCTGGTGGCAAGGGCCGGCGCCGAGGTGATCCGCGTGCGTTCCCGGAACAGGCGACGGACCGACCGAAAATCTCGCTCCACGCCGCAGTAGAGGCTTTCGCTATTCCAATCTGCCACCCCACGACCACAACCTCAAATTCATATACGCAGCGTCGCCCAGCCTCGCCAGGATCGGATTCCGGGCCGTATTCTTCGGCCCATGCAGCTCTCCTTCACCGTCCACGATTCCCGTACGGGCACGCACGCCGACGTGCTTCTGAGAGCCGACGGCCGCGA
Organism: Frankia canadensis; assembly: GCF_900197875.1. Classification (GTDB taxonomy): domain Bacteria; phylum Actinomycetota; class Actinomycetes; order Frankiales; family Frankiaceae; genus Frankia; species Frankia canadensis. The sequence continues at coordinate 9,972 of NZ_FZMO01000334.1, read as the reverse complement.
TACCGTCCGGCACCTCGCCACCGCCCTCGCCTGTGTCATCCGACCCAGCACCGGAGATCGGGCATCCGCACGGGCCGGGCCGTCGCTGAGCCTCGCTGACAGCCCTCGCGCGTTGGATCCCGACCTGCCACTCGGCTGCTCCCCGCTTCATGAGGGCGTGGTCGTGCTCCTGGACGCGTCGCAGGCTCGCCGCTCGTCGAGCGCCGGCCTGCTTGACCTGGCGATCGTCACGGGTGTGGGAGCCGGCGTCGTCCACCCGCTGCCCGCCGGAGAGCACCGGGTCGGCGTCTCACCAGGGGGAGTGATCACCCTCGGCGGCGGACTTCCGCGGCCACCGCTGCTCACGGTGCGCGTGGCCGTCGACGGCACATTCGATCTCATACCCGGGACGGGTACGCGGGTCATCTCGCGACCACCGGCCATGCCCCAGGGAACGATCGTCGCGCTGGTGGGGACGCCACCTGCCACCTTGCGATTCACGCGTCCGGCCGTTCAGGCCGCGCGCGCTCAGCTGCCCGCCCCTCGGTTCAACGTCAACCGGCCGCCCAGAATTCGCCCAACGCCATCGGCGACCGCGTTCACGCTCCCAGTGCCACCCACGCGTCCGCGTTCCATGCCCGTCCCCGTCCTGGCGACGCTTCTACCGGTGCTCGCCGCCGGCGGCATGGCCATGATCCTGGGATCAGCGTCCCTCCTGCTGTTCGCCGCTGTCGGCCCGTTGACCCTTGGCGCGTCGGTCCTGAGCACCCGGCGCAGAGACCGCAGCTCTCATCGGTCCGACCAGGCTCGGCACGAGCGAACCTGCCTCGCCGTCGAGCGGGCGGCGCGGCAGGCCCTGCGACGAGAACAGCGGGAACGGCACACGGACCACCCGGACCCGGCAGCCCTGTTCGCCATCGCCTGGCAGCGAGATGCCGGGCTGTGGCGGAGGCGCCCCGAGGACGCGGATTACCTGCGGCTGCGAGTTGGCACAGCGGAGCAGCCCAGCACGGTGGCGGTCTCGACGGCGGCGCGGGCCGCCAGTCCGCTCAGGGCGTGTTTTCCCGCCGTGATCGACCTGCCCGAGCACGGCGTGGCCGGCGTGGCCATACCTGCCGGTGGCGCCAGCGAACTTGGATCGTGGCTCGTCGCCCAGGCCGTCGTACTGCACAGCCCGGCGGAGCTCGCCGTCCGCGTTCTGGTGGCCGAGCCACGCGACGCCGACGCGTGGCGCTGGCTCCGCTGGCTGCCGCATTGCCGGTACGAGAGCGCCGATGCGCGACTGGTGTCGTTCGCCGCGGGCGAGGTGGGCTGCGCCGCGCAGGTCGCCGAATTGCTCTCCTTGATCGACGGGCGGAGGGAGCAGGGGTCCCGAGGCATCGCGCGCGGCCGTGACGTGCTGGTGGTCATCGAGGGAGCCCGAGCGCTTCGGGCCGTTCCCGGGATGATCGCTCTGCTGCGCACCGGACCTGAGCTCGGTGTCCACATCGTGTGCCTCGAGACTGCCGTTCGGAACCTTCCCGTCGAGTGCCGGACCGTCGTGGACGCGGACGGGGAGTACCTGACACTGCGCCGAGACCAGGGCTCAACAGTCCGGCGGGTCCGGCCGGATCTCGTCGGACCCGCCGGCCGACGTAGAAGTCTGACTGGGCTGGCGGGCACCTCTCGATGGTGCGAGTCGGTCGCACGCGCGCTCGCGCCGCTGCGGGACATCAGCGAGGACACCGGGCTCCCCGGGTCCGTCCGCCTGTCCGAGCTTCTGGCCCCCTATGGCACGACCGCCACCGCGATCGCCGCTCGGTGGGCATCAGCCGGATCCCCGGGTCCCGCCACCGGTGGCCGTCCCGTCCCGGTGGGCATCGCTGGTGGGGCCGTCTTCGCCCTGAACCTTCAGGCTGACGGTCCGCACGGGCTCATAGCGGGGACCACGGGAGCGGGCAAGTCCGAGCTGCTCCAGACCATCATCGCCGCGCACGCAGTCGCCTACCGTCCGGACGAGCTGACATTCGTGCTCGTCGACTACAAGGGCGGCAGCGCGTTCGCCGAATGCGCAGGACTACCCCACACCCTCGGCCTCGTGACGGACCTCGATCCACATCTCGTGCGGCGGGCGCTGACGTCGCTGTCAGCCGAACTGCGGCAGCGCGAGGGACTGCTCGCCCGTTACGGCGCCCGGGACCTCGAGTCCCTCAGCCGGCTGCCACCCGGGCAGCGGCCGGCGGCGACTCCGCCCCGACTCGTCCTCGTGGTCGACGAGTTCGCCACGCTGGCCCGGGAGCTACCCGACTTTGTCTCCGGTCTCGTCGGCCTTGCCCAACGCGGACGTTCCCTGGGGCTCCACCTCCTGTTGGCGACACAGCGGCCCAGCGGCGTCGTCTCGCCCGAGATCCGGGCGAACACCAACCTCCGCGTCGCCCTGCGCGTAACGGACATCGCCGAGAGCGAGGACGTCGTGGGCAGCCCGGACGCCGCTCTGATCGACCCGAGCACACCCGGACGCGCCGTGGTGCGATGCGGCCCCGATCGGGTCACGGTGGTGCAGACCGGTTGGGCCAGCGCCCCCTCACCGGACGACCTGGTCACGCCAGCGGGGCTGGAGGTCACCCGCCTTCCGTGGCCCGATCTCCGACCGCTCGTCGACGCTGCCGAGCCGGAGGCGACGTCATACGCGCCGACGACAGAGCTGACCGCCCTTGTCCACTCAGTGCGCGAAGCAGCCGCCTGCCTGCGGATCGGTTCCCAGCCGAGCCCCTGGCTCCCTCCCCTGCCCGAACGCCTGTCCTTGTCCGCCCTTCCGCCGGTTCCTCCCCTGTCTGCGGCCGCGGTTCACGCCGTGCGGCCAGTGACCATCGGACTCGTCGACGACTGCGACCGGCAGCGGCAGGACCCGTTCACCGTCGATCTGGAACACGGCGGCCACCTCCTGGTCGTGGGCGCGGCGCGATCCGGACGTTCCACAGCGCTGCGTGCCGTGGCCGGTGCGGTCGCGGGCGCGTTGTCCCCTCGCGACGTTCACCTCTACGGCCTGGACTGCGGGGGCGGAGCACTGGCCGCCATCACGGCACTGCCGCACACGGGGGCACTCGTCGGAAGAGACGACCCCGAGCGCGTCGGCCGCCTGCTCGCCCGTCTGATCGCCGTCGTCGACCAGAGACGGCGCCGCTTTGCCGTCGACGGTGTCGCCGACCTGCTCGAGGCTCGGCGCTCGGCGGGCCCCGGGGCCGCGTTGCCGTATCTTCTTCTGCTCCTCGACGGATTCGAAGGATTCCTCGCCGAGTTCGAGGACCTGAACGGTGGCGATCTGGTTGAGGACCTGATGCGGCTGCTGCGGGAGGGCCTCGGGGCCGGTCTGCGGGTCATCCTCTCCACGGATCGGCGCGGGCTGACGGGACGCCTCACCTCCCTCGTCGACGAACGCCTGATCCTGCGCATGGCCGATCCCGCGGACTACGCTCTCGCGGGAATCACCGCGGCGACGCTGCCGGGACACCTGCCCGCGGGGCGAGCTCTGGCGACCGGAGGACGCTTCGCCACGCCGGTTGAGGTGCAGGTCGGACTGCTCGATGGCGAGCCCGCCGGACGCAGCCAGGCCGCGGCCCTGCGCTCGCTGGGGGCCCGGGCCTCGGTCCTGGCCCCCGCGACCGTCCCGGCCTCGGGAGGCATGCGGCCTTTCCGCGTGGAGGCACTGCCCACCCGCGTGACAGCGGCTGAGATGGCCGCAGCACTACGCGACCGGCCAGCGCCGCTGCTCTCGACCGGACTCCGAGTCCCGCTCGGTCTGGGTGGTGACGATCTTTCCCCCGTCGAGATCGATCTCTCGGACGACACCGGCTTCGTGGTGGGAGGGCCGCCCCGATCCGGCCGCAGTTCCACACTTGTCACCATCTCGCTGGCTCTGTTGCGGCAGGGTATGGCCCTCGTCGCCGTGACGCCACGAGCCTGCGCCCTGCGCAACCTGATCGATCACCGCAACATGGTGGTCGTGCTGGACGCCGGCCTGAGCCCGCTCTCCGGGCATGCCACGCAGAACCGGCCGAATCCCCCGGAGCAGCTTCACCCTGTCACGAGGCTGCTGTGGCCAGGGGCTGGAGCTGACGGAACACCCTCCATCGACGCAGCGGGCAGGGCACCGGTCGTGCTCGTGGACGATGCGGAGCTCGTCGGGGAGCCAGCCGCCAGCGCGCTGGCCGACTACTGGAGACGCGCACGCGATCTCGGCGGGATTCTGATCATTGCTGGCTCAACCGAGGATCTGCTTCTGCAGTACCGCGGCTTCACGGTCGACGTGCGCCGAGAGGAGCACGGTCTGCTACTCGCGCCGAGGCGTGTGACCGACGGCGATCTCCTGGGAACGCGCCTTCCCCGTCCAGGCAGCGGACCGGTGCCGCCGGGGCGGGGGGTTCTCGTCCGGCGGGGGCGCCTGCGGCCCGTGCAGGTTGCCCGGCCACCATCGCCGTCCCCCACCGCCGCACCCAACCACAACCGGGAGCCCACGCGTCATGAGAACGGTCACCACTCCGGCAGCCATGCAAGCCGCCTCCCGGATGGGTCAGCTGCTGCCTGATCTGCAAAGAACGGCGACGACCCTCGTCCACCACGGCAACACGCTGGCCGACCCGCGCTTCTGGGAGGGCCCCAAGGCGCAGGTCTTCCGCAGCCAGATCTGGCCGGAGGTCCAGCGCGCGCTGATCGATCTGCACGCCGACCTCACCGAGCTCGCGCACGGCATCGCCGAGATCAACAGAAGGACCGCGGCGGCGGGAAGCTGACCACCGCCGACGATCCCGCCGTACCGCCAGAGCAAGGAGAGCGATGACCACCTCGGGTATCACCGTCCGTAGCACTCCGGAGGCCGCATCCGCCGTCTCGGACCTCGCCTCGATCGTCAACGGCACGCTGCTACACCACTTCGACGAGCTGCGCTCGATCGCCAGAGTGCTCACCGACCCGGAGAACTGGGACGGACGTGGAGCGGCCGACTTCCGGACCAACGTCTGGCCCAGCTACGAGCGGACCCTCACCGATCTGCACACCCAGCTCGACCAGCTGCGGGCCAGGCTCGCCGAGATCCAGAACGAGATTCAGAACGCGGGATGATCGGTGGCTGCCGGCCGGTGTTCAGTCACGAGGTTCGCCGGCGAGTAGCCCGATCGACTCCTCCGTGTCGAGCAACGCACAGACCCGGTCGGTGCGCACCACCGCCTCGGCGATCTCCATTCGCAGGATCGTCCAGCCGGTGCCAAGGTCGAACAAATCGGGCGTCGGATGCCGTTCAGCGAAAAGCACGGCGGCCGCCCGGCAGAACTCGGGGGGCAGCGACGCTACCCAACCGCCGAGCGCCACCGACACCCAACGACGCGTACTCGGCTCGGATCCAGACATGTTCACCCGGGCGGCCATGTCGTCGCTCTGCGGCCACGCCCCAGCGGCAGTCGGCACCAGCAGCAGGAGATGCGCCGCCTCCAACGCCGTGGTGCCATCGACCACCGATGACATCGGCGACAGCTCGGGCGCCGTCGACGAGCCGACCACCGGATGGGCAGGAGACACACCGGGATGGCCGTGCACCACCACTGGGCCGGAGAAGGCACCTGGAAGCGACTCGACCGTCGTCACGAAGCGCAGGCCGTGCACCACCCGCCCACCCCACAGGGCCAGGCTCGCGTACGGCGCTGACCTGATCAGGGATCTGGCAGCCCTGATCGGTGCGCTGTCCACGCCTCGCCGCTGGTCCGCCATCACATACCTCCAGGTCAACCTGTGGTTAAGCTTCCCTTGCTTAGGTTCGCCTAACTTAACGGAGGAGACGACGTTGCGCCACAAGCCGGTGGTCAAGTTGAGCCGGAGCCTCGGCCTGCCCCTCTCGGACAAGGCCGTGCGGTACTACGAGCGGCGCCCGTTCCCCCCGGGCGTCCACGGTCAGCGCCGCGTGACGATGACGCCCTACAAGGAGCGGCTACGCGAGAAGCAGCGGCTGCGCTTCCAATACCACATCAGCGAGAAGCAGCTACGCGCCGCGTTCACCCAGGCAACGCGAAGCGCCGGCAGGACCGGTCACGCCCTCCTCGAGGACCTGGAGACCCGGCTCGACGCGACCGTCTGGCGGTCCGGCCTGGCAAAGACGATCTACCAGGCTCGACAGTTCGTCAGCCACGGGCACATCCACGTCAACGGCCGCGGAGTCGACCGCCCGGGGCGGCGGGTGCAGCCGGGCGACGTCATCTCGGTCGCGCCCCGCAGCCGCTCCACGCCCCCGTTCCGACTGATCGCGGACGGGCCGGCCCCGACGGCCAGCACGCCGCCATACCTAAAAGTCCATCAACGCGAACTCACCGTGATCACGGAGAGACGGCCGCGCCGCCCCGAGATCCCGATCGTCTGCGACGAGCAGCTCGTCGTCGAGTACTACGCACGCTGAGCCGCCGCGCCCCAGCCCGCGACCGGTGCCACAGCCGTCGCCCGCGCGCGTGGTACCGCTCGGGAGCACCGGCGGGGCGAACCGACAGCCGCCGGATCGCCCCGCCTCCCGACCCACTTCGCCTGCCGCGGCGAAGTACTCCGAGCACGGACAATCGGGGACGGATGACTACTCAGTGCAAGACCAACCAGCGAACCCGAAGGCCATCAGGCGTAATGGATGCTCATCGTGCAGGGAAGACGTCAAATACGTCACCCCACCGCTCCCGTTCCGCGACCGCACTGGTACGGTTACAACCTGTTCGTCCTGCTGTCACCACTCGGCGCAGCGGCGTGAGGAGGCCGGATGCCCACAGCGCACCGCTCCCAGCGAACTTCCCCGCCTCGGCCGGCCGGCCGCACTTCTCAGTACCACACCGTTCACCGCCAGGTAGAACTACGTCTTCCCAACCATCGGATCCAGTCAATGGTCACAGGAAGGCCATGGAACTACTGCTTCACACGAAATTCCGGTCGCCGCCGCCCTAGCATGAGCGCCACACGGCGTGCCCCACGGACCAACGCCGCCCCGCGACTGGCACGCTCGTCCGCCCGACCCTGTACCTGATCGGGGACGATCCATGTCACCATCACCGTTCCCCCCGGCACCGTCGCCGTCCCAGCCGCCTGCTCGCTCCAGGCACCTCCGGCCGCCGGTCACCGAGCCGGGCGCCCCGGCCTCCCGACCGGCACCCCGGCCTCCCGGCGAGTCGGAGCTGGTGAGCACGTCCGCACGGGGAGTCCCGGCGCGCCAGTCGTTGCCGACCTCCACCGGCGACGAACGGGCGAGGGACCGTCGGCGTGCAGCTGCCGCACTCGCGGCGATCGTCATGGCGATCGCCGGGGTCCCCGTGCTGCTCGTCGTGGCGCTCGGTCCGCCGATCCAGGCCGGCGACGGAGCCGGAGCCGTGGCACGCGCGGTGGTGTCCCTGCTCTTCTGGGCCGCATGGGCGCACTTCCTCGCGTGCCTCATCGCGGAGTGGCGGGCCGAGGTGCGGGGAAGCGGTCTCGCGCCGCGTATTCCCCTCGGTGGCGCGCCCCAGGCGCTCGCCCGCCGGCTCATCGTCACCGCGTTACTCCTCTCGGGCACGACGGCGCTCATCGTCCCGATGACCTACAGTCAGGCGACGGCCGGCCCCGGCCCACGGTCACGGCGTCACGCCGCAGCGGGCATCCGGCAACCCTGTGGGAACAGCCACCGGCGCCACCGTCCGCCCGGTCCTCGAGCCGCCCTACCCGGATGATGCCGTCGATGGCCTGGTGACCCGCCACGGCGACGGCTACGACGACCGATACGACGACGATCTGTTCGGCGGGCCGGCTGGGACGGTCGGCCCCGGCGCTGACACGCCGGGTCCGGCAGAGACCGGATCGGCACACGGCGTCATGTCCGAGCCAGAGCAGGCCGCGTCTACCGGTCCACAGCCCACCGGTCAGACGACCGGATGGCCGTCTGACCGGCCGGGAAGCCGGCCCGAGCTGATCAGTCCTGTGATGGACCAGCACCGCCGGCTGATGCCCGGGGATCGGGTGGTCAAGCTATACGAGGTGCGCCCCGCCGAGGGGCGACATCATGACACTCTGTGGGGCATCGCCGAGCGGTTCCTGGGCGACGGCCTGCGATACCGAGAGATCTTCGACCTCAACGAAGGCCGGACCCAACCCGACGGGCGAACCCTGTCCAAACCTTCCCTGATCCACGCTGGATGGGTGCTGCTCCTACCCGCTGACGCCCAGGGCGAGGGCCTGCGGGTCCTACACGTTCCCGACGCCGCGAACGTCTGGTCCGAGGCCGCCGGTCAGGCCGATCCCGCGACGACGCTCGATGACGACGCCGACCTCGTCGATGACGCCGACGACAGCGCTCTGCCGCCGGGCAACGCGGATGGGGGATTCGCGGGCGGAAGGATCAGGGACATCGCCTGGTCCCACGATCCCGAGTCCATACCGCCAGGTTCCGGCGTGGGCGGGGGCGGACAGGAGACGTGGACTGGTCACAGCCGGCACGCCGTTGGCGCCGGCCCGAACGTGGACACGGCGGCCGATCCCGCGGCCAGCGACACGGCGTCGGCGGGCTGGGAGACGCCGGCCGTGTCGATCTCGGCGTTTCACACGCCGGAACCGGAGTTTCTGGGCCTTGCCGGCGCCGGGCTTCTCGCGGCCGGCGTCCTTGTCGCGCTGGCCGAGCGGAGAGCCGGGGCGACGCCGGCACCGACGGCGGCGGAGCAGGCGCTGCTGCTCGCCGCGGACCCCGACGCGGCCAGGTTCGTCGACCGCGCTCTTCGAGCCCTCGCCTCCGGCCTCACCGCCCAGGGACGCCTGCTCCCGCCCGTCTACGCGGCGATCCTCACCGACCAGACCATGATCCTTCACATGGCACCGGCCGAGGCCCAACCTCCTCCTGCGCCGTGGGTGCCCGGGGAGGTGGCGGGCTCGTGGCGGATCGATCGGATCCCCGGACTCCTGGACAGTCTCGGCGAGGACCTGGGCCCGTCGGCACCGGGTGGAGTGCCGGCGCCGTTCCCCGCGCTGGTCAGCTTCGGGCACGACGACGGCGGCAGCCGCATCCTGGTGGACATCGAAGGTGCGCCAGGAGTGATCAGCCTCCTCGGCGACCGAGCGGTCGCGACACAGATCGCGATCGCGGCAGCGCTCGAGCTGGCCACCAACATGTGGTCGGACGACCTGCGCGTCTGCTTCGTCGGATTTCCGCCCGACGACGCGCTCGGCGAACTTCTGGAGGTCGCACCAGAACGGCTGTGGGCCGCGCCGGACGTTCGGTACGCGCTCGACGAGCTGTCAGGACCCGAGGACGCGGACGCGGACGAGGACGGCGACGACTTCCCGCTGGAGGCCGGCCAGCGCATCGCCGGCAACCCTGGAGCGCTCGCCCCCGACCTGCTCATCCTCGCGCAGCCGACCGAGGACAACGAGACCGCCCGGCTGATCAGGATGTCACAGGGGCGCCGCCATGCCATCGGGATCCTGACGATCGGCGACTCCCCCGCGGCACGGTGGCGTTTCACCGTCGATGCGGACCGACGGATGTCGCTCGGAGTGCTCGGCGTCGACGTGTGGGCGCAGGGCGTGGCCCCAGCCGAGTACCGAGCGATCGCCGCGCTGTTCCGTCACCCGGCAACCGCCGCCCCGGCCTCGCCACAAGCCGCCGCGGCCGCCGTGCCGCCGGGAGCGGCCGGAAGGGCGCCGGCGGGGGCCGGGGCAGCCGGAGCGGAGTCAACGGCCGGCGGATCGAGCGCCGCCTACCCCGCCGGGACGACATCCCCGAGTACCGGGACCGCCGGGGCGGCATCGCACGCACCCGGTGCCCGTGCGCCGGGGACGGACGACGACATCACCCGGCCACCGGCAAGACCTGGAACGGTGCCCGGCGCTGTCCCCTGGACACCGTCCCGTTCCGGCCTCGTACCCCAGCCCGCCGGCCCGGTCGACGCGCGGCCGCCGGGCCCTGACAACGACTCCACCCGATCGCGATCGCGGCAGCGCTCGAGCTGGCCACCAACATGTGGTCGGACGACC
>NZ_FZMO01000193.1 GCF_900197875.1 Frankia canadensis | reverse complement strand
GAACGCGCCGACGCAGTCCTCCGGCACCTCGTCCGTGATCATCCGCTCGTACAGCCCGGCCCGGCGGGCCAGCCCCGCGTCGACATCGACGAGGTCGACGACGGGCAGCGCGGACAGGGCGGCGGGGCGCGCGCAGTCCTGCACCCGGAGCAGGACTACCGGCACGGGTGCGCCATCCACCCGCGCCGGGTCGTCAAGGCTGGTGGGGAACGCGATCCGCGGGTCCGGTTCCCGGGCGAGCTCTCGCGCAGCGGCTGACGACCAGACGACGAGCACCTGCGCGCCGAGGGCCCGCTGCCGGTGCGGACCGGCCTCGTCGCGTCCCGCCGAACCGCCGAGGGTGCCGCGCGGGTCCTGCCCGGACGTGGCGAGCGGATGGACGAGCGCCCGGTAGCCGGCATCAGCCAGCTGCCAGGACAGCCACCGTGCCCATCCCGCGTCGGCCGCGACATGACACACCACGACATCCCAGGACAGTGCCGTCGCGGGGCCGTGCGGCAGAGCATGGCGCCCTCCCCGCTCCTGCCCGTGATCCGCTGTGGCTCCGCCCGTGTTCACACCTCGCAGCCTGCCACGGCCAGCCCGATCAGGAGACTTGACGTCCCTCCCCCCGCGCATGCGGGGAGGTCCTCACGCCCCGCCACCGCCGTGTCAGGCGAGGACGCCGACGGCGCCGTCGGTGAGTTCACGGATGACGTCGGCGTGGCCGGCGTGCCGCGCCGTCTCCTCGATCACGTGCACGTAGATCCACCGCAGGCTGACCTGGCCGATCTCGGGGTGAGACAGGACGTCGTCCAGGGCGAACGCCGCCGACGCCTCGCGCGAGTGGGCGCAGGCGTCGTCGTAGTCGGCGAGCAGCGAGTCCAGGGTGGTGGCCTCGGCAATGTCCCAGCTCGTGTCCTCCTCGGCTGCCGCCGCGTTCCCGGCGGGAGCCGTCTGAGGCGCGGGGGCGGCGGCGAGCGGGTGGAACCAGGTCTGCTCCACGACGGTCAGATGGCGTAGCAGACCGGCAAGGGTGGTCCGCGACGGCAGCAGCCGCCGCCGCGCGTCCGCGTCACCCACCCCGCGCGCCTTGTGGACGACGACGTCGCGGTGGAAGTCGAGGAACGCCTCGAGGATCTCCCGCTCACCGGCCGTCGCGGCGGCCATGACCCGCAGGGCCGGTGGGCGCGGCGGCGCATGGGGCTCAGGCGGCTGCATGGCCGTGATCGTAACCACCCGGACGCATCCACCCGCGATCATGTGGCGATGACGCGTTCACACCCCCCACGCGATGCCCCCGTACTCCTCGTGACCGGCGCCTCCGGCGGGATCGGCGCCGCCACCGCCCGCCTGGCCGCGGCTCGCGGATGGTCTCTCGTGCTCGCCGCCCGATCCCCGGACGCGCTGCGTGCCCTCGCCGCCGAGCTCGGCGGCCCGGCCAGGGCCGTCGCGGTGCCCTGCGACGTCCGAGAGTGGGAGCAGGTGGCCGCGCTGGCGCAGCGCGGCGAGGAGGCGTTCGGCCGGCTCGACGCCGCGTTCGCCAACGCGGGCGTGTTCACGCCCACGTCGTTCCTGGCGGCCACGGGCTCACCCGAGCAGTGGCGCGAGATGGTGCTGACCAACGTGTACGGCACCGCGCTCGTCGCCCGCGCCGTCCTGCCCGCGCTCCTGCGCTCCCGCGGGCACCTGCTTCTGACCGGCTCGGTGGCCGGCCGCGTCACCATCCCCGGCCAGCTCTACTCGGCGACGAAATGGGCTGTCACGGCCCTTGCCCAGTCCCTGCGCGCCGAGCTCATCCACACCGGGGTACGGGTGACGCTCCTGCAGCCCGGTCTGGTCGCCGCCGGGGAGATCGCCCCCGACCGGCAGGTGGACCCGGTTCTCGCCGCCGAGGACGTCGCCCGCGCGGTCCTGTTCGCCCTCGACCAGCCCGACACCGTCGACATCAGCGAGATCGTCATTCGCCCGACCGGCCAGCATCCCCACCGCTGAGGAGATCGCCGGGCGCACGGGACAGGGCCGGATCGTCCTGCAGGCAGGCTTTCGCGTCATCCGGGCACGGCGGGGTCGGTCGCCGGCGCAGGCCTGCGCTTCGCCCGAGGGCCTGCCGGGGGACGCGCCCGACGCGGGGCCGCCGGACGCGGGGCACGCCGAGACCGCCCGCGTCGTCCGGCGGCACCTACCGTCCGATCCCGCCGCATCCCGCACGTCACCGCCGGACGCGGCCGGGCCACGGGCCCGTGGCAGACGCCGGCGGGCGCGGTACACCCGCGATCGCCGCAGCGTGATCCACGCCGCTGGCACCCCCCGATCCTGCTCGCGGCGGTGTGCGTGGTCGCGGTCGGACTCGTCGGCGGCGGGCTGACGGACCCTGGTGGGATCGTCGTCCAGCTGTGGGGGGCTCTGATCGCGGTGACCCTGGACCGTTGGTGGCGGCGTTGAACGCCCCCGCCGCGTGGCGCGGGCCTCGAGCGGGTCCCTCCGGCCCCGTCGGGGTCAGAGCCCGACGCGGCCCGACGGGTTGTCGCGGTCGAACAGTCGGCCGGCGCGGACGTAGCCGTCGAGGCTGGCCGCGGAGCGCCAGCGGCCCTGGCGCATGATCGAACGGTCGGGGACGCCGGCGCGGGCGGCGGCGGTGGCGAAGCCGGAGCGCAGCGAGTGGCCGGCGAAGTCGGCGGGGTCGAGGCCCGCGGCGGCCACCCGGCGCTGCACGATGCGGGCGACGGAGCCCGGGTGCAGCCTCGTCGCGCCGACCTGGCCGTGCCGGTTGACCCCGCGAAACGCCGGGCCGCCGGTGCTGCGCAGGTCGGCGGCACTCGACCAGGCCTGCCAGGCGCGCACCGGGCAGGTGGGGCGGTGGGAGCCGTAGGTGATGCCGACGAGCGCGCCGGCGCCGGCCTGGTCGGTCTTGGAGCTGCGGATGGTGACGGCGAGGCCGTCGGGGGTCTCGTCGAGGTCGGCGACGTCGAGGCCGACGAGTTCGGCGCGGCGCAGGCAGCCGGCGAAGCCGATGAGAAGCAGCGCCCGGTCGCGCACGTCGGCGAGCGTGTCCTCGCGCAGGTCGGCGACGACGCGGGTGAGCAGCTCGGTGTCGAGGGCGGCCTTGCGGGTCGGGCGGATCCCGCGGGTACGGCGCACCCCGTCCCACACCGCGCCGACCTCGGGGGCGGCGGCCGGATTCGGGTGGCCGGCGAGCTGGTGGGCCACGGAGATCGCGGCGAGGCGGCGGCGGATCGTGGAGGGTTTGTAGCCGGCGTCGGCCAGGGTGGCGACGTAGCCGGCGACGGTGGCGGGGCTCGCGGGAAGCGGGCACAGCGGGGTGGGCTGGCGGGCGCACCAGCCGTGGAACTGGCGCAGGTCGCTGTCGTAGGCGCGCCACGTCGACGCCGCCCGCGCCGCCCGCGCGTACTCCCCGATCCGCCCGGCCAGCGCCGGACTCAACCCCACCGGACCGGCTGAGCCCGACGCGCCGGACGGCCCCTGCCCCGCGGACGGCCCCGCACCGGAGGGTCCCACCTCGGTGACGACGACCACCGGCCCCGCCGGAACGACGGGCATGACCGGCATCGCGGAGCTCGGCGTGGGCAGCGCCGGCGGCACGCCATCCCCGGCGGGGACGATCTCGCCCGTCATCGCAAACCCCCGCCCGCCGTCGATCGATCATCCAGGCCCACGCTACCGCCGGCGTCGCCCCACGCGGCGCGCGGCGTACAGGGCGAGACCGGCGGCGAGGATCGCCGTGCCGGTCACGACGGCGCCCACGGGCAGGGTGAACGCCAGCAGCAGACAGCCGGCGAACCCGACGGCGGGCACCACCCGCGGCGGGCGGCCCTCGTCGTCGCGCAGCGTCCACGCCGAGGCGTTGGCGATCGCGTAGTAGACGAGCACCCCGAACGAGGAGAAGCCGATCGCGGCGCGCAGGTCGGCGAGGCCGGCGAGCACGGCCACGGCGACACCGACGGCGAGCTGCGCGTGGTGGGGCACCCCCCGGCGTGGATGGACGGCGGCCAGGGCGGCGGGCAGATGCCCGTCGCGGGCCATCGCCAGCGTGGTCCGCGACACCCCGAGCAGCAGCGCGAGCAGCGACCCGCACGCCGCCAGCACCGCCCCGAGGCGCACCGGCACGGCGAGCCCGCCGGCGCCGGCGGCGCGTACCGCGTCGACCAGCGGCGCGTCCGCCCCGGCGAGCCGCCCGGCGCCGAGCACCACCAGCACCGCCACCGCGACCAGCAGATACACGATGAGGGTGACGGTGAGTGCGATCCGGATGGCGCGGGGGATTGTGCGCGCCGGGTCGCGGACCTCCTCGCCGAGGGTCGCCACCCGCGCGTAGCCGGCGAAGGCGAAGAACAGCAGCCCGGCGGCCCGCAACACCCCGCGGGCTCCACCGGGCGCCGGCGCGCTCAGCGTGAGCTGATCGGCGTCGGCCGCGGAGGAGGTCAGGCAGGCGACGACGACCACGGCGAGGACGATCAGCACGACCGTGACGAGCAGCCGGGTCAGCAACGCCCCGCGATGCGCCCCGGCGAGGTCGGCGCCGGTCAGCGCGAGGACGGCGGCGACGGCGACGAGATGGGCGTGCGCGGGCCAGGCGTAGCCGCCGACGCCCAGTGCCATCGCCGCGCACGACGCGGTCTTGCCGACGACGAACGCGACGCCGGCCAGGTATCCCCACAGCTCGCCGAGGCGTTCCCGGCCGTAGACGTAGGTGCCGCCCGACGTCGGGTAGCGGACGGCCAGGCACGCCGAGCTGGTGGCGTTGCAGTAGGCGACGAGCGCGGCGGCGGCGAGCCCGACGAGCAGCCATGACCCCGCCGCCCGCGCCGCCGGGGCGAACGCGGTGAACACCCCCGCGCCGATCATCGCGCCGAGGCCGACGACGACCGCGTCGCCCGTCCCCAGTCGCCGTGCCAGTGGACCCGCGCTCACCTGCCCCATCCCCCCGTAGCCGTTGACGCGACTCCTCGCCCCCGCCCGCGCTCGGCGTGGGTGTCCTGGCGCGCGCGGGACTGCGCCTGGCGGCCCGGTGGTGGCGCCGCGCGGTGCGGCGTCCGGATGGCGCCGAGCGGGCGGCGCTCAGCCGGTGACGATCGTCATGCCGCGGGCGGTGGCGAGACGGGCCAGGTCGGGGACGCCGAACTCGGCGACGAGCGCGTCGAAGCCCCGCACCTTCGCCGCGCCGAAACGGCGCACATGGGCCCGGTAGGCGTCGACGGTGAGGAAGCTGCCCGGATGGCTTTTGGAGTGGAACTTGTCGGCGTACATGACGAGCCGTTCCTCGACCGTCTCGGCGAGGTAGTCCGCGGGCGGGATCGGCAGGCCGCCAACCTCGATGTCCTCACGGGTCAGACCGACGCCGGTGTGACACGAGCAGAAGCGGCACAGGCTCTCGGGCAGGCCCTCGGCGGCGAGCAGCGCGTGGCCGAGCACGCCGTGGCGCAGGTACTGGGCGTGGTCGAGGCGGCCGGTGGCGTCGTAGAGGCGGTAGACGCCGATGTCGTGCAGCAGCGCCCCGGCGCGCAGCAGCTCCCGGTCGGCGCGCGGCGCGGCACCGGCGGCCAGCAGCGCGGCGGCGACGTCCCCCACGATCCGGCAGTGGGTGAACACCAGGTCGAACGCGGCCGCGCTCGGCGCGTGCCGCCGGTGCAGCCCCTCACTGTCGACGCCCTCCGCGGCGCTGTCGACGCCGTCCGCGGCGGGGTGAGCGGCCGCGGCGTCGCGTGTCGTGGTGCCGGGTGTGACGGGGGTCGTGAGGGGGCTCCTGGACGCCCGCGCCGTGGTGACCTGCGCCTGGGGGGTCTGCGCCGGGGCGGTGTGCGCCGCCGTGGTGTCCTTCACGGCGCCGACCGTACCCGAGCGGCCGGCGTCACAGCGGTGGTTTCGCGGCGCGCAGGGTGTAGGTCAGCGGCACCCGGGGCGCCCCGGCGGGTGGGCGGAACAGCCTGTCGGGGCCGCGGCGCAGAGCGGCCGTGCGGGCGAACAGGGTGACGGGATGCTCGTGGAGGAACTCGACGCGCAGGCCCGCGCCCGCCACCGCGCTGACGATCTCGCCGAGGGTGTGGTCGCGCTGGACGGTGATGTTCGCCGTGGTCACCGCCCGCGCGTCCGCGTAGGAACCGGTGCTCTCCCAGCGGCGGGGGCCGCCGGCGAAGTAGTCCTCGGTGACGCACCGGCCGTCGGTCTCGTCGAGGATGCCGGCGAAGGGATGGAACTCGGCCAGGTACAGGAAGCCGCCCGGGGTGAGCAGGGCGGCCATCGCCGCGGCCCAGCGGGTCAGATCGTCCAGCCACACCAGCGCGCCGAACCCGGTGTAGACGATGTCGTACGCCCCCGCGCCGAGGACTGCCGGGGCGTCGTACACGTCGGCGACGACGAAACGGGCGGGCAGGTCACACTCGGCGGCGAGCGCGCGGGCCGCGGCGATCGCCGCCGGGGAGAAGTCCAGACCGCTGACCTGGGCGCCGCGTGCCGCCCACGACAGCGTGTCCAGCCCGAAGTGGCACTGTGGGTGGGCCAGGCGGCGGCCGGTGACGTCGCCGACCTCGGTGACCTCGAACGGGCGCAGCGTGTCGCGCCGCGCCCGGAACCTGTCGACGTCGTAGAGGTCACTGGCCAGGTGCAGGGCGACACGCTCGTCCCAGTACGCCTGGTTGTGCGCGCGGTGCTCGCTGGCCGTTCCCGTGAACGGCGCCCCACCGGGATCGGCGGGTGCGGTCATGGTGTCCTCCCCCGCCTTCGGGCTGGTGGCGCAGGGATGGGCGGCACGCGGGTGGGGAGGTGGCTCAGGCGACGCGCTGGCGGGGGCGGCGCGCCCAGGCCTGGTCGAGGGCGCGGGTGAACAGCTCGGTGGGACGCGCCCCGGACACGCCGACGGTGCCGTCGATGACGACGAACGGCACGCCGGTGATGCGCAGGTCGTGGGCGGCGCGTTCGTCGGCGAAGACCCGGTCGGCGTAGGCGTCACCGGCGAGCACCCGGCGGATCTCGACCGGGTCCAGGCCGGCGCCGGTGAACACCTCGACGGCCACCTCGGGATCGAACACGTCGCGGGCGGCGCCGAAGTGGGCCTGGTTCAGCGCGGCGACCGCCTCGCTCCGCCGGCCCGCGTCGGCGGCCAGGTGCAGCAGCCGGTGCAGGTCGAAGGTGCTGCCGTTGCGCCGGTCGCTGCGGTAGTCGAGCCCCTCGGCGCGGGCGGCGTCGGCGACGCGGTGCTCCCTGCGCGCGATCTCGGCGGCGGGCACGTCGGCGACCTTGCGGGCGAGTGCGTCGAGCAGCGGCTCGGAGCCGCCGCGGGGCAGGCCCGGGGCCAGCTCGTAGGAGTGGAAATGCACCACCACCTCGCCGCGGTGCTCGAACGCGTCCAGCGCCCGGTCGAACCGGGCCTTGCCCACGTAGCACCAGGGGCAGACGACGTCACTCCAGATGTCCACACGCACGGCGGACCACCATCCCTCTTCCCTCACCGCAGGCAGGTCGCGGCTCCCCGGCTCCGGCGAGCGGCATCCCGCTGTCGCGGGCG
>NZ_FZMO01000195.1 GCF_900197875.1 Frankia canadensis | reverse complement strand
GATCGGGCGGCCGCCGCGGGAGGCCCGGACCGTGCTCGGGGGGCGGGTGCGTCTCGCCGGGCAGGCGCTGGTCACCCAGATCCTCATCGGGATCTGCGTCGTCGCCTACTTCCTGCAGGGCCTGCCGGGCCTCGGCAGCGGGTCCACCGGCAACGAGTTCACCGACCGCTTCGCGATGATCGGCTACCGGATCGCGGTCGATGACCAGTACTACCGACTGCTGACGCCGGCGTTCCTGCACGCGGGCGTACTGCACATCCTGTTCAACATGTACGCGCTGTTCCTGCTGGGATACCAGCTGGAGGCGCTGCTCGGCCGGGCCCGTTACCTCGGCCTTTTCGTGGCGGGCGCGGTCGGCGGCAACACGCTGAGCTACCTGCTCGGCGGGCTGACGACGGCCTCGGTCGGCGCGTCCACGGCGATCTTCGCCTTCTTCTCCGCCTACTACGTGATCGCCCGCCGGCTGCGGGTGGACTCCGGGCAGATCCTCGTCGTGATCGGGATCAACCTGGCCATCACGTTCACGTTCAGCAGCATCGACAAGTGGGGCCATCTCGGCGGCCTGGCGGTCGGCGCCCTCATCGGGCTCATCTACGCCTACGTGCCCCGCCGCCTCGCCTGGGTCCAGGCCGGCGCGGTGACCGCCATCGTCGCGGCGCTGTTCCTCGCCGCCGTCGTCAAGTCCACCGCCCTGGTCTAGGCCGCCCCCGCCGCGGTGTCGTGGCCGTTCGTGGTGGCCGTGTTCTGGCACTGTCACGGCGGCCTGTGTCGCGTTTTCGCGGCAGAACGGACAGCGGGCCGCGAAGTTGCGACACGGCGACGATGTCCCGTGCACCCGCTTCCCACCGGTGGGAAGTCCGGCAGATCCGCCCCACCCCTCGCTGTTCTGGTCGCCACCCAGGCCGGAGATGATCAAGGTTGGGTGGTGCCGGGTCGCGGTGGGTGAGGCCGTGGGCGGCAGCAGGCGACGGGCGGCGAGGTCGGCGGTAGGAGACCGCAACGCGGTGGGGGCTGCGGGCAGGGTGTCCGGGCTGCCGGGTGTCCGGGCTGCCGGGCTGCCGGGCAGGCGTCAGCCGTGGCAGCGGCGGACCTGGTTGACATGGTCGGCGATCGGGCCGGGGTCGGCGCCGAGCTGGCGGCGGGTCAGCAGGATCGGGCCGTCGATCGTCTCGATCTCCAGGGTGCGCAGGTGCACGGCGCGGCGGTTGTGGGGGAGGGTGCCGGCGCGGACGTCCACCACCGCCGCCCAGGGTAGATGCCGGCGGCGGGCGCCGTCGACGAGGTCCACGCCGTCCGGTCCGACCCGCAGCGCCGGGCGGGCGAGTAGGTCGCGGGCGGCCAGCACCCAGAGCCCGGCGGCGAGAACGCCGACGAGCAGCCGGCCGGCCGCGTCGAGCGAGCCGACCCGCCAGGCCAGCGGCCCGACCGCCGCGACCAGCGCGGCGACGGTGCCGCCCAGCGCGTACAGCCCCACCCGCCACAGCGGCGGTGACCAGCTCGCCTCGGCCGGGCCGGGCGGTTCGCCGGCGTCGGCGCCGGCTGGATCGGCTGGGCCCGTGGGGTCGGCGGGGCCGGTGGGATGCGCGGTCATGGCCCCACGCAACCACAGGTCGGGTGGAGATCGGCGCCGAGTTGCCGGGCGGGCGTGGTGCTTGCACCATGCTGAGTAGCGGCTACGATTCGCTATCTTGCCAGTACTCATAGTGCCGTTCCTGCGGCGTCCCGTTCGGGGCGGGGGTTCGCGGCGCACCGGCGGGGGTCGCGATGGAAGCCGTGGCAGGTCGTGGTCAGGGGGATCGGGTGGCGCACTCGCCGGTACGACGCAGCGGGGGCAGCCCGTTCCCGCCCATCGCGGAATACGGATTCCTTTCCGACTGCGAGACGAGCTGCCTGGTCGCGCCCAGTGGCAACGTCGAGTGGATGTGCGTGCCGCGGCCGGACACGCCGAGCGTCTTCGGTTCGGTGCTGGACCGCTCCGCTGGCGGGTTCCGCTTCGGCCCGGACCGCACGCAGATCCCCGCCGGCCGCCGCTACCTGCCCGGCACCAACATCCTCGAGACGACCTGGCAGACCCCGAACGGCTGGCTCATCGTCACCGACTGCCTGGTCGTCGGCCGCTGGCATCGCACCCATCTGCGCTCCAAGACGCACCGCCGCACCCCCAGCGACTGGGACGCCGACCACGTGCTGCTGCGCCTCGCCCGCTGCGAGCACGGCACGGTCGACCTCAGCCTGGTCTGCGAGCCGAACTTCGACTATGGACGGCACGCCGAGTCCTGGCAGTACGAGGCGGAGGACTACTCGTCCGGGGTGATCAGCCACGCGGGCACGAACATCACGCTGCGGCTGCGCACCGACCTGCGGCTCGGCTTCGACGGCCGCCGCGCGCTGGCTCGCACCACGCTGCGCGAGGGCGACACGGCGTTCGTCGCCCTGACCTGGCGGCCCGAGGACCCGCTGCTGCCGGACACCTACCTGCAGGCCTGCAACGCGGTCGAGCGCACCACGGAGTTCTGGCGGCAGTGGCTCTCGCGCGGCATGTTCCCCGACCATCCGTGGCGACGTCACCTGCAGCGCAGCGCGCTGGCGCTCAAGGGCCTGACCTACGCGCCGACCGGCGCGCTGCTCGCGGCGGCCACCACGTCGCTGCCGGAGACGCCCCGCGGGGAGCGCAACTGGGACTACCGCTACAGCTGGCTGCGCGACTCCACCTTCGCCCTGTGGGGCCTGTACACCCTCGGCCTGGACTACGAGGCCAACGACTTCTTCTCGTTCATCGCCGACGTCGCCGAGCATGACGACGACGACATCCAGGTGATGTACCGGGTCGGCGGCGAGCCGCGCATCGACGAGGAGATCCTCGGCCATCTGTCCGGCTACGAGGGCGCGTCACCGGTCCGGGTCGGCAACGCCGCCGCGCTGCAGCACCAGCACGACGTGTGGGGCGTCGTCCTCGACTCCGTCTACCTGCACACCAAGTCGCGCGACTACCTCTCGGAGCGGCTGTGGCCGGTGCTGGTGCGTCTCGTCGAGGCCGCCGCGGCGCACTGGCGCGAGCCGGACTGCGGGATGTGGGAGGTCCGCGGGGCCCCGCAGCATTTCACCGTCTCCAAGATGATGTGCTGGGTCGCGCTCGACCGCGGCCGCCGGCTCGCGCAGATGCGCGGGGACACGAAGACCGCCGCCCGGTGGAAGACCATCGCCGAGGAGATCCACGCCGACGTCTGCGAGCGGGGCGCCGACCACCGCGGCGTCTTCACCCAGTACTACGGGTCGAAGGCGCTGGACGCGTCGCTGCTGCTGATGCCGCTGCTCGGCTTCCTGCCCGCCTCCGACGAGCGGGTCAAGGCCACCGTGCTCGCGGTCGCCGAGGAGCTCACCGAGGACGGCCTGGTGCTGCGCTACCGCACCGACGAGACCGACGACGGGGTCAGCGGCGAGGAGGGCGCGTTCCTGATCTGCTCGTTCTGGCTGGTGTCGGCGCTGGTGGAGATCGGTGAGCTGACCCGGGCCCGGCAGCTCTGCGAGCGGCTGCTGAGCCTCGCGAGCCCGCTGGACCTCTACGCCGAGGAGATCGATCCGCACAGCGGCCGCCACCTCGGCAACTTCCCGCAGGCGTTCACCCACCTGGCTCTGATCAACGCGGTGATGTACGTCATCCGTGCCGAGGATGCCGAGGCCTACGCCCGCCCGTCGCCGTCCACCTGAGCACGTCAGGCCCGTTTTCGGGGCGCTGGCGGGGCCGGGCGCACTAACGTGGGTGCGGTGGCCAGCCTGGAGATAAGGGAAAAGCGGGTCGAAGTCGTAATGAGCGGGTTGGAGCGGCTCGGCGCGCTACGCGGGGACGTCTCCGTCGGGCTCGACGAGGTGCTGGACGTGCGCTCGGCGCCGGAGCCGTTCACCGAACTGCACGGGTTGCGGATGCCGGGCACCGGCATTCCGCGGGTGATCGCGCTTGGCACGTGGCACTCCCGGCACGGCCGGGACTTCGCCGCCGTGTACCGGGGCCGCCCGGCGGTGGTGGTGGAGGTCCGCCCGGGCGGCGAGTTCCGCCGCCTCATCGTGGCCGCCCGCGACCCCGAGGCCACCGTCGCCCGGCTGCGCTCCGCCGTCCTCGCCCGCTGACGGACCGCGGGAGCCGTCGGCCGCGCCTGTCTAGCCGCCGGCGAGTGCCTGTCGGCACACCGGGCACCGGTCCGTGCCGTCCCAGCTCCCCCAGCCGAAGGTCACGGGGGCCAGGCCGGGCGCCTCCAGCTCGGCGCGAACCGCGGCCCGGTAGCGCCACACGGCGTCGAGGTAGGGATGGTAGGCATCGTGGAACGCTGGCGACGCGTGGCCGGCGCCGGCCGCGACACAGCGGCGCAGCTCCCGCAGCCGCTCGAACATCAGCTGGCCGGCGGCGACCACCGGCGGTGAGGCGTCCAGGAACAGCCGTTCCCGCACGTCGTAGATGCCCGCGTCCGCCAGGACCGTGCGCGAGCGCGCGTCCCGGTCGGCGGGCAGCGCCGACGTGTCACCGGCGATCTGACGTAACCGGGTGTGGCAGACGCCGGCCGCCACGATGAAGGCGACGTAGGTGTCCTGGCGGCGTTCCCGCCGCGCCCGGCCGTCGTCGTCGCGGGCGCGGACCCGGTCCGCCAGCACCGTGCCCGAGATCGCGATGACGGCTCCGCTGACCGTCGCGACCAGTGTTCCCCAGTCCACCAATGCCTCCAGTAACGCCCCGCGAACACTACCGACGGCGGACGGCGGCATCAGCCTCCCGGCGAAGAACCCGCGAGCGGGGCGCGACCAGTGCCCACCGGGTTGCCCTTCGCCGATCCTCCCCGGATGGGTGATATCCACAATTGTGGACAACGGTTGTGGATAGATGACAGCCATGCAAGTTCCGCCGGGCCCCCGGCGGACTGGCCGACGGAGGGCGCTATTGCCGAACCCGCCGCCGGGTCAGCGCCACTGGGTTGACACTGCCAGCCCAATGACGACGAAACCGAAGCCGACGAGGATGTTCCAGCCGCCCAACGCCTCCATCCCCAGCACGCCGCCGTTGGAGAAGTAGTAGACGAGCAGGTAGACGATGCCGATGAGGAAGAAGGCCAGGATCAGACCGCCGAACCAGGGCGGCGACGGCGGCCGGCTGCGCCGGGCCTGGCTGGTGGTGGTGCTCTGCGTCTGCTTCTTCGGCTTGCGGCGTCGCGACTCGGGCACTGCGGAACTCCTCGGCTGACCATGCGTGGACGAGCGGCGACCGTCGCCGCTGCCGTGGGCGCGGCCCCGGTGACGATCCCGCGCTGGGCACCAGGGTAAACAGCCCGCCGACGGACACGCCGGCTGCGTACCGGCAGGTGGGTCTGTCTCCCGGTGACAGCGCCGCCAGGCCGCGGCGCGCCGGGCGCGGACGGGGTATCGAGCCGGGAATTGTGCGGACATGCGCGCCACGCCGCGCTGACGTGGGCTCAACCGTGTCGCGGGCCGCGTAGCCTGCGGCGGGGGCGGTGACTCCGACGCGGCGGACGGATCGCCCCGCCCGGCGTGCCCATGCCCGTGCGCGGCGCCCGCCCGCGATCCGCCCCCGACTCGACGCGCCCGGCTGGCGCGCGGGAATCGAGGTCGGCGGTGGTGATCACCCGCGGCGAGATGGACGGAGCCGGCGACGAAGCCGCCGCGAGCGCCGGCGGCGATGAGGAAGACCGTCCGGGCGTGGATGCGGCGCGGCCTGCCTGGCTGGCGGCCGCCTGGAGAGGCCGGCTGGCGGCGGCATGGCGAGGCCGGTTGGCGGCGGTGCGGCCTGGACAGCCGGGTGCGCCGCGGCGAGGGCGGCGGGTCGTCGTGGTCGGGGTGGTGTTCTGCCTCGGTCTGCTGGCGGGAGTTGTCGTCGGGCACGTGGGGCCGTTCGGGTCCGCCGGCGATCGTGAGGACACCGCCCTCGTCGCCGGTGGGATCCCCGGGGTCGTCGCCGCCGAGTCGCGCCGTGTCGACGCCCGCCGGGAGGCCTCGGCAGGATCCTCGGACGTGCCGGGACCGGTGGTCGGGAGCGAGGGTCGTGGCCCGTCCGGCTCCGCGTCGCCGTCGACCTCGCCGGGCGGGTCGGTGTCGCCGGGTGGGTCGCCTACAGCCGGGTCGCCGACGGGTGGCGGGGGGCGGTCGGGTCCGGACGCGGCCGCGCAGGCGCTTGCCGCGGGACTCGCCGGGCCGGTGGGTGCGGCGGCGGTGCGCGGGCCGGCGTTGACCGTCGAGCTGAACGACGCGCCGGCGTCCAGCCGGCACGGGCCCTACCCGCCCGGCGTCGCGGCCCCGGGCCCGGACGACCTGGTCGTGCACCAGCAGGACGTCCAGGCGGTCGTGAACGCCCTGTGGGCCGGCGGCGCCGAGGCGATGACCATCATGGACCGCCGGGTCACCGCCCGCACGGCGGTGCGCTGCGTCGGCAACACGCTGCTGCTCGGTGGCGAGGTGTTCTCCCCGCCGTTCCGGATCACCGCCATCGGGGACATCGCGGCCCTGCGTGCCCATCTGCGCGACGACCCGCAGGTCACGATCTACCGCCAGTACGTCAGCGCCTACCGGCTCGGCTACCGTGTCACCGAGAACCCGGACGCCCGCCTGCCCGCCGCCGACCTGCGAGCGGCCTCAGGGCGGCCCGGCGCCGAGCCGAACTGACCGACGTGAGGCCGGTCTGGCTGGCTCAGGCGAAGGCGGCGGCGCGCAGGGTCTCGACCTCGTCGGACAGGCCGGGGGCCAGGCGTCGGGCGGCCCCGCCATCGCCGCACCGCTCCAGCCAGCGGGCGAGCATCAGGTGGCCGCCCTGGGTCAGCACCGACTCGGGGTGGAACTGGACGCCCTCCAGCGGCAGCTCCCGGTGCCGCAGCGCCATCACCACGCCGCTGGCCGTCCGGGCGGTCACCTCGATCTCCGCCGGCAGGGTGCTCTCCTCGACGGCGAGCGAGTGGTAGCGGGTCGCGATGAACGGTGACGGTAGGTCGGCGAGGACGCCGACCCGGTCGTGACGCACCTCGGACGTCCGACCGTGCAGCAGCTCGGGCGCCCGGTCGACGGTCGCGCCGAACGCCACGCCGATCGCCTGATGCCCGAGGCAGACGCCGAGCAGCGGCACCCGGTCCCGTGCACAGGCCCGCACCATCGGGATGCTCACCCCGGCGGCCTCGGGCGTGCCCGGGCCGGGGGAGAGCAGCACGCCGTCGACGCCGAGGCCGGCGAGCTCGTCCGGTGTGACCTCGTCGTTGCGCCGCACCACGCACGCCGTCTCCAGCTGGCCGAGGTACTGGACCAGGTTGAACACGAACGAGTCGTAGTTGTCGACGACCAGGATCCGCATCGGTGAACCTCCTGCCTGCCCGCTCAGCCTGTCCCGCCCTGGCCGGCACCGCCCTGACCGCCACCGCCCTGACCGCCACCGCCGCCCTGCCCTCCGCCGCCCTGACCGCCACCGGCGCCGACGGGGGTCGTCGGTGTCAGCGTCGGGAGCAGGG
>NZ_FZMO01000487.1 GCF_900197875.1 Frankia canadensis | reverse complement strand
ATCCCCGGCGCCGACGGCGCCGGGGTGACGTTGCTGCGCGCCGACCGGGATGGCACCCGGATCGAGGCGCTGGCCGCGAGCGCGCCATTCGTCCGGGACATCGACGAGATCCAGTATGTCGTCCTCAACGAGGGCCCCTGCATCACCGCCACCCTCGACCGGCGCACGGTCCGCTCGGGATCCCTGGGCGGCGACCGGCAGTGGCCGCGCTTCGGCCCCCGGGTCAGCCGCCTCGGGGTGCACAGCGCCCTGTCGCTGCCGCTGCTGCTACCGGACCAGGTGGTAGGGGCGATCAACGTCTACGCCCACGGCAAGGACGTCTTCGACGAGCACGCCGCCGAACTCGGCGAGCTGTTCGCCGCCCCGGCGGCGGTCGCGGTCCACAACGCCCAAGTGCTGGCCCAGGCGCTGAACCTCACGATCCAGCTTCAGACGGCGCTGTCGAGCAGGCCGGTCATCGACCAGGCCATCGGGTTGCTGCGTGGGCGTACCGGCGCGACCGCGGAGGAGGCGTTCGCGCGGCTGCGCGTGATCAGCCAGCGCGAGAACGTCAAACTCGCCGTCGTCGCCCAGCGCATGGTCGATGAGGCGGTCCGTCGCGCCCGCGCCCGCGGCCACGAGACGTGACCCGACTGCCGGTCCGCCGCGGTTGGGCGGCCGGCTCAACCGAGTACCGTGAAAGACGGCACCCTTGGATGCGGGGCCCTGACTCGTCTCCGGTGCCCCACCCAGCACCGCGACCTGCGGTACTCGGCTCTGTGGCCGAAAACGGGCGTTCGGGGACGCCGCTTCGGAGAAACCGGCTGTGGACATTTCCACTGCTTTGGCCGCGTATCTCGCCGCTCTCACGGAATC